>CAUJKA010000099.1 GCA_963204965.1 Planctomycetota bacterium | reverse complement strand
TCGCCTCTTGCTTCAAGGCAACTTTCCCCGAACACTGGCAAGCCAGTGGCACACCATCGTCTTTGGGACCCCATTTCAAAACAGTCTGTATCCATGCACAAGAACACAAGAAACCTCTCACGGAGGCACAAAGCCACGGAGTTAAGAAGCTCACTTTGCTCACGCAATAGCCAGTTTCGTCAATGCCGAGTAGAATGCGTCCAGTCCCCGATGGTGCATCTGCAAACAAGACAATTCAACGTGAAAAAAGCTTATCTCAGCCCTGTTCCCGCCGTCAATGGTTCTATCCGTCCGCCCGGAAGCAAGAGCATTACCAATCGAGCTCTGGTGTGTGCCGCTTTGGCGACCGGTTCAAGCCATTTGACTGGTGTGTTGGATAGTGAAGATACCACCGTGATGATCGAGGCTTGGAAAAAGCTAGGGCTGGACATCATCCATGACAAGCAGCTAGGTGAAATTCGCATGACCGGCGGCGGCGGACATGTGCCCAATCGAAATGCCGACCTGTTTGTAGCCAATAGTGGAACAACGATTCGATTTCTGACGGCAGCTCTATGCGCTTGCGAAGGCAACTTTGTGCTCGATGGAGTGCCGAGAATGCGCGAGCGTCCGATTGGGGACTTGCTGGTCGCGCTTCGACAACTTGGCGCGAACGTTCAGAGTGCTAACACCAACGACGATCGATGCCCGCCAGTTTCGATTGCTTCAACTGGATTGAACGGTGGCATCGCAACCGTGGCAGGCAATATCTCCAGTCAATTCCTATCGGGATTGATGATGGCCGCACCGATGGCTAAGAGTCCGGTGACTCTTCAGGTTCAGGGAGAACTTGTTTCAGTGCCTTACGTTCGCATGACCGCGGCTGTCATGCACGGCTTTGGCGCATCGGTCGATGGAAATGGATCTGGACCATTTGTGATTGATACGGCTAAGAAGTATGTGGGCATTGACTACGACATCGAACCCGATGCATCAGCGGCAAGTTACTTCTGGGCTGCTGCGGCGATTACTGGCGGTCGAGCTTTTGTGTCTGGCTTAAATCAAGAGAGCCTACAGGGCGACGTTCGATTTTGCGAAGTGCTGAAGCAAATGGGATGTACGGTGAACTACCGACAAGATGGCACTGAAGTCATCGGCGGTCAGCGACTTCGAGGCGTTGAAGTCGATATGTCGGACATTAGCGACACCGTGCAGACACTAGCTGCGGTTGCTATGTTTGCAGAAGGATCGACCACCGTGCGCGGCGTAGCTCATAATCGAGTCAAAGAGACTGATCGCATTTCGGATTTGGCTACCGAGCTTCGCAAATTGGGTGCGCGAGTCGATGAGTTTGAGGATGGCCTGCGTATCGATCCGCCAGCGAACATCACTCCCACGGAGATCGATACTTATCACGACCATCGGATGGCGATGAGCTTAGCACTTGTCGGACTACGCAATCCAGGAATCGTCATTCGAGACCCAGACTGCACAGGCAAGACCTATCCGAACTACTGGCAAGACTTAGCCGAGTTTTCCGGCAGCGCTCTCAGCGTGCGATGAATCCAAGAACTGTTGCGTCCTCGCCAAGGCTTGCTCTATACGCAAGTCGGAAATGGATCGCTCTTCAATCTCTGTTGCCACAAATGTACCGTGGCAATGCGAGCACTCGACCTGACGATTGAGCAGTTCGACGCGTATCTCAAGCGTCCGACCGCACGTGGGGCACGAGCGAATAAAATAGGTTCCAGTTGCCATTCCGAGCCTCTCCTTGTTTCGTTAGCCGATTTTTGTTGGTGTCGGCTAAGCTCCTAATGCGAGAAGAAATACGACGAGCGGGCAATCGGTGAGTTAGTTGTTAAGTGATTAAGGTGACTATCGATCTTGAACGTTTTTCGCATGGCAAGGTTCACGCTGCCTATCCTTGATGGACAAGCATTATCGAGTTTCTGTAAGTCGATGTCAACTTTAAAGTGATTCTATCGGTCGATAAAACGGATTAAAAGAGGTTTAAAATTCCCATAAGTCGGATTGTTGGCAGTTTAGGCAACTCCTGCGGTCCCTGGGAAATGCTGGCAAATATCCAGAACTGTCTAAACTGCTAAAATTCGGAGTTCCTAAAGATTCCGCCAGTCGGATTTCTCCCCCGCAATTCGAAAGAAGAGCCGATGCGAATAGTCGTTGCCGCAGATCGTCCTGTTCTGGGTAGTTACGTAGCTGACCAAGCCGCAGAGATTTTGCGCAAGAGCTTGAGTGAGAATGCCCGGGTCAATCTAGTGGTGGCAACAGGTTCTAGCCAGTTTGAAGTGCTGAACGCCTTGGTTTCGCAAAGCGGAATCGATTGGAGTCGCGTACACGGGTTTCATCTGGATGAGTATCTTGGCATCGCATCCAACCACCCTGCAAGCTTCTGTGGCTATCTGCGAGATCGTTTCGTAAATCGTGTTGGGTTGGCTTCCTTCCATTATCTCGACGGAACCTTACCTCCCGCGCTGCTCAAGCAATTGGCCGACGCCGCGTTAAGTGGTCGCGAGATCGACTTGATGCTCTGCGGCATCGGCGAGAATGGTCACTTAGCCTTCAACGATCCGCCAGCCAACTTTGATGCTAACGATCCGTACTTGATCGTCGACTTGGACGAAGCCTGTCGGCGGCAACAAGTCGGCGAAGGTTGGTTCGATTCGCTAGAAAGTGTGCCCAAGCAAGCGATCAGCATGTCGATTCGGCAAATCATGCGAGCGAAAAAAATTCTCTGCACTGCGCCTGATCGACGTAAGGCCGAGGCCGTAAAGAATACGGTTGAAGGAACGGTGTCGACATCCGTACCCGCCAGCATCTTACAAACGCATCCCGATACAGTTCTCGCGTTGGATGCTGGTAGCAGTAGTATGCTCTCGCCAGAAACGTTGCAAAGTTGCACCACGATCCGTTGATTGAAATGCTTGCCGAAGGTCGATGCTGATGAGGTTGATTCAAAAAGGTTATGTTGATTTGCAAGTCAACGGATACCACGGCATAGACTTCAACGATCCATCAACAACGACCCAGCAGTTGATCCAGGCCGCTGAAGCCATGCACTGCGATGGTGTCGTAGCCGCATTGCCGACAGTCATCACCGCTGATTTGACAACGATGTCGCAGTGCATTCGGAATTTGGTGCAAGCGATCCGATCTGATAGCGTTGCCGGTCAAATCTTTCACGGGATACACATTGAAGGCCCGTTTTTTCCTTGCGAGTCGGGTTACATCGGAGCACATCCGCCTGAGCATGCGCTACAAGCTTCGTTGTCATCGCTTCAACAATTGCTGGACGCTGCAGATGGTTTGGCTCGACTGCTGACACTCGCTCCTGAGATCGACGTCAAGGGTGAGCTAACAAGGGCTTGTGTTCAACGAGGCTGCGTGGTCTCTGCTGGGCACACCAACGCCAGCCTGGATGACCTCCTTCGCTGCGTTGATGCAGGGTTGACTCTGTTCACGCATTTGGGAAATGGGTGTCCCAAGCTGATGGACCGACACGACAATATCATCTACCGCGCGCTGCGATTGCGTAACCAACTGTCCTACACTTTAATCGCCGATAGCTTTCACATTCCCGAGCTGCTCTTCCGTAATCTTCTGGAGTGGGTTGACCACGATCGACTTTGCGTAGTATCTGATGCGATTAGTGCGACGGGCTTGGGGCCTGGTGTTTACCAACTCGGCCAGCGAACAGTTAAGATCGGCCCAGATAAAGCTGCCCGAGATGCGAGTGGCCAGCACTTTGTCGGAGCTGCCAGCAGTATGCTAGACGCTGATCTCTGGCTTGCCGAAGGGCTGGGTTTGGACTTAGCGTTGAGAACAAAGTTGCTGGTTAGCAATCCAGCCAAGTTTATTGGCCTTACCGCGTAGAATTGCCGCGAGACGCGTTGCCGGATAATAGTTACTGAACCTGCCACGCAAGAAACAAAGAAATCCCTTTAGGAGTTTGCCCGAGAAATGAACAAGTCTGAACAAGAAGCCGTGGTTGCCATAGCACTATTGGCCGCATTCTCCGATGGACAGAAAGACGAAGCCGAACATGCTGCGATTCGACGCGTCGCCGAGGGGTTTGAAATTCAGTTGGTCGATATGGCTAGCTTGTACCAGCAGATCATTACTGGGAAGCTGACGCTGAGCCAAGCGGCTGGTCAATTGTCAAGCGATCAAGCCAAGAGCTTGGCTTATGAAGTCGCGCGATGCATTTGTGAAGCTGATGGCTACATGCATCCCGCCGAAGAAGCCTTTCTTAAAGATCTTACGGCAATTCTCCGGCCTGCAGCTTCGCCGTCAGTGAGCAGCTCAGGAGCCACCGCTAGCTCGGCAAGTACAGCGGCGGCTTCAACTGCGGCTTCAGCAGCAGCGTCAACAGCGACAACTACTACTGCCAACGAGCTTGCTGTAATCGGTCCAATCCCAACAGATCCGAAAGACTCGCTTGATCCAATCCTGATCAAGTACTCCATACTCACCGCGGCGCTGGAGCTGCTGCCTCAAACCGCGGGCATGTTAGCCATCCTTCCCGTGCAATTGAAAATGGTCTACGACATCAGCAAACGTCATGGCATCGAAATGGACTATCTGGCGGTGAAAGATTTCGGCGCAGCTTTGGGAGTGGGAGCCGCAGGACAGCTTTTGGAATCAGGACTGCGAAAGCTTCTCTCCACGATGGTCGGAACCGTTGGCGGCGGCGTTGCTGGCAGCATGTCCAGCGGTGTGGCTGGTACTGCAATGACATTTGCGACGACCTACGCGCTAGGAATGGTTGCCGAACAGTACTACGCGGCGGGAAGGAAGATTGACATTGCAACGCTCAAGGCCGAGTTTACGAGGTTGATTGAGAAAGCGAAGGAGACTCAGACGCAATACAGTCAGGAGATCGTAGATAAGGCGAAGCACTTGACCGACAAACTCAAGAACACCGATATCGGTAGCTTGTTGGGCGGCTTGGCTCATGGCAAGTTCTAGTCTCGATCTTTAGAGAATCCCATGTCCCGGTTGATCTCATTTTATGTTCTGATAGCCATCACCGTCGTTTTCTTGGTGCTGTTCTATCGCGTGCTAGCGGGATTCTTTATCCCGCTGTTTTTGTCGATCATTCTGGTGGTCGTGTTCCGGCCGTTGCACAAGTGGTTATTGGTTAGAACCAAAGGACGTGTGCAGTGGGCCGCCGGGCTAACGACGCTGGCAATCCTGTTATGCTTGCTCTTGCCCGTTGGCATTGTGGTGATGACCGCGGGAGTTCAGGGATTACGGTTTATCGAGCAGAATAACGCCGCTTCGATCGGACTTCAGCTCAGCAAGCTCCGAAGTTCCTTGGGCTTGGCCATGCCTCACTTCGGTGAACTCTTGCGTACTGCAGGCGACGAAGTGGATCTACTAGTTCACGACGTTAGCGACACTGCCTTGACGGGACAGCCAGCCGTCTTAGCTGGACATGCAAAGAAACTCAAAACTCAGTTTAATGATTTAAAGCAAGATATCATTCTGCAGCAGGGCGAAGCTTGGGATACGACCAGCTTGGATGAGTTGATCGGGTTGGTTTCGAAGTTCGAACAGCAAGACTTAGTAACCGGTGAAAGCCAAGCGGAGTTAGCGCTATCGATCAAATCTAAGTTCGGCATTCTAAAGACAGACTTGCACGGCGGCGCCCTTCCGACATTCTTGCGTGAGGTTACCAATCCAACGCAAGATGATGTCGAATCGTTGCGGACTAGAGCAATGGAGTACGTGAAACCAAAGCTGTTGCCTGTGACGGGCGCAACTGGACGCGTTGCGTTCCAATTGATCTTTGGAATGTTGATACTGTCACTTTCGTTGTATTTCTTTTTGGCAGATGGTCCGGCAATGATCGAAACGATTCAGCAGATGCTGCCACTGGATCGAGCCTATCAACAAGAGTTACTGAGTGATTTTGAACGAACTAGTCGAGCGGTAGTGTTGGCCATGTTGGCTGCTGCTGTCGTGCAGGGACTGACTGCGGGTGTCGGCTATGTATTTGTGGGAATGGACTATCTAGTTCTGTTGGTCATGCTGACCACCGTGGCCGCCTTGATTCCTTTTGTGGGGCCAATGGTTGTGTGGGTACCAATTTGTATCTACTTAGCCTTTGTCGAGCAGCGATTTCTTGCGTCGGGGCTGTTGGCTGTGTGGGGCCTATTGGTCGTTGCAACCGTCGATAACTTGGTCAAGGCAGCAGTCCTTCATGGACAGTCGCAGTTGCATCCACTCTTGGCCTTGTTGAGTATTCTCGGCGGAGTTCAAGCGTTGGGACCAATTGGAATTGTTGTTGGTCCGATGGCTGTGAGTTTGTTGCAAACTCTGCTGGGTATCATTCGCCGCGAAATGGTGCATTTTGACGAACATGGCTACGGTGGCAAGACAGAAGGTGATGGGAAGGAGCCTGATTCAAGCTCTACGCCTTCCGACTCAGAAGCGGCTGTAATATCGTCAGGTGAAGTTGGGAGCATGCCTAGTAGCAAGCACACAGACGGAGGCACAGCGACTTCCAATGCCTGAGCTTCCAGAAGTTGAAACGATGCGTCGAGGCTTGTTGCCGATCGTTGGTCGACGGATTCGATCGATTACTACACCGCCTTGTACATGTCGTCCTATCGTGATCAAGCCATCGCTTCGGCAGATTGCCGCCGAAATGGAAGGAGAAGTGGTTCAAGGCATTTCCCGGTTGGGTAAGCGTGTCTTGATTGAAACGGCTCAATGGGCATTGGTCCTCCAGCCTAGAATGACCGGCTTGGCTACTTTGAGCGATGTGCCTGATGCGGGGCATGTTCGCCTATGGATCGAAATGCGTGGCAAGCCAAACTTGAAAGTTCAGTTCTGGGATCAGAGAGGTTTAGGAATTGTTGAATTGGTTGCTCGCGACCAAATTCTATCCCAGTTAGTTGACGATAAACTGGGTCCAGATGCTTTAGTTATTACAGCTCAACAGTTCTTCGATCGGTTGACAGTAACCAAGCGACCCATCAAAGTTGCTTTGCTCGATCAGAAGATCCTGGCAGGCGTAGGTAATCTTTACGCTTCGGAGATGCTGCATGTTGCCAAGATTGATCCGGCGCTACCTGCAGAGCAATTGTCCGTAAAGCAATCCAAACGCTTGCATGCAGCGATGCTAGATATCCTCAACACCGCCATTCTCTATGAAGGCTCGACGCTTTCCGATGGCACCTACCGCAATTCTCTCAACGAGTCGGGTGGCTACCAAAACGAACATCGTGTGTACGACCGCGAAGACAAACTCTGTCCCGCCTGTCGCAAGCAGAAGATCGTGCGAATTGTCCAGGCTCAGCGATCAACCTTTTACTGTCCTCGCTGCCAAGCCTCTTAGTCTGCAGTGTGCCACGACGCTCTTCTCAGTGTGCCACGACGCTCCGCCGTCGTCTTCTATTGCTTTCTGTTCGGCGGTGACCCCGCGTTTTCATCGTCCTTAGTGGAAGTTGACGTAGGAATCGTGTCATCCTTAGATTGAGTAATCGGCTTTACCTTAGCCAAAGAGATTCCCAACTCGTAAAGCTCGCTAACCTCTCTCAGCCGACTTGTGATAGCTTCGCTGGACATGTCAACTTCGTTCACTCGATCTTCGTGCGAATCGGACCGTTTATTACTTTGCATGAGGGTCGAATCCAAGCTGTTTAATGTCGATGAGATCGATGTCTCTGCCTGCTGCTCGTTTCATTTCGATCAAGCCTTTTAACGAAACCACACAAATGGTCAGACCATTCCAATCGAACCATTGCCGATCGTTCCATGAAATGTTTTCTAAGCTTCGTGGCACAAGTAAGTCTAAAACTCTGTAGCTAGATCCGTCGACCTTAATTAGTCGATAGACTTCAGAGTCTGTAAAACTGATGCGATCAGCTTCGTCCAAGAATCCCAGAGTTGCAGCAACTTCACGAGCTCTTTCCAGACTCTCTTTAGGGACTAGAAGGTCGATATCTTGGGTGAAACGGGGGTACCCGTGAATGGCTACCGCCATTCCGCCGCAAAGCGCGTAGTCAATCTTGTTTCGATTGAAATGAGTGACGAGTTCACGAAGTTCTAATTCTAAAGTTTGCACTTTTCCTCCCGTGCCCCTAGTATCGTTGATTAAGAAGCGAGTGGCAAGGCTCGAAAATGGCCCGAAACGAATTGCATTCACTTCGAATACCTATTGGAAGATCAAAATCGTTTGTCGCGCCAAAGCGTTATGCTCGTTCAACCTTTTCTAAATTCGCAACACCCCCGAGTCTCGTTGAACTGATTGTCAGCTAAACTGTGCCCTTTCAGTTCCCGCCTCAAACTCTTCCGACACTACAGATCAGACTCTCATCATGAACTTCATAAAGAGAATGAACTCACTAGCGAATCTTGCCCTCACCCTTGCATGGACCATCGGCACCGCCGGTAGCACACTTCTGGCTCAGGATGCAGAGATCGTGATCGCCGACTTTGAAGGTAGTTCTTATCTGGACTGGAAGGCCAATGGTCAGGCGTTTGGAGATGGTCCAGCGAAGGGAACGCTCCCCAATCAAATGGCCGTTGAAGGATTTTCAGGCAAGGGATTCGTCAACTCGTTTGTCGGTGGTGACAAATCGATGGGAACGCTGGTCTCTTCTGATTTCTCCATTCAACGCAACTACATCTCCTTCTTAATTGGTGGCGGCAAGGACGAGGAAAAGCTCGCGCTGCAACTGTGGGTGGAAGGCAAGCTGGTGCGAAAAGCAACTGGGCCGAACAGTTCGCCTGGAGGCAGTGAAAAGCTCGCGCCAGAGTTTTGGGATGTGGCTGAGTTTATCGGCAAGAAAGCCTCCATTCGCATTGTCGATCAAGCTGCGGGAAGCTGGGGGCATCTGAACGTCGATCACATTGTCCAAACAAACAGCAAGCCCTTGCAAACTCAACATGATGTCGAGCGTAAGTTTGTTGTCGATGCCCGCTACCTTCACTTGCCCATCAAGAACGGTGGACCAAAGCGAATGGTCACACTGCTCGTCGAAGGAAAGCCGATCGTACGAAATGAAATCGAGTTGGCCGATGACCAAGCGGATTGGTGGGCCCCCATGGATGTATCGGCTTGGATGGGAAAGACTGCGGTTTTGCGAGTCGATAAGCTGCCCAGCAACTCAACTGCCTTAACGTCGATTGAAGCCAGCAACGCGATCAAGAACTCGGAGAATCTTTACTCGGAGACTCAACGAGGTCAGTTCCATTTTTCGCCGATGCGAGGCTGGAATAATGATCCCAATGGGATGGTCTACTACAACGGCGAATACCACTTATTCTTCCAACATAATCCGTATGGATGGAGTTGGGGAAACATGCATTGGGGCCACGCTGTGAGCAAAGACATGGTGCATTGGGAGGAACTCGGTGACAAGCTCTTGCCTGACGAGCAAGGGCCGATGTTCAGCGGCTGTGCTGTGGTCGATTGGAAGAACTCCAGCGGCTTTGGCAAAGATGGCAAGCCGCCGTTGATTCTGCTCTACACCGCAGCAGGAAATCCCACGGTACAAAGCCTTGCATGGAGCACCGATGGTCGAAGCTTCACGAAATACTCGGGCAATCCGATCATTCCACAGATCACCGCTGGTAATCGCGATCCCAAGGTTATCTGGCATGCGCCAACTAAGCAGTGGGTTATGGTGCTTTACGTCGAAAAGCCAGCGGGCCGACACACAGTGCACATTTTGACCTCGACAGACTTGAAGCAATGGAAGGTTGCCAGCGTTGTCGAAGGCGATCCCATGGGGCGACCGTTTTTGTTCGAATGCCCCGATATGTTTGAGCTACCTGTTGATGGAAACGGTAGAGACAAACGCTGGGTTTTGACCGCAGCCAATAGTGAATACGCTTTGGGTAGTTTTGATGGAAAGAAGTTTGTACCCGAGCAAACGAGATTGGCTGGGCATCGCGGACGAGGCTTTTATGCGGCTCAGACCTTTAGCGATATTCCACCAACAGTTGGTCGGACTGATGATCGGAGAATACAGATCGGTTGGTTTCAGACTGAAACTCGCGGCATGCCCTTCAATCAATCGATGACATTGCCGCTTGAGTTAGGCTTGATCACAACGGAAGACGGTCCTCGCATGACTTTTCAGCCGGTGAAAGAACTCCAGTCACTTCGAACTCGCACGCACAACTTTAACGCGATGGATCTCAGTCCAGGAGCACCCAATCCGCTGGACAAGGTGAAAGCCGAGCTTGTTGAAGTGCGAGTTGAGTTCGAGCCTGGAACGGCTCACGAAATCGTCTTTAACATTCGCGACGTGATGGTGATCTACTATCCAGCCAAGCAAGAGATATCTGTCGCCGGTCATACGGCCCCTGCTCCGCTTCGCGATGGCAAGCAAAGCATCATCATCTATTGCGATCGAATTGGAACCGAAGTCTTTGCCAGTGACGGGCTGACATATGTTCCCACGCCCTACAACACCAAAGCTGATAACAAAAATCTCTATTTCGAAACTCGAGGCGGTACAGCTAAAGTACTTTCGCTCGAGGTTCATGAACTCAAGTCTGCTTGGAACAAGCCCTAAGGCTTCCTCCTACTCCTACTCCTACTCCTACTCCTACTCCTACTCCTACTCCTACTCCTACTCCTACTCGTGCTCGTGCTCGTGCTCGACAGTTCCCTGCGACCTTCCTCTGCGATCGACATTGGATTTAACTAGCATTGAATTACGCGTCGCCCCCTGATTCGAGCACCGCTGCGCTGAGCACGAGCACGAGCAGGAAATAAAGAGCGGGAATGACGAGAAGAAAGCACGAGCGAAACTAAGATCGCTTTGTTGCGGCATCACTAGCTGGCGGGCTATACTGAAACCACAAACCAAGTGTCTTTCGAAGTGACGATGATGAATGAACCGCTCTTTGATCATGAAAAACTTGATGTATATCGCCTCTCCATTGACTACATCGCTTATTCCTTCAGCATTGCATCTGGATTGACTGGCCAAAATCGCCATGCTCGGGATCAATGGATTCGTGCCGCACAATCTATTCCGCTGAACATTGCGGAAGGAAATGGCAAGCATAGCTTGAAGGACCGCAGTCGCTTTTTCGATATTGCCCGTGGGTCAGCCTTGGAATGCGCCGCGATACATGATGTCTTGTCGGTATGCCTTGCGATTACGCCCGATGAAAATTTGATTGGCAAATCTAGACTACGACGAATAGTAGCGATGCTAACAAAACTAGTGGCTCGTAACGAATCGGTTTCCGAAACGGCAGAGACGTATCGAGAAGGAATCGAGCACGAGCAGGAGCAGGAGCAGGATGTCCGATGAATACTCCTTACATTACGTCGATCAGTCTCAAGGAAGAGTATCCCTTGGATTCAAACCGGTTTCCTGGGAATCTGTCATTCGTCAAAGGCTTGAATCTTGAACTGAAAACTCCCGCAGTGTTCTTTGTGGGCGAAAATGGTTCGGGCAAATCGACGTTACTTGAAGCGATCGCGGTGGCCGCTGGACTTCCAATCGCAGGTGGAGGAACCAATGAACTGGGAGCGAATCACGCTTATGAGGAAGAGAGCTTGCTTGCGAGTTCCATTCGAGTCGCGTTTAGTAGGCAACCTAAGGAACGCTACTTTTTTCGGGCAGAGACTCAGGGGCATTTCGCCTCTTTGCTGGAACATCGAGACGATGATCCGCACTTCTTAATGTCGAACGGACAGCGTGCCGATCCTTACACCCGCTATGGAGGGCGATCACTACACAAGATGTCCCATGGCGAGGCCTTTCTATCGATCATGAACAATCGCTTCGAGGAAGGCCTGTTCCTAATGGACGAGCCTGAATCGGCATTGTCTCCTCAGCGACAATTGACGTTGCTTGCTCTGATGCATCGACTGGTATCGAATGGGCATTCCCAGTTCGTTGCAGCGACCCATTCTCCCATCTTGTTAACCTATCCAGGGGCTACAATAGTTTCATTTGACAATGGCACGCTTAAGCGAACGACTCTAGAGGAAACGTCACACTATCAGATTTCGCGAAACATATTGAATAACCCCGCAATGTATTGGCGACACTTAACGACTTCAGAATGAGCGGACAGTTAGATTCGATCAATAGTACAGCTTCGAATGAGGACTTTCTTCAATGCGTTGGGAAATCGTCTTAGGTGTTGGTGGCTTGATAGGCTTGTTGTTTCTTCCGCGATTGTCGAAGCAGTTTCGGGGAACGCGATGTCCCAATTGCAACTGTCGCATGCGTAGCACGGGAGTAACGCACATTATTCCTAAGGGCGAATTTCCAACTTGGCTTTGCCCCGGTTGCGGCTCGCGGTTCTACGGCTCGCCAGAGAACTTGCAGAAATCCGTTACTAGCGTCAAAGTGCCTTAACCGTATTACAATTCAACCCATGAGAGAGGACGCACAAAACATGAAGCGAAATTTCGCGATTACAACGGCTTTTCTCTTGATGTTCGCAATAACTGCTTTGTCGACTAACCTAGCATCCAAGCAAACGCCTCCTAATTCGTCAGCTACCTCCAAAGGCGTCATACTTCGGTTGCCAAGTGATGCGCTGTGGATTAGCGTCGACGACAATGCTAAGCCGTTCCTGCTTTCGAATCTGGATGAGCGATTCGATTCGATTTCCATGATCAAATTTCTGGAGGAGTATGTCGAATACTGTGCTATTCAGAAGACATTGCCTAGTATCATCGTCAGTTCTCAAACGAAACGTGTTGTTGATGGAGAAGAGGCCTTTGACGAATGCTTGAAACGCCTTGCAAGTGAGCGATCTGTGACCGTCGTCTTCCTGCCTCCACCTACCGGAATCGATCCAAACAGGGATTTGCGATCCTTTTCTAAAGATTTCAAAGAAAAGAATTCCACGGCCAACAAGAGATAACGACTGGAGAGGTAGTCCCAATTGCCGGTCGATGGTGGACAAGTGAATACAGCCGACGCCACGCAAACACGATTTGCTGATCTGCGAATACCAGACAGTGGTAGCGCCATTTGCGCAACCATTGGATACTCGGTTGTAATAGCCTTTACGATACTGGGCATATCGAACGTACTGCTATTTCAGTCCACCCAGGTCGTTTCAATCATCGCGAGTTGTTTATGGTTGCTCACAGCTTCATGGATCATTTTTGAAAACGTCCGAGATGCTGGCGGAATCCGACTGTACATCATCCATCTACTACGAGTCTATTCGAATCAACATCTTGTTCGCGCCATTCTAGAACACGACGCCAAGACTGTAGCAATCGGCTATCTGATGTTCGGTCGATTTCTGACCTGCTTTACAATCGATGTTAGCGCGTTGGCATCCGTCGAGTGGAACTCGGGTCAAGCCACAGCGATGGCGGGACGAGAAATGAATGATTGGCATGTCGCAATCTGGTATCGTTCTTCGCGCGGAGAGCAGAAGAAAACGTTTCCGGGCATGCGTCAAGAAGATGTCTTTATCCTAGGTCCTTCAGGCCCTCGAGCGAGTGTCGAAGCGTTTGGAAAACAGCTCGTTGAGTTCTTGGGCGCTGTTGGAGTAGAATTGGTGCCGGGACGAAACGACCGAGAGTTCATCGTCGTAACACGTAGAGGATTTGTAGCGTGAAACTCTGGATTTGCTTTTCGATGATCGCCTTGGTTGGTTGCAATAGTACAACTCAAGAGACGGGGTCATTCACCGCCGTTTTCAAGTCAATGGAAGATGCCGAAGAGTCCTACAGCCGTGGAACAATTGAACTCAACATTCCAAATGGTAGAGTTACACTTCAGCCACGACGTGTTCCAACACTTTTTGATCAGGAAAAGTCGCGAGTCGAATACATCGTCTCGATCGATCTCAAATCGAACTGGAAAATCAAAGACGATGACCATTTTCGATCTTTGGTGAGTCCCGCGATTAGGCCAGCTCCTGAGGATATCATTGCTATCCGACTTCACCGTGTTCGCTACTCCAATCGTCCAGTTGAACGATCAAGCGACATTACAAAGTTTCATGACCAGTTGCGAGACCGTGGTATAGGCGGTTGGTCTTTCAAGGAAATAAAACTTCTCCTTCCAGAAGAGGAAACGCTCCCCAGTTTTCCGATTGATTCACAAAGGCATAAGGTGTGGTTTGAATGGCCCGCCGACGAACGTCAGCTTTTCCTTGAATTTGAATACGATGAAGATAAAGGCGAACAAATTCTTCGAGGATTCGGTTTAGATCACCCTTAGCAACCAGTGAACTGCTCAAAAAAGCGGCTCGTTGGCCTCAAGCCAGCACGTTGCGAGTTTGAAAAACCGGTGGCGATGAAATAGACTGTCACCCCGGTAGAAGAGATACGCGTGAAGAACTACCGCGACTCTTCAATTCTCAACTCAAGTTGGACTTGTGCAATGATTCTTCGTAAATGGTTATCGACAACACTTGCACTTGTTGCCGCTCTGGCGATGGCAATCGCAGTAGACGTTCGCGCGGCGAAGGCCGACGACTTGAGTTCCTTAGATGGCGAGTGGATCTTTGTCGAAGACCGCACTGAAGGCCGGACGCTGGAACAACTTAGCCCGCCTATGGCCTCGAAGTTCGAGATGCGTGTCGAGAAAGACGCGATCATCCTGAACGGCCACGGCTCGGGGCATCGCGACGTACGCATCGCACTTGATGGTTCGACTACTGAAATCGACGAGCCCAAGTCGATCTCGCGATACCAGGGTGCATGGAGGGGCGACGCGTTTTCGTATCAAGTTGCCTTCGAGCGAAAGGCAGGCGCTCCGCAAGGTATCGGGCTTATCCGCAGAAAGTTTCGCATGACGACCGAAGGCTTGCTTGTAAGTGTCGTGGTCGATCCTCCTGCGGGGAAAGAATCGATTGGGCTCTATCGGCATGCGGAAGATATTCCGATGCCCCCGCAAGCCAAAGCCGTGATTGATGATCTCCGCTGGCTATCAGGTGCATGGGTGGGGACAAGAAGTTCAGGATCGTCGATCGAAGAACGTTGGAGCCCGCCGCTCGGTGGCGCGATGCTGGCTGTTTCTCGTTCGGTGAATACCAGCGGCAAGATGGTCGCATTCGAGTACTTGCGGGTCATCGAACGGGACGGCGGACTAGTCTACGTCGCTCAGCCGGGCGGTAAGACTCAAACTGAGTTTGTGCTTACCGAGCTAACCGCAAACCTAGCTGTGTTTGAGAACCCTCGGCACGACTATCCGAAACGCATCGTTTACGAGCTCTCCGCCGATGGCGCCCTCAGTGCTACGATAGGCCAAACCAAAGGCGGTACGCCTCGGCGATTCGATTTCAAACGCGAGGCAACTAGGTAAAGGCTTATAGGTGTGAAGGCAACTAGTGCCCTCGATTTACTCGGATCGCAAATTGGATGTGTTGATCTCGCTCTCCAGGATTCGCGCGACCGAGTCGGAACTTCGTCGCGAACCAAACTCGGGCCAACCACCGACTTCGGCTAGTTCGGGCATGAGCGCTACCAACTGTTCGCAAAGCATCTCGGCCAGTCGTGCACCGCGGGGAGCCAATTTGCACTCCTTTAACGAGACCGCCGTTTTCATGATCTTGAGCAGTTGAGCTCGCTCTTGAACAGGTCGTGACAGCGAATCGTTCTCGACTAACAGGTCTGCGAAAGGGACTTCCAACGCTTCGCGGATGATGGCAAGCTGCGAGAGCTTCAAATCGGCTTCGGGATCTTCGATGGCTCGCAGTTGTTTCGCATCAATGTTCAAGCGGCGGCACATCGTCCGTTCGCTGATGCCCTGGCTCGCGCGAACTTCGGCTATGCGATGTAACTTGCGCTTAGTTACATTGCCTTTCGGGGAGCTACTGTTGGCTGCGTCGCCTCTGGATAACTCGGTTTTGGCTGAATTACCTTTTGCTGTCACAACAACGCGAACCGGCGTTTTTGCGACCGGCCGAACCATTGGTTCGTTCGAAAAGGGCGATTGAATCGGGTTGGCTTCGCTAGGGCTGACTGGATGCAGAGCCGGGCAGATTGGCTGCGGAGCTAGACTAGGATCTACTGAACTGGGCGCTTCAGGACTGGGCTCTTCCGAGCTGGCTTCAATCGAACTAAGTTCAATACATGTGGGGGCTACGCCATTTGTGGCAACGCCCTCGACCACTCTACCGAGTTCTACTTCTGCCGCCGGATAGACGGGTGTCGAGCTCTTCGAGGTTAAACCAAGAAAGTTAAGATGGGATGAGTTGGGAACGGCTGACATGAGTTGGAAAACTCCAGCACCGTGGAAATCTCTCTCACCGCTGAGAGCGATCCGTGGGTGCCAACACGGCTCCGATCTCTTTGAGGTGCTAAAAAGCTGGAAGTTCCCTGTTGTCTAGAAAATAGAATACTTGCGGCGGAGAAAAGCTTGACATTTCTCTGTTTGCCGTTCGTTGGGGTTGGGCTTATGATATTAGCAGGTGCATTTGGTGACCCAGTGCTCCACAACATTCATTGGCTAGACAATCAGAATCGCTGAGTAGTTGGAATGCCGAACTGCTGAAGATTGCTGGCTTGATTTGTTTTCACTTCTTGTTCGAGGGGAAAGACGATGATTCGCATTGGATTCTTAGCCATAACATTCGGCATCGCGACATTGATTTACCAGGGCACCGACGACTCAGCGAAATCAACCGCTGGTAAATCCACCGACAAGACTAGTGAAAAGTCTACCGATAAGACCGGCGAAAAATCCGGTGACAAAAAGGACATTAAGTTGTCGCACGAGCAACAGATCGAGGAGATGTTTAAGAACCATCCCTTCATCGCCAACCCCAAAGGCGAACTCAGAAAATCCAAAGATTTCAACAAGCTCAAGGGGCTTGAGGCTTCGGTGCTCAACACTAAAGCTACCGAGCGTGCCTTTACTGGCGAGTACTGGAACCACAAAGGTCAGGGCACCTACATCTGCCGCAAATGCAATTGTCCGCTCTATCGAAGCGGCGATAAGTTCGACAGTCACTGTGGTTGGCCAAGTTTCGATGACGAGATTCCTGGCACCGTCACTCGCATTCCTGACAAAGATGGTCAGCGAGTTGAGATCGTCTGCACCAACTGTGGTGGACATTTGGGCCACGTCTTTTTGGGCGAACAGTTCACGCTCAAGAACACCCGTCATTGTGTGAATTCCAAGTCGATCCTTTTCGTCGACGAAGATGAGGCATTGCCAAAAATCATTCTTCCCGATGAAGCCAAGAAGCGCGATGCCAAAGAAAAGGAAAAGGCCGACAGCTTGAAGAAGGCTGGTAGCGATGACAAAGCGGACGAAAAGAAAGATGACGCAAAAACGGGATCTTCGAAGTAAATGCCCGCTGTCGATCTTTTGAACGCTCAGAATACGGATGTTGTGTTACTGGCGTTGATT
>CAUJKA010000098.1 GCA_963204965.1 Planctomycetota bacterium | reverse complement strand
CGACGAACACCGAGCCGATACCGCCTTGAGCCAGATTGCGAAGGATACGAAAGCGAGAAGATGAAGCATCGGTAACTGGGAAGGCTTCCCCCACAAATCGAGCACCCGCAGATTGAGCCGGATTTGCCTTTGACTCTGACTCTGACTCTGACTCTGACTGTGACTTTGACTCTGCCTCCGAGCTTTCGACATGCGTGCTGTCCGGCGTAGCTTTAAGCGATTGAGTGTCTCGGGTCGTGTCTCTGGCGTTGATAGGGCTTTGCAATCCACTATGTCCCCGAAGAGCGTTCCAACACTGGTGGATCAATTCCTCATGCTCGGGGAATCGCTGAATCATCGAATCTGGAGAAGAGAGTTGATCCCAAGCATCCAGGATCTCCATTTCGATCTGAATGAGCTCCAGCTTCAACGGCGTTCGAATCTCTTCCGCTGCGGACTGTAAAAACGTCTCGATCGCGACATCGGCTCCTTGAGTTCGCTTCGATTCGTACTCACCGCAAAGCGAGTCGACAGCAGCAAGCTGATCGGTGGAGATTTCTGAAAAGTCGGATTCAAAGAATTTCATAGAGGGGAACAGTGCGGAGACGAGCCGTTTTCGATTGCGTTAGAAGCTAGCAGAACAGCCGCTTGTCACTAGGTTACTAATCACCGTTTGTAACAATTGGGTGACAGCTTGTGAGGAAGTTCACATTGGCGAAGGTAAATCGGTGGACTCCAGCCAAATTCGGCGGATCCTCTCCAGCTTTCGCTGAACGGTTCGGCGAGTGACCTTCATCAATTCAGCGATGTCCTCGTTCGTATGCCCCTCGAGCTTTAAGCGTACGATTTGCTTGAGGTCCGGTTCGCCAAGTTGAGCCATGAGATACTCCGACATGTCCGCAACTTCGGCTGCAAACGCGGGAGTTGGCTCGTGCGATGGCACCGACTGCAACAAGTTAACCGCCGATCCATCACTGGTTTGCAGCATTGCTTCGCCGAGCGTTTGATTAGCATTACGTCGCTGTTGGTGTTCGTAGCGAAACTGGTTGGCAATCTTGCGACTGGTAATGACCACAAGCAGCGCCCAAAGGTTGCCGCGATCACCGACGTCTGGAAAGCGTTGGGCTTCAATTCCGCGACAAAGGCTCCGAAAGGCACTGACAGCGGCGTCTTCTTCGTCGTAGATCCGTCGCGTCGAGGGGCTCATTTTGCTGCGAGCAAAGACCATCAGTCGATGACAAAAATGAGCCCACAATCGACTCGCCGCATCCCGGTCTGCCGACGCAAGTTGTTCAATCCAGAGCGAGACGGGTTCTTGCAAGAAATTATCAGCGTTTTCTGAAAGTGATGTCACAAGAAATCAACGATCCGTGATTAGGGAACTAGCTCGGCAACGCTCGAGCTGGAACGATCCATTGTAAACAGAAAGATTCCCGATGACACGTATTTCCCGAGCCTCCCTTCTGACCGCAGTTTTGGCCAGTTGCTGCCTGTTTACGGGCTGTGCCAACGGACAAGACTCGACAGGACAGTCATCGACGAACCGAGCGTTCAACGCAACCAATTCCAATCCCAAATCAAAATTGGTCCAGCCAGTTCCTGCCAGGATGGTCAACGGGAAGCCAGAAGGGCTGTATTACATGCAGAAAATGTGGATTGCAACGCGCTTTCTGGAAAAGTCCTGTTGGTACTTCGCACCAGACGGAACCTTCTACGAGAACCTAAACACTGGATTCTCGCCCGAAGATCTAAAGGCTCACAAGGGTTCCAAGGGAACCTACAAGGTCAGTGGCGGCATGATGGAAGTAACTTGGTCCACCGGCCAAACCTCCAAGGCTCCGCTGGAGATCGTCCAAGGAGGTTTTGACTGGGACACCGGTTCGTTCCTGCCTGTCGAATCATTCGCCGCAGGTAAGTCCATCGTGGGCTCCTACGAAGGTGGAGCTTCGATTGGCGGAGGCAGTAATTCAGTCATCGTCTCGAAGTCACTGCGTCTCGAAGCCGACGGACGATACACCATGTCAGGCATTACAACCGCAACCTCGACCAGCAACGGTACGCAAGCACGAGTGGGAGGCGAGAGTGAAGGACAAGGCAGTTGGCAATTGGACGGTTTCAGTCTCACGTTGGTTCAGTCCAATGGAACAACGGTACAGCACATCGCATTTCCATTCGACGACGAAAAGACACCTGTCTATCCCGACCGAATCTTTGTCGGCGGAACCATGTACAAGAAACAGTAGTTCCGACTTCCCCGCCCAGCAGTCCTCAGGCAAGTTGCACTGCAAAGCTAAACCTATCCATCACACAAACATCTAACTATCACACAGTAGAGATCTTCCAATATGGCCTCAAGTAAATCGCCTTTGTACACCGCCTTAGCATTCTTTTTCGCTCTGATTGTCCTTGCTGGTGGAGCGGCGAAGTTCTATCGCGGTGTTACCACGATGGCCAAGTCTGGCTCTGATCCAAAGGTTCGCGAGCTACTTGAAAAGAGCGACAAGGCCGCTGAGGAAGCCAATCAACAATCCAACGTCGTAGCTCCGATGTTTCAGGAGTTGTTTACCGAGTTTGATCGTTTGGGTCTAGCGGCGTTTCGAGCTGAAAAGCGTGAAGACTGCCAGAAAGTCATCGATCATTACAAAGCTATCGGTGGGCATCTTCAAGAGGCTTCGAAGTTAATGATCGAAGCAACTCAACTTGGGACGGAAACAAAGATCACCGACTTTCTCATGGCACGAAGCAAATCCTACGGACTGTTGATCCAAGCTGCACAAAAGAACCAGGAGATCGTCTCGGCTGCCATGGACGAGTCGCTGGCTGATACGGACGCTGTTCTTAACAAGATCGAAGCACTTGCCAACAGTCGCGATGCAGATCACAAAGCCGCTAACGAGGCAGTTGCAGAAGCTGATGCAATTCTCAAGAAGTCCTAGCGAGTTCGAACGTTGTAGTCGAATCGCTATTCCCACCTAGATGAACTCCATGAAAGTTATTCACCAATGTTAACAACGATATTACGGGCACTTATCCCGTCGATCAAATCAACACACATGCTCCGCCTGGTGTTGATCCCATGCTTCCTGTTTGCAATACAGGCCCACTCATTTGCGGATGTCATTATCTCTGCAAGTTCCAGTTCCAATATTGGAGCTTCCACTCCGGCTCAAACGGGTACATCTGGAAGCGTTACTGTTTCTGCTGGTGGCTCTGCCCAGACTGACTTTACGCAGGCAATCACCTCAGCAAGGTTTGGTGAGCTTAAAGCTTACGGCCTAGCAACTGCTGGACTTAATCCAGCATTTTTTGGGATCTTTGCATTTAACACAGCTTTCTTTCGCGATGATTTCCTTTTCAATGCTTCAGGTCTCGCTGGAACCTCAGGGTCAGTAGAAGTCAAATTCACTGTCGATGGAACATTGGTGGCTTCACGTACCGCTCCTTCTCCCTATGTCGCCGGATACGATAGTAGTGTTAGGGCAAGTGCGAGCTACACCTTTACTGCTGGAAACAATAACACTTTCTCGAAGACTGAAAGCCTCAGAACGGCAGAATGGGCAGCGGCCAACGGTTTCAGCGCGTGGTCAGGCACTCAGTTCCTGGGTATCGAGCAAACGTATACGGTACCGTTTACGTTCGGAACTTTGCTCGAAGGTGTTGGGCTAAGAATCGATGCTCAAGCCCAAGCAATTGGAAGTGGCCAAAATGGTTTTTCGTCGATTGCAAAGTCCGACCTGGGGCACACTGCAAAGTGGGGTGGGTTTGGCGCGGTCCGCGACTCGAATGGTAATGTCATTACGGACTACACTTTCTCTTCTGGTTCCGGCTTCAACTATGCGCTAGGTATAACCGCTGTTCCAGAACCAAGTAGCGGCGCTCTGCTCGCCACATGCTTGGCAGTGGGGCTCTTCCGAAGAAGCCGACGCAATTCTCAAAAAGTCTGAATGCCAACTCACGCGGGCGCGGCTAGAGGATTATGATACGCAACATAGTTTTTCCTCTGCCGCGTTTTGCAAACATGATTGGTAATGAACAAGAAGAACAGCACAGGCTTTAGCCTCAAGGATCAACTCTTCAATCGAGAGCGAGTGGAATACCTCGCCGATATTTTCCGTGCCGCTGACAAACGATTCGACGCGTCGGGATTTGTCGCCGCGACGATGCGCAATTTGAAACAGCTTGAACTAAAGGAGCGGATTACACGCATCGCCGAGGTGCTGGAAGGATTCTTGAATTCGAATTTTCGAGTCTCCGCTAAGCAGATTGTCGCTGCCTTACCACCACCGCTGGACCCAACTCTCACGGACGATGATTTTGGAGATTTCATCTTCGCGCCGCTTGGGCAGTTTGTCGTTCGCAACGGACTTGATGCAAAGCACTTGCGATTGTCCTTGCAGACGTTAAAGGCAATTACTCAGCGATTCTCGATGGAGGACTCGATTCGAGCGTTCATCAACGCTCATCCAACTCAGACTCTAGAAGAGCTAACGAAATGGTCCACCGATAAGAACTACCACGTTCGGCGACTTGTTAGCGAGGGAACTCGGCCCACACTACCATGGTCGGCGAGAATTTCGATTGGACCGAGTGAAACACTTCATCTGCTTGACCGGCTTCACGCCGATTCCACGCGTTACGTCACTCGCTCGGTTGCCAATCATCTCAACGACATTTCCAAGAATGATGCGTTGCTGGTTCTCAAGACTCTTAGTCGTTGGCGTGATGAAGGAGCTCAAGAGGAAGCCGAACTCCGCTGGATCACGAATCACTCGCTGCGCACGCTTGTAAAACGTGGACACCCTGAGACGCTGCGTTTTTTGGGGTTTGCCACTAGCCCCAAGATTGAAGTCAGTGATTTCTTGCTTCGGCCCGAGCGTCTTACTGCTGGAGAGGCTTTTGAATTCTCACTTACAGTCCAAGCCAAACGCGATGAAACGCTGGTCATCGACTATGTCATCGATTTTGTGAAGGCTGGAGGCAGGAGATCCCTCAAAGTTCACAAGCTAAAACAGTTGCAACTCAAAAAGGGAGAAGTGGTAACGGTTCGAAAGAAGCACATGCTGCGCGATGGGGCAACTACTTATACTCTCTACCCAGGCATTCACACCGTCACCATTCAAATCAATGGGCAGCCTCTAGGCAAACAGTCCTTTGAGCTTCTTTGAGGCTATGTTTACTCTCTGAAAGTCTGCCAATTGAACAGGAGTACCTAGGAGAGCGAAGCGGCACGGCGATTCCAAGCATCTCGTGCTGCCTCTTTAACGTCACTCCAAGTCAACGAACTGCTTCCGCGTGTCGATTCCCAGCGTTCTTCCATAGCGTCCTCCTGACTTTCAAAAGTGCTGTCGGGATTGTACATGGTCGCGCCAAGGTGGTAAGCAGGTTCGACTAACTTGTACTCCCTGTGAGGGCTAAAGTACGGGCGTGTGGGATAGGTTTCTCTCCAATAGGCATCTACAGTAGGGTCGATCGATTCAGCCACAGCCTTGCCGCCATAGGCGCCAGAGATACCGCCCGCAACAGCTCCAACTACGGCACCGACCGGCCCACCCAACGCGCCTGCTAGTGCACCAACTGCAGCTCCGCCTAAGGCACTTCCAACTCCCACGCCAACTGGATGTGCGCCAGGCTCGCTGGTGATTGGATCCTCATTTCTTAACTCAGATTTCGACTTGTTCTTCGGCGCGTTACTCATTTCAGGCTCCATGTTCGAATAGTAAGTTCAAGTTCACAACTTTTAAATGCAAGTCGTGGGCCAATCGTATCACGGAAGTAAGGAAACACGGATATTCAGCAGATCAGCAACCTTTGGATAAGATCGACACCGAATCAATCCTGATCTCGCCCTGTAATTGACTTACAGCGAATGAATGCTGAGGGAAAATCACCCACGCTGACTCGCTACCGAGCAGCGGCAGACTCCATTTGGCACGATGGTCAGCTAATACGAACTGTGCGATATGCTCGATTAGTGATTAGTCTTGCTTTTTTAATGGCTCGGTGAGCTTATAGCGCCGGGAATGGGCGGGGTTATCTTTCCGCTTCGCGATGCCCAGGCGTAAGTTAGTTCAGCACCAAATAGGAGTATCAGTGTTGAGTAATAGACCCAGGACAGCAAAACGATGAGCGAACCTGCAGCACCATAAAGCGTCATGATGTTTTGGTGTTCGAGGTACAATGTGATTGCGAATTCACCAAGTACAAACAGAGTTGCAGTCATCAAAGCGCCGACTACAACGTCCTTCCATTTGACTTGTGCGTCAGGTAAGACTCGAAACATCGCAGCAAACAGCGTGGTAAGTAGGAGAAACTTCATAATGGAGTTGAAACTCGACAATACCGCGATCTCTATACGCTCGGGCATCCAGCTTCCGATAGCATTTCCAAGCTTCGTCAGAACAGCGCTTGCAACGATTGACACGAGGGCGAGGAGACCTAGCGATAGCACCATGCCAAGCGAAAGGAGTCGTTTGCTAAGAAAGTACTTCACGCCACTCTTGGCAGGATCAGGTTTAACGTTCCAAACCTCGTTCATCGCCGCTTGCAATTCCGCGAAAAATCCAGTGGCGCCGACCAACATAACTATGACACCAATAGTCGATGCAAAGACGCTTTTCTCCTGGTCTTTGTGAGACGTTGCATCGGCCATAAGTTGCAGTTGTTCGACCCCAGCCTCGCCGATTGTACTTTGTAGTGCGTCTTGAACAGCGCCACGAATTTTTTGCGGATCGACAAAAATCTGGCCAAGGCTAATCACAATCACCAAGATTGGCGCCATGGAGAACGCGGCGGAATACGCAAGTGACGCAGCTGTTCTGGCGCAATTGTCATCATTAAACTTGTTCCAAGTGTCTTTCAGTAAACCAGTCATAGCCAAGTTTTCGATTGAGGCAAATGTTGAAGCCCCTTGCACTTGGGTGCTGAAGCTCGTTCCCATGATTTCGCTATTTTTGCAAATAGGGACAACCTGTGCACTACTGATACCAAACTGTAAGCAACGCGGCCTAATTACTTCTTAATTCGCGATAAAGTCTGGATTTTTTGAAGGATTGCCCATACGAGCTAGTTTCGCATTTTCTTTTAACTTAGAGCGAGAACGAGAAAACGCTTGCCAGTGGCGACCAGTAAGGATGCGTTACTTCTTACGCTCGTACTGAAAGTCCAGAGTTGTTTCGGCGAGTGTGAATCCTTTGATGGCCTTCAATAAGTTCGCACGATTGTCGCTACCCTTATCAAGCTTCACTTCAGAAGACAGAGCGTAGATGGTGACATGGTACTTCTTAACTCCTGGTCCTTTTGAGCACATGGGATCATAGGCGGCTTTCTTTTTGTCGTTCAGTCCGACCGTTCCCGTTTTCTTGTCGTTCTTGTCAAGATGATCTACCGTGGCTGGAATGTTGTAGATCAGCCAATACGACTTCTCCTGATCCGGCGCAGTATGCCATAGACTGAGCGCGAAAGATTTGGTCCCCGCGGGTGCATCTTTCCACTGAACTGGTGGTGAGGCGCTTTGGCCGTCACACGTGAATTCAGCGGGTATCATTCCATCGGTGCCAATCACGCTGCTCGAAACTGCAAAGGCAGTGCTGTTGGATACAGTCGGTGCTCCCGAGCTAGGGCTTGTCGGGGCTTGCATCTCTTTCGGTGGGGAGTCTTTGCCGGGTGGATTACTACCAGGCGGATTTTTTCCAGGCGGATCATTGCGAGGCGGACGATCATTGTTTCCCGGACGGCCTTGTCCTTCTCTGCCTCGACCTCCTGGACCGCGATCACGCGGCGCATAGGTTTCAGATTTAGCTCTGCCCTTACCGTCTACAAAATCGAACTTCACTGAACCATCATCGTTGAGTTGGTAGTTGACGAAACGCGTCTCGCTGCCAACTTCGTACTTGAGGCTGAAGCTCTTGTTGTCTTTGGAGTCGAACCCCGTGATTTTGGCGCCCCGTAGTGGTGGCAAAGCTTCACGGACTCCGCCAGCTCGCGGTTGCGGATCTACCTGACCGTCCACTTCTTTGACTTCACCATGAAACCCGCCATTGAGGTAGGGGTATTTCTTGGTAGCGTGATAGTGGTAGCCGAGTCCTGGAGTGGAATGCCCGTTGAACTCGTCCAGTCCACGCACTTCCGATCCATCCGGCTCGGTGTATCCGTAAATGGGATAACCGTCGAGCGCGTAAGCAATCGGCTTGTCGTTGCCGATGATCTTCTGCAAGTACGTGGGTGCAATATGATAGTGATAGTCATCGCCACGACCGCAGTGACCGCCGAATTCGTCGAGCTCGCCTGCTAATAGCGTATCAGTCCGTCCATCATTCTTGATCGGATTGAAGATCGGAACACCATTGGCTGCCAAGGCGATCGCACCACGAAAGAAGTGTGACTTGGCAGACATGGGTTTCTTGGCAACAACGGGCTCAAGCGGAATGCGCCATGCGTTGTCCCCAAAGTAAGGCTGCGGTAGTGGGACTTGCTGTTGCCAGGCGGTGATACCAACCATCATCTTGTGGTCAGGCATCGAATTCGATTCTACGTAGAAGAACTTGTCATCTTGCCGGTACGTTACTGCTTTGAGTTTCGCGAAGGGTTCGAAAGTGTCAGCGATTGCTGGTTTTCCAGGAACGTTAGCTGCAACAAGTTTCATGATTCCATTGGTTGGCGTTGCGCTCTCGTTGAGTTCTTTCACTTGCGCGGCTTTTCTCACAATCCATCTTTGGTCTAAGATCGTTAGCTTCTCGATCTCAAGAGAGACAATCGTGCCATCTGTACGGCGCACTTGCGCCTTTCCATCTTGAGAGGCGACGTACGCTCCGTGAACGTGAGCCCCAGTGCCTGCAAAAGTCCAGACTCGCACACTTGGATCGTCTGGACCATGATCGGGACCATCATGAGCTGGTGTGGCGGTACCAACAACTAGAAAGGCCGAGATCACCAGAAAATGCAATTTGTTTCGCAGCATCACTATTTGCCCGCTCTTTTCAGTTTTGGAAGTTCATTAATGCAAGCGATTTCATGTGGCTGCAATTCGCCTCTAAATCGATCAGCTCCAGCGTTAGTCAACAAGGCGTGAGAGGATTCGCTGGCGTTGCTCGTAGGAGACATTTGCAACTTGATCGAACCGGCCAGCGCATGCGTCGCGAGCGTCGTCCAAGAACCAAGGGTGCTTCAGCGCGCCGCGATCTATAAGAAGGTTGAAGGCCTTGTCCGCACCGGCGACGATTGCCCATCCGGCTGGCGTGTTATTGTGGAGCTTTCCGGATCGTGCTTCGATGTCGGCGCCATTGTCTAATAGAGCTCGCGCTGACTCGGCGCAGTTGCTCCATGCGGCCGTGTGCAAAGGCGTTCCATGATCATAGCCTCCACGGACGTTGGGTGACAAACCAAGTCCTACTAAAGCAACTACCGATTCGGGTCGATTAACTTTCGCAGCAGCGTGTAACAGAGTTGAGTCCTGTCCTATTGAGAATGTCAAGATATTGTGGACGTCGTGCTCGCTTCCCGGCGGGAAGAAGGTCTGATTGATGCGGGCCTCGATGAGGCTTGGATCGTCTTGTAACGATTTCTCAACCATCGCGACATCGCCACAAACTACGGCTGAAAAGATATCGGGTCGAGCTCCAACAGACAAAAGGTATCGAGCAACTTCAGGTCGAGCGCTACAAAGGTACTGTACTGGAGTGCTGTAGTGGTCAACGCAACGACCATCGATTTCGGCTCCACGATCAAGCAATAGCTGAGCAACTTCCACCGTGTCCGCGAAATGGAGCGGATAGCATCCGTCGCCGCCTCTTTCATTGACTCGAGCTGGATCGGCGTCGAGCAATCTTGAGACTGCCGCACAATCGCCTAGGCCTGCCGCGGTGTGCACATCCAAGGTAGCTCCGTGCGAAAGCAGTAACTTCGCGAGATCTTTGTCGCCTCGAAAAATCGCACAGTGCAACGGACTCCACGGCCCCATGTCCCAATCGCTTTTCCTGTTGGGGTCGACTCCTAACTCAAGCAGCAGTTCAACGATAGCCAGACGGTTCGCAAAGCAGGCCATCGTAAGCGGCGTAGCTCCGAAACTGCGATAGTTGAAGCTATCGAGAATCTTCGGATTCTTCGCCACAAGCCCGCGGATTTGTTCTTGGTCGCCCAGGGATAGGACTCGGAAGAACTCGTTTTGTTCTGGAGTGTTGCTTGGCATCTATCGGAACCTGAGTTGGAAGATTAGCGGTGTTCACAGACCAACGCAAACTTTATATTCGCTGTTGAATCGCCAAGCGTACTCATCGGCAGGCAACGCTGGCTTGTTTCGCGACTTTGGTACGCTGAATTTTCGGTAATTGTGTTGCACCGTCTCGGTCTGCACAAAAGAGAGGAAAGCGATCTTGGTGCCGCGAGCGGTGAGTAGTTAAGGCGACTTCCGGCGAGTTGTTATGTGCCGACAAGTGACCCAGGCAGGCCCATTGCAATTGATCCGATTGAGCTGCGTCCAACAGTTCAGCAGAATCATCGTTGGAAATGTGGCCGGCCTTTCCTGCGATACGCTCTTTCAAATATCTTGGGTACGGGCCATGGCGTAACATGCGATCATCATAGTTGCTTTCGAGCAGCACCGCATCCAACGAGCTGATAACTTCGGCGAGCCCATCGAAGGCGTGGCCTAAGTCGGTCAGTAATCCAAATCGCTCGCCAGACTTGGAATCCTCGATGACAAAGCAAACGCCTTCGACAGCATCGTGAGGCGTACGAATGGGATCAATTCGAAGGCAGCCGATCTGAAAAGATTCGCCAGACACAAAATGGTTGGGGCTTCCAATGCAGCCAGTAGCTGATCTGGACCGAGTCGCATTCCACGTTCGTTGATTCGCGTAGACAGGCAAGCCGAACTTACGATGAAATACGCCAACACCGCTGATGTGATCGCTGTGTTCGTGGGAGAGAATCAATGCATCACAACTGCGAATGTCATATCCACACGCGGCTAGACGCGATTGAGCTTTGCTTCCGCTGATGCCTGCATCGAAGAGCACACGAGTGTCGCCGCTTCGAACAAACACACAATTGCCGGAACTTCCTGATTGCAATGAGATAACTTCCATGTGGTAAGTGTATCGATTTGAGTCGCTGTTTGGAAGTAAGCTAAGACTTCTTCAGTTGTTCTGTTGTTGTCAATTGTTTAACGGCAAGCCGAAGGCGACTGTTCTTCCAGATTTCTCGCGTTAACGTTCGCGATCCCGCAATGATTGGAGGCGCAGTCGCCTTCGGCTTGCCGTTAAACGATTTGCCGCTAAACGAATTGCGGGGCAATCTTGCAGCGAATCAGAGTTGACAGAAGTCAAGCTGACGCATATCGTTGATCGACGATAGACAATTTAGCATTGCCAGAATTCTTTGTAACTCGAAGGCGATTGGAGATGGTTCGTACCAAGGCAGTAGCAAAGAAATGCTGCAACACCGACGAGAAGCTCTCGCTGCCAGACGTCGCTTGGGCAGAAGACTTGGCCAAGCTAGCTTGGGCTTTGGCTCATCCGGCTCGCGTTCGAATCGTGCGTTTGTTGCTCAGTCGAACCTCCTGCATATGCGGCGAAATCGTCGAGGAGATGACATTGGCTCAATCAACCGTTTCTCAACACTTGAAGATTCTCAAAGAGGCCGGATTGGTGCAGGGCGAGATCGATGGCCCTCGCGTTTGCTACTGCATACACGAACAGACGATGGCGAAGCTGAAGAAGTTAGTCGCAGGTCTGTAATAGGCAACAAAGACCCCAAAACAAGTTTTACTCATCGGTATAGTTGTTTTCGGCGAGAAGCGAAGGCACTCAGGAGTACACAATGAGCGATCGAAGAATTATCGACGATGTCCGAGATCAATATGCAGGCGTCGCCAAAGGGACGCTGACCAACGATTCGACGGCGGTTAGGTCCATCGCTTCTGCCTTTGGTTACTCCGAGGCGGAGCTTAATCAGTTGCCAGCCGAAGCTAACATGGGACTGTCCTGTGGAAATCCTCTGGCACTTGCTGGAATTCGTGAAGGTGAGGTCATTTTGGACCTTGGCTGCGGCGGAGGGATGGATGTCTTCTTAGCAGCTCGCAAAGTCGGCTCGACAGGCCGTGTTATCGGTATCGATATGACCACTGAAATGCTTGATCGTGCTCGAGCCGGTCAGCATAAGCTTGGACTGAACAACGTCGAGTTCTTTCAGTCAACCATCGATAAGTTGCCACTCGCAGACAACTCTGTCGACTGCGTCATCAGCAACTGCGTGATCAATCTAGTGCCCGACAAACTGGCTGTGTTTCGCGAAATCTTGAGAGTACTGAAGCCTGGCGGCCGCGTTGCGCTGAGCGATATTGCACTCAAGCAAGAATTGCCAAGTGTCATCAAGCAAAGTGTCGAAGCTTACGTCGGTTGTATTTCAGGTGCCATTCTTGTCGACGAGTATCGCAGCATACTTGAACAAGCTGGCTTTGCTTCCGTAGTCGTGGCTGACACAGGAGCAGACTTAAATGCCTATGCAATGGCCAGCGATGGCGGATGCTGCGGAGGCGGTTCATGCGGATCAGAAGAAAAATCTCTTCATGATGGGCTAGCTACTGTCATGCAATCGATCGATGCCAATGCCTATGCTGCGAGTGTCCGCGTTCACGCGATAAAGCAGACAGCGACTAACTCTGTAAACATACTTCCTGTTTTGAATATTCAACCGACCTCTAAGGAGAAAACGATGAAGACTGTTCAAGTCTACGACAAACCCATGTGCTGCTCGACCGGTGTCTGTGGTCCAGAAGTTGACCCTGTATTGCCACAATTCGCAGCAGATCTCGATTGGCTTAAGAATCAAGGCCACAACGTAGAGCGATTCAATTTAGCTCAACAGCCGCAAGCGTTCATCGAGAACAAGGCGATTCATCAACTCTTGAGTACGGTTGGCACAGACTGTCTACCAGTCGTAGTCGTTGATGGCGAGATCGTCAGTCAATCCGTCTACCCGTCGCGTGAAGATCTCGCCGGCTGGGTCGGCGGCTCACCAGCGAAACAACTGCTACCTGTCGCAAACTCAAGCGGCGGATGCTGTGGAAGCACAGGCTGCTGCTAGAGCAGCTGAAGCAGGCGAGAGGCTGGAGACGTGAGGCTGTAGGAAAGAAAATCAGCCGTCGTTCACACCTCACACCTCACACCTCACACCTCACACTTCACACTTCCGTCCTAAGCCTTCCAATCATGAAATTCTTAGATCATCCAACTCGCAATTTGTTCTTTACTGGCAAAGGCGGCGTTGGAAAGACATCGGTGGCTTGCGCGATCGCAGTAAGTCTTGCCGATGCGGGCAAGAAAGTCTTGCTCGTCTCTACGGACCCAGCGTCTAATCTTGATGAAGTGTTGGGCGTTACTCTAGGCAACCATCCGACAGCGATTCCAGCAATACCAACTTTGTTTGCAATGAATCTCGACCCTGAGAAATCAGCAGCCGAGTATCGCGAACGCATGGTCGGCCCTTATCGTGGCCTGCTGCCAGAAGCGGCCGTTAAGAGCATGGAGGAACAGTTCTCTGGATCATGCACGCTGGAGATCGCGGCGTTTGATGAGTTCTCGCGGCTGCTCGGTGATCCGAATGCTACGGCTGAGTTCGACCATGTGATCTTCGACACGGCACCCACCGGTCACACGTTGCGATTGCTCACACTGCCATCGGCCTGGGATGGGTTTATGCAGCAGAACACCTCAGGGACTAGCTGCCTGGGACCTTTGGCTGGATTGCAAAGTCAGCAGAAGCTCTATCAGGAGTCCGTCAAAGCTCTTGGCGATCCGAAAGTAACAACGCTTGTACTCGTAGCTCGCGCGGAAACGAGTGCGCTTCGCGAAGCGGCTCGTACCAGCGGCGAATTGTCCGAGCTTGGTGTTCGCAATCAGCACCTCGTGGTCAATGGCGTGTTTCAAGCAATGGACTCAAGTGATCCATATGCTGTGGCCCTCGAGCAACGAGGTTCGGCGGCATTAGCCGCGATGCCGGAAGGTCTGAAGACGTTTCCTCAGACAGTAATTCCGCTAAGCCCAGATGGAATCGTAGGGATTGATTCACTGCGGAAACTGGTCGCGGTGCGCGGGCGTCCCGCCCGCATCGAAGATGGTACCCGGGAAGATGGTACCCGGGCGTCCCGCCCGTTAGACCAAAAGGAACCAGACCTAAGCGAACTGGCGGGCGGGACGCCCTTGCACCACCTAGCCGACCTTATCGATAACTTAATCGCACCAGGTCATGGTGTGATCTTAGCGATGGGGAAGGGCGGCGTTGGTAAGACAACAGTTGCCGCAGCAGTGGCTGTGGCAATTGCAGAGAGAGGCTACGAAGTCCATCTTTCCACAACCGATCCCGCTGCTCATGTTGCTGCAGCACTCGACAACGATCACTTGCCGAATCTAACCGTAAGTCGAATCGATCCAGCCGTGGAAACCGCTAAGTACTCGGCAGAGGTCTTAGGCAAAGCCGGAAAGAACTTGGATGTTCAAGGTAAAGCACTTTTAGAAGAGGATCTTCGTTCGCCTTGCACTGAAGAAATCGCTGTCTTCCGAGCCTTCGCTGATGCAGTTGCTGCTGGTACTAACAAGTTTGTGGTACTTGATACGGCACCCACCGGTCATACCGTGTTGCTACTCGATTCGGCGCTAGCCTATCACCGAGAGGTGACACGTCAGTCGAGCGAAATGCCGGAGGCAGTTGAAAATCTACTCCCACGATTGCGAGACCCTAACTTCACTCGCGTACTGATCGTTACGCTTCCCGAAGCAACTCCGGTGCATGAAGCCGCCGCCTTGCAACGAGACTTACGACGCGCCGAGATCGAGCCCTATGCATGGGTTATCAATCAAGTGCTTAGCCCTTTACCGATTACCGATCCGTTGTTGAAACAACGACAATTGCACGAGCAAAAATACCTGAGAGAAGTCAACGAAGTGCACGCCAGCCGAGCTGTCATTGTTCCTTGGCAGATTGAGCCACCTACGGGATTGAGGCGGTTGAGTCAACTGACGCAAAGCGCACCGGTGCGCGGGCGTCCCGCCCGCTCTTCCGGTTCTCCTCTTTTCAAAACAACAACTAAGCAAGCTTCCCCTAGCTAGAAACAAGCAATGACCCCAAACAAAACCTCCAACACTTCAACAGCTTTCTACCCAAGCCTCAAGCACTACTTGGACGATGCAGCCACTCGATTCGATTCAATACTTGGCGATCGTAAGACTGACTTGGCGAAAATCGCAGACTACGTTCGTCAGCGACTTTCGAAATCCGAGCCCGCTAAACTGACATTCATCTGCACGCACAATTCACGACGAAGCCATCTCTCACAAATATGGGCTCAGGTCGCTGCCGAGTATTACGGCTTGGTCGGCGTGGAGACATTCTCGGGAGGAACAGAAGCTACGGCCTTCAACCCAAGAGCGGTTGCCGCCATGCAGCGATGTGGACTGAAGATTGTCGCCGATGATCCTACCGCGACAAACCCACGGTACAGCGTCTTTACATCCGATTCGTCAGCTCCGCAGATTTGCTTTTCGAAGGCGTATGGAGATGCTCCCAATCCCAACAAGGGATACTGCGCCGTGATGACTTGCTCGCAGGCCGACGATGCATGTCCGCTAGTGATGGGCTGCGACCTCCGCATGCCCATCCGATATGAAGATCCGAAAGTCGCTGATGATACTGAATTTGAAGCTCAACGATACGACGAGCGTTCCGCTCAGATCTGCTCTGAAATGCTCTACATGATGTCACTTGTGTAGCCAGCCGAAAGTAGCGTCGCTAAGCTTTGCAGGCAAGAGAATGAGGGCAATAGAACTAAATTCTGACTTATTCTCTTGCCCTCATTCTTTTGCCTATGGTTCTACGGGCTTGATTTCGACTGCGGTTGAATTGGCTGCCACCACTGGAGACTATCGAAAAATTGACGTCGATAGTTTCGGAAGTAGGGCCGGTCGAAACAGCTTTGCCAAGTTTAGTAGGCAAGAGAATGTGGGCCGAAGAATTCAATTCTGTATTATTCTCTTGCCCTCATTCTTTTGCCTGTGGTTCTACGGAGCTTGATTTCGACTGCGGTTGAATTGGCTGCCACCACTGGAGACTATCGAAATATTGACTTCGATAGTTGCGGAAGTAGGGCCGGTCGAAACAGCTTTGCCAAGATTAGTAGGCAAGAGAATGGGGGCAGAAGAATTAGGGCCTTGCTGGTAACTGAGCAGATCGATATTGCTGCGGCGAATCGGTAGAATAATGAGATTGAAATGATCTTGTAACAGGCTCGATGTCTTGAAGCCCCTCAATAGCTCGCATCGAAGTGTTAGTCGTCAAGATGCCAATCACCCTTGCTCTCGAACTCGAACAGATATCGGATGAAGTGTTTTCAGCCATCGACATGGAAGTGATGCGGTGCGCCTACAGCGTACAGAACAAGCTTGGGCGACTATTCGAAGAACGAGTCTACGAAAATGCACTTGCTACACAACTGAGGGGTGAGGGATTCGAAGTTCATACTCAAGTTCCCGTTCTCATAACGCACGCTGACTTCCAAAAGACATTCTATCTTGATCTGATCGTCAATCAGATGCTTTACGAGTTAAAGGTTGCTTCCAGTCTGATCGGCGAGCATGAGGCCCAATGCCTTCACTATGCAATGTTGCAAGGCATCCGACTGGTAAAGCTGATTAATTTCGGTGAACAGAAGGTTCGAGGTAAGCTACTTCGAAATTCCATTAGAAGTGCCGATCGGTACAAGACAAGATTCGATCTCAGTAGAATGCGAACAATCTCGCCCAACTGCGAACTTTTAATGACTTATCTTAGGGCAATCATCAACGACTGGGGGACGCACCTGTCCAATAGTTTGTATAACGACGCGCTGGTCTACTTTTTCGGTCAAGATCAATGTACTAAGCGAATTGAACTCAATCTTGGATCGATGCTACTTGGGACCCACCGCGTCCAATTCCATGCAGATGAACTTGCTTTTGTCGTCACCTCACTGTCTCGCTGTCAACCTGCGTATGAAGAACATCTTCGTGTTCTTTTAGCACATTCCAAACTGAAAGCCATTCAGTGGATCAATCTCAATCACTCACTTGTAGAAATCATTACGGTTGATTCGGCTTGATATCAAATAACAGTCCAACGAGGTCGACTCAGCATCCACCTTCTAAGTAGGCACGGTCCTGTATTATTCTCTTGCCCTCATTCTTTTGCCTATGGTTCTACGGAGCTTGATTTCGACACCACGATTCTTAAGTCGATCTTAATCGGCTGCGGAGGGACGCGGCTACTCTAATCTCTTGCTCAGGATCACTCATGCTATTCGGGGAACTCGATAAATGCAGCGGGCACGGAGTCGGTTAGCCAGACGCCGTTGGCTGATAGGTAGAAAGCGTGGCCAGACTCATGCATTGTGTGAGCTTGAACCGTCAAGATGATGGGCTTGCCACGGCGAGCTCCAACCTTCTTGGCTGTTTCGATATCTGCCGACAAATGCACATGGTTGCGTGAGCGTTTGAGTAAACCTTGCTGGCGAATGCTCTCTAGAAATGGAGCGACAGTTCCATGGTAGAGCAGGGCAGGGGGCGAGGTGCAATCAAGGTTCAGTTCAACGTTGGGGACCGAGTGTCCCTGATTGGCTCGAATCATCAATCCATCTTCACTTAGCGAGAACCGTTTCTTTGCACACGAAGCGACGACTTCATGTAGTAACTCAAGCGTTAGTTCCCTACCGTGTTGATTCGTATTTTGAATCAGTTCATCGATAGGCAGCCAACCTTCTGAGTCAAGCTGCATGCCAATCACTTCAGGTTGATGTCGCAGTACTAGGCTAAGAAACTTGCTGGTCGAGGTCAGTACGTTCGAATGTCTGTTCATGGTGTTAGTGATTACGGATTTCTAGTTGCACTCAGCCAAACCCAGTCATGCGTGGTAGCCTCGACCTCAACGCGGATTGCGCTATAGACTGGGCCTCCGGGAAATGCCGTCCCGTCGGTCGATGTATCTTGGTCCAGCACCTCCACGGCTAGCGCTGGATTCAAGGCATTTGGGATCTGCATACCAAAGCTCAGCGGCAGACCTTGGTAAAGGCTTAACCCAGAGTAACGAGCGTCCTTTCGTTCCACGATTTGAAGTGGTAACTTCTCATTCGTTTTCCAGTGGAGTTCGACATTCGGTTTCGACTGATCACCGAGGTTTAAGACAGCGGACTTCATGGCTGGGTTCTGCGAAATAACATCAAAGCGATCACTTTTTTTGATCGCTTTCTCCGGTGTAACCCACGGAGCGTCGCCTGCTTGGATCTCACGCCACAGATGGTGCTTTCCATCAAGGATTCGCAAACGCCACTGAATAATTTGGGCATTTGCGGGAGTATCGGCCAAGCGAAGTCCAAGCGAGTCAGGCTTGTTGGCGTCCCATTGCAGTTCGACTACGGGCTGAAGGTCTTCTGATGATTTGGACTTTGCGTGTAGAAAGGCTGTTTGAACTGTCTGCGCGGGAGCTTCTTTCCAACGTAGTGCGTCCGATCCGGTGGCCGCGTTACGAACTTGCCAAGACTCAATTGATTGGCTGGAACCCTTATTGCCTTCTTCCGTAATGAACTCGGCCTCCACTTGAAGCACTGGGGCGGTAGTCGCGAAACTGGATCGAGTGAACGCCCATACATAACTTAAAGCTGATGTACGAAATCGAAAACCGTCGCGTAAGCCGATCCCCAAATACTGAGGATCGCCTGGGAATCCCAGAAAGGGCGATGCAGGCGGGTACTCTTGATCAGGCTGGTCAATCCAAAGCCGATAACCCGGCCGAGTCAGTTGATTGTCGTATTGACCGTTGAAGTAACCTTGATCGCCAAAGCTAAGTTCCGGCTGGTAACCTTGCGAGGAGAGTTGAAGGGGACCCATCGATGTTTTGGGGTCTCCTGGCCAACTCACACCTCTTGATGATGACCAACCATTAGGCAACCAATTGTTTCCCATCACCTTTTCAATAGCTTGAACTCCATCGACGTAAACAACGTAGCGAAACTCTTCACGAACTGAATCTTGCTTGTGAAGTGTGACTCGATGCTGCCCAGACGAAAGTCTTACTCTGCCAACAATCGGAGGAATTCCCTTCTCGGAAACTTCGCCAATCCCCAGCCGCAATTCGTAGTCGCGACTGTCGGGGATATGCACTCGCCATGAGTAAAAACCACTAGTGATGTCTGGCATGGGAGCGGAGATCAATTCATCTTCGTTGCTAACTTGTAGCCCTTTTGATAAAGCGAGTAGTTCGATTCGCTTCTGTCTTAAGTAGCGGTTTTGCCGGTAGGCCATACCGACAGCGACTCCAATGGCAATCCACGCAGTCAAATAGAGCAGATGCCTGAGCGAGAGTTTTGACCTTTCAGCGCGATGTGTCGTGGAGTCACTCATCCTTTGACTCCGTCGCAATCCAGCTTGGGTCAAAATCGCTGGGAGATTTACCGCTGCGCAGATCTCTTAAAGCAGTTTCGCGAGATTTTGGGCACAACAGGAGAATCCCGCCTTTGAATGTTGTCAGCGACTTGCCGTCTATCTCCTCGACCATCGCAGTACTTGGATCGTAGATCTTCAGCAGCGGCAGAATAGTATCTTTGTCGAAGGAACGTGGTCCCAAGTCGCTACGGACCAACCTTTGGACTAGCAGTGCATCTATGCGATCAGGGGTGACGCCATTTAAGGTTGTAGTCCCACTGGAGCCACCGAGCGAATAGTACATCTCTATGCGGTTGTTCTTCTCTTGCAAGCTCACTGTGAGTAGCTTGTGAATCGCTTCTTTTTTTGGCATTCCCCAGCTTGAGCCTGTTCCACCATTTTGATAGACACCTTCCTTAGTAACTCGCCCACTGCCGCTCATTTCCATAAAGTCGTAACCCGAGGGTAGATAGCATCGAAATTGCCAAACTCTGCGGACGTGAGCGGCGACCTCGGGAGGAATTTCTGGACTTTCAATTTCTGCAAAGTGAAGCCGATTGGTGTCTTCAATCGACATCCTCCC
>CAUJKA010000097.1 GCA_963204965.1 Planctomycetota bacterium | reverse complement strand
CCAAAGATGACATTGTTAGCCTAGTTTCCAAAGTCGGGCTTGAGGGCATTCGCTTAATCAAATACGACCCGAAGCCCTGCTTCACGATCGATGGAATTCAAATGCGAGAGACACACATCGAAGCTTTCACTACCGCATAGTATCACAGTTCAACACTCGAACACGGTAGCCATAGATGACACGGGATAGGTAGCTCACTAAAATTTGTCTAGGATCAACGGTCACCGCCGGTCTCGAATCCGCAAATCTCGTACTCTGTTTTCGTGTTGAGTTGGTAAGCTTCGCCCCATTTTGGCCACAGAAAGTAGCAATCGAATGTCAAGATTCAATCAAACCGCATTGTTTCTTCTGTTCGTTGCGATAACTGCATTTGCAGATAGTGTGTTAGGGCAAGTGCCACCAGTTGCTGCTGCGGTAACGGTGCAGTATCTCGACGACGCTCCGCAACAGATTAGCTTGGACGACATCAAGAAACTACCAGAGACCAAGTTAACGGTGAAGGATCGAGAAGGCAAAGAAATCGTTTACACCGGAGTCTACCTTCATGAATTCCTAGACCTCACTCCCGCACCGCTTGGAGAGTCCCTGCGAGGCGCTGGATTGGGGTTGTTTCTTTTGGCCGAAGCTAAAGATGGCTACCGCGTGCTCTTCTCACTGCCAGAAGTGGACCCCGAGTTTAGCGACCGGCGCGTGCTATTGGCTTACGCGAAGAATGGTCAACCACTTGATGCTAACGATGGCCCTTATCGTTTGGTCGTTCCTGCAGATAAACGCCCTGCGCGTTGGATACGAATGTTAACCAAGATCTACATTCTTGACGGAACTGGCCTAGTCAAGAAAACGAAGTAGTTGAGAATTCTTTGATCTCATGCCAACTACCATTACTCTTGCGTGCCGTTCGCAACTGGTGAAAGTGTAGCTGGTTCTTCTACGCTTGGAAAATTGAAGTTGCGAACCATGCCACCACCGAGAGCTTGGTAAGCGTTGACTATGGCCATCAACTGCTCCTTCTTGGTTTCGATGATGACCAGTTTTGCGTCTTGCAAATCGCGTTGAGCCAAAAGCACTTCGACGTATTCCGCCCGCGCATTCTGGAAGAGGCTGGTGGCCGAAGATACGGAAGCCTCCAAAGCTGCCAATTGTTGCTTCTTGATCTCGATACTCTGAGCGTATTTTTCAACCTTGCTCATGTAGTTCATGACTTCGGTAAAGGCATTCAGAACGGTCTGCTGATAACGATAGACGGCTTGCAGTTGTTCTGCATTGGCTGTCATGTACGCTGCCTTGATGGCCGCTCGATTGATTAGCGGAGCTACGACATCTCCAACGGCGTTATAGACCAGCGATGCTGGAGTCGAAAAGAGAAATGCGCCGTCAAATGCGCGATAGCCGACCCCAGCGCTGATGTTTAGCGAAGGATAGAAGTTGGCTCGAGCCACTTGCACTTCCAGTCCTGCTGCGGCTAGTTCGCGTTCGGCTTGACGGATATCATTGCGGTTTTGTAGTAATTGCGCGGGGACGCCAGCGCTCAAAGAGTGTAGGTTGAGATTGATAAAGTCGACTGTGCTGCGTTCAACGGGTTGAGGATAACGACCACAAATGAAGTTGATTCTGTTTTCGGCTTCGACAATCGATTGAGCAATAACCAGCTTTTCGCTTTGATTCTTTCGAACTTCAGCCTGGAATCGTTGAACGGCTAGTTCCGTGCCGCGTCCGGCATCTTTCTTGGCTTGTGCGACTTCTAGACTCTGTTGTTGGAGCTGAATAGTCTTGTCCAGAGTTTCAAGTTGTCGATCCAGTGCGAGGAGGTCATAGTACTGTTCGGCGATATCAGCGATCAAGCGTGTGATGACGTAGTTTCTTCCGTCGATCGTGCCCAAGTATCGCAGCGCGGCTGCGCTACGCGCGTTCCGCAGTTTCTTCCAAATGTCAATTTCCCACGAGACGTTCGTGCCTACTAAGAACTCAGGAAGTGGATCAGGGAACGCTCGCCCGTTTGCCAGCAGGTTGCTTTCGACGGCTCCTTCACGCGTGTAATCGCCAGACTTTTCAATTCCAGTTCGAGCGCCGAAAGTGAGGAATGGAAAGTAGGCTCCACGTCGAGCCAAGATTTCATTGTTCGCGATGCGGATGTCCTGAGCGAGGATCTTCAGCTCTTGGTTGTCCGTCAACGCTTGCTGAACCAAGCAAGTGAGCATGGGATCGTTAAAGAACTCGTTGAGTTCGATACAGGCTGAGCTGTCCCAATTCGTATTGCCATTAAACGTCTCGGGCATCGCATGGCCACAGTCTGGTTTACACAAGGCAGGGATCTTGCATCCACTGGCGGCGGCCAGGAGCCCAGAAACCATCGCGCCAGCGGCAGTACGTCTTGATAATCTGACGTTCAATTTGTTTGCATTTGCCATTATTCGTCGAATCCTTGACGTTGCCCGCTAAGAGTCCCTTCTTAGCTCTCTCCGTTTCATCTTCGTCCTGGCAATTGGGGCTACTTTATGGGTTGTGATGCGATGTAAAGATATCCGGCTGCAAGTTTGAAATTCACTACTGCAAGGATTTGCAGTGTGAATCAGTCGTCGATATTTCAGAAGCTAACGCTCGCTAGCATAGGCGAGTGTTAGCTCAAATTGGAGTTCTGCAACCAATACTGGAATGGCTCTCAAAGTTGCTAATGTCCACCGACTGGATCATGTTCGAATCGTTCACTGAGCGGCTGGTCGGTTTCATCCTTAAGCAGTTTGCGTCCATCGGCGATCTTGGCAAACAGATAGTACAGTCCTGGAATTACGAGCACCCCGATGACAGTTCCCAAGAGCATTCCGCCGACCGAAGTTGTTCCAATAGTGCGATTGCCGATTGCGCCAGGGCCAGTCGCTCGGACCAGTGGAACCATCCCAGCGATAAAAGCAAAAGAGGTCATCAAGATGGGGCGAAATCGCAATTTGCCGCCTTCGATGGCAGCCTCGATCAAGCTGGCTCCTTCGTGCCGGCGCTGTACTGCGAATTCGACGATCAGAATCGCGTTCTTGCCTAGCAATCCAACCAGCATCACCAAGCCGATCTGCGCATAAACGTCATTCGAAAGGCCCATGGCCTTCAACAACAGAAACGATCCAAATAGGCCGATGGGCAGCGAGGTAATCACAGCAAGTGGCAATAGAAAACTCTCGTACTGGCCGACTAATACCAAGTACACAAAGACCACCACAATCACAAAGATGTAAATGGCTGTGTTTCCAGCTTTGGCTTCATCGTACGAAAGGCCTTGCCAATCGATGTCAAAACCTTGCGGCAAGGTCTCGGCGGCAACTTCTCGAATCGCGGCAATCGATTGGCCGGTACTAAAGCCAGCCGCAGGAGCGCCTTGGATTGCAGCGGTTGTGTAAAGATTGTAACGACTGATCTCGTTCAGGCCTTGTTTCTTCTTGATCTTAAGAAACGCTGAGTACGGAACCATATCTCCCTTATCGTTCTTGACGAACATGTTCTCCAAATCGCTAGGCATGCGACGAAACTCAGGTGATGCCTGCACGTAGACTTTATAGAACTGGCCAAAGCGCACAAAACCTTGTTCCCAAGTACTACCAACAACAATGGAAAGATTGTTCATCGCGTCGGCGATCGATATCCCCTTCTGCATCGCAATGTCATTATCAACAACAAGTTCGTACTGCGGATAGTCACTCGCGAAGAATGTAAACAGTCCTTTGAGTTCTTCTCGCTTGGAGAGTGCGGCCATGAACTTATCGGTGACCTCGCCCATCTGCGCATAGTTTCCGCTGTTTGTTTTGTCGAGTAAGTTCAGCGAGAATCCGCCAGCAGCACCAAACCCGGGAACGGCAGGCGGTTCGTAGAATTCCAGCTTCACGTTAGCGATTTTGCTGGCTCGTTTTTCAAGCTCCTCGATGATCTGTTTTGAAGTCAGCTTTCGATCGGCCCATGGCTTCAAGTTGATCAAGCAAGTACCTGCATTCGAGCCACGGCCTTGAGTCAAGATCTCGTAACCAGCAATCGATGAAACTGTTGTAATCTCATCGAAAGACTTGCAGACGTCTTGTAGCTCATGAGACTTGGCATTGGTGTACTCGAGTGTAGATCCAGGCGGTGTTTGAATAATTCCATAGATCACACCTTGGTCCTCCAGCGGGATGAAGCCAGATGGCAATAAGCCATTGACCAAAATGATCCCGTACGAAAATCCTCCGACCAAAATCATGGTCATTACCCGACGAGGGACGAGCAGCCTGAGGATACCAGCGTAACCACTAGTAACAAGTTCAACGCCTCGATTGAAAGCGTGGAGGAACATTCCAAGGGGACCACGAATCTTCGCTTCATTCGGTGAACTACCCGACAAGACCGAACGGAATGTAAGCATGAACAAAACCGCTAGAACGCCCGAGATAGTCAGGTCGAGCGTTTCAGTGAGCGGGATTTGTTCAGAGACCAAATGGTGAACTATTGGGACATTCAAGAGTAAATGTACACCATACCCAGCGGCGAGCCCCAGAAGTACTGCGATACAAAATCTTACTATGTTGGCCCGCTCGCCAGCAAGACGATTGATGCCGCGATTGATAAGAGCGATTCCCGACAGTGGTCTTTCGTT
>CAUJKA010000096.1 GCA_963204965.1 Planctomycetota bacterium | reverse complement strand
CGCGGAATCGTTGGAGAGCTGGTGGAATCGCGAGCCTATTTTGGTCTCTCACGTTTGCGGCATCGGAGCAACGGCAACAATTCTGGCCCTGAGCTATTGGATTGCGGGTGGAGATGGGGCTGCCTTCGCGTTTAGGATGAGCCTGTTTGCTGTTTGGATGGTTGCTTCGTATCTGCTGCAACGTTGGGTTCGCTTCGCTCAGCACCGTGACGTTGCTTGTCTGACCTGGACGACGATCGACGTTGTGCTTTATACCTGGTTGATCTCGTTTGCCGAACCTCCCAGATCGTTGTTGCTTATCGGCTATCCGATGATGATCGTGGCCAGCGGTTTGTTCTATCGTAAGCGGTTTGTCGTCTATACCACCATCTGTTGCATCCTTGGATTCTTAGCGCTGGTATTTCTCTTTCCTCACCGAACTTACGAAGGGTTTGATATCGACGAGCAGTATCGGCTGGCGGAAATTCGCGACAGCTATCAGGGCTTGGATATCGACTTCTTTCGTTACGAATACTCGGGCATTTTTCTTACCGGCATGATCGTCATTTGTTTGAGCTTGCTATCGGTCATTCGGCGCGTTCGTCGGTTGAGCATTTTCTACGGCGAAGAGACTTAGCTTCACCCGAAGCTATGGTTGTTGGTTTTGGTTAGCCGCTGCAAAGCACTGGTGCATATGCAGTGGTTCGAATGTTAGTTGGAGAGTTATTGTGGAAGAGGTTTGTACAATTCTCGGAGTTATCGCTGCCTTAGCGACTGTCGCCGTCATTGGTCACGGTTTGTGGCTTGTGATTGCTGGTTTGTTTCGAGTGTTTTTCGGTACACAGGATGTGAGTCCAAGTCCTACCCCGAGCACAGATCCAAACCAGCGGATTCTTGATGACTTGGCCGCTGCCAATCGCTTGGTTGGCTATGCAAGGTTCAAGGGTTGGTTGAACGGTGAACAGATTGCGACTCTTCAGCACTTGCTAAGATCGTTTGCTGAGCGCCAGTCAAACTCGCGGTTAGCTTCATCCCAATCCACTAACACAGCACCAGCGTCAATTGCAGCAGAGCTGAATACGGAAGAGCCTGCAACAGCAAGTATCACTCCATTTGAACCGATTATCGATTCGGAGATCTTTCCATCGGCAGCAGTGCAGGAATCACTGCAGGAATCGCAGCCGCAAGTTGCTAAACCATCGACGCAAGCGACCTCCGCTTTGCCGCCTTCAGCGCAACCGACTTCAAGAAGACAAGCTCCAGCGGTACCAGCCGCAGCCTTACAATCGGTCGCAGCTCCGCCAGTTCATGCTTCACAACTAAACGCTGCACTGCTGCATCCGTTGGAGCAGCCTGAGCCGCTTGTGCCCGCTGCGCCAATCGTCCCGCCTCGACCAATCATTGCTGACCTACTCAAGACTTTCATGGAGCGATCGAATATTCGCTGGATCGAAATCGTCAGTGCGGTTCTGATCGTAGTGGGCTCGGTGGGGCTTGTGATCAGCCTTTGGAGTACCTTATCAGAGACAAGCCGTTACTTCCCATCGTTGGTCTTTTTGCTCGCCACCGTCGCGGTTCACGGAGCGGGTCAGTACACGTTACGTAAGTGGAAGCTACGAAGTACTTCACGCGGCATCCTCCAAATCGGGTTGATGTTGATTCCGCTTTCAGTACTGGTGGGAATCTTACTTTCGCGTCGTCCGGATGTCACACCAGAACTAGATCCGTTCACGATCGGCGTTCTCTGTCTTGGCACGCTCGTGTATGGAACGTTGGCGATAACAGCCAGTCGCGCACTCTTTGCCGGTCGATGGCTTCCGATCTCCATCGCGGTGATCATCGGTGCTATGACTCTGGTTCCCATCCATTTCCTGGCCTCTCGAGAGTTGATTCAATTCAATAAATCGGCAGTCACCCTAGTTCCTTTGATTCTGGTCAGTCTCTTCAACGTGTTGCAGTTGAGCAGCTTTGCCAGTTTGCCAGTCATGAGCGCTGGTCGCATGAGACGTGTTGCCAGTCAAGTATTGCAAGTCATCTTTGCGGCTGCCGTTCCGTGCGCTTTCTGGGTCATGCAAAGCCGAGGGCTGGGACTGAGTCATACGGCGACTGCTTGCGGCGGTTTGCTGCTAGCCGGTTGGGCCAGTTGGGGTTGGACAGCAAGTCTCAAGAACCTTGTCCGCCGCTTTGATTCGGCCAGCGCGATGGCCGTTCGAAAGAGTTCAGGTCTAAGTTGGTATGTCGTCGTAGCTTGGTGTTTAGCGGCTTTAAGTAGCCTTGCATTAGGTGCCATCGTTTGGCAAGCGATGGACAATCGAAATCTGTTAGCGGGTTCGCTGATTGTGTTGGCTCTGTGGTGGTTCATACACGGAATGCGCTGCGGACTGCTGACAAGTCTATGGGTAGCCTCCAGCGCGACAGTTGTATCGATGGGGATGTTTGCCGAGGGACGTCTATCGGACGCTACCAATCAATTGGCAATGGCAGACTGGTTGTCATTCTCGCGAGTCGGATCGCTGAGCGTTTCGGGACTTCTGATGGTAGGCTTGGGCGGAATTCTCGCCTTGGTTTTCGCCAAGAGTTGGCGAACAGATTTTGGCTTGAAGGCAATTTTCAATAGCGAAGTCGGTCTGCGAGCTTCCTTGCCAAAGCTCCCCGTCGGAATTGTGGGAGGTGCTGCGGCGATTCTCTTGCTGACCGCTGGACTGACTACGTTAGCCAGCTTGACCTCGATCAGCCAGCCACCGTACGGAGGCAACTGGGCTCCGCTAATGCTCTTGGGCTATGGTGTCATGCTGATGATCGTTAGTATCGCAAGACCTTCAGCGATCCAGCAATCGATCAAGCTGCTCAATCTTCAAAAGGCAGCGATGATTCTGGGCCAAGGAATTCTCTTGCTCGCCGTAGTCAAGCTATGTCATTCTGCGCCGCAATTGCCCGCTTGGCTGATCGATTTGCGTCCGACGTATGCTTGGGCAATTGGCACTGGCGGCTTGGCACTTGCTTGGGCCGCGCTCGCAGCAGTGCTTCGAGGCTTTGTGCGCGACGCGTCTTCTGCACGCGACGAAACGACACAATTTCAAATTCAATCGTTGAGCATTGGCGGCATCGCATTGGCGATTGCATCGTCGTTGGCATACTGGATGCGCGACGATCATTGGACATTGGCGGCAAGCGCTGGTTGGATCTTGCCAGCGACTTTGGCACTTACTTTTGTCGCGCTGAGAATCGCGATGCTTCGCGAATTCACGTTGCTGGGTCTGAGTGCATGGGTCTTGAGTGCAACCACTGCAGTTGGAGTTCATTATCAATGGTGGAGCAACTTGGGGTTACCGGCGACGATCGGCGTTCTGGCTATTGTCGAGCTCGCGATTCTTTGGGCGAACCGTTGGACGATGGAACGCGATTCAACAGTATCGCCAGAATCGGCTGACTGGCGGTTTGATGGCGATCGTTGGGCCAGTGGGGCGCTGCTAAATCTGACTTGGCTAGCTGTGACGGCTGGTGTGGCTGTGATTGGATTGCTGCAGTTGTATCTCAATCTCAACGGTAACGACCTTCCAGAAAAGTTCTTCGAATCCGCGCCGATGACTTGGCAGCGATCCGCGACTATCGCGTTGGCTTATTTGGTAATGGCGGCCTTTACTTACACGATTCGCCCAGGACGATGGAGCACAGCCAAGCTTTGGTTGTCAGTGTTGCCAGTTGCAGCAGCCATTTTAGTTGGCACGCTGATCAATCCTCCGCTAGGTCTGCCGGTCGCACTTTGGATAGTCGCTGCCGTTGTAGTCGTGCTTGAGCTACTGCCGACACGATCGACGTGGGGTAAACACTTGGCAAAGCTGGATAAGGATGAGTCTCTCGATAGTTCGCTAACGATTCACCCTTATCAGTGGCTTCGTACGTTATTGACGCTTTCTCGTTCGGTACTTGTAGTCGCAACAACCTTAGTCTTCTTGAACTATCTCTTCCGAGGTCTGCCGGTATTACTTGTTCCCGATACCACAATCGCAGCTACTTGGTCAGGTTGGTTTAGCAACGTTTTCCATGTTTGTATTTGGGCACTGCCGCTTTGGTTGGCGCTGACCGTCCGTTGGATGCGAGCGGTGGTAACCGGTGCGTCGACGGAACATCTGGTTGCATTGGGTTATTTGTGTGGTGGAGTTACGGCGTTCATTGCTACCTTTGCTGGAGCGTTCGAGTGGCAGCAGATCACTCTGTTAGGCTTGCAGAGCTTTTCACTGGCGATGCTGTTGGTCTCGACGGTTACGCTTGGCTTTACAACAGGTCGCAATTGGCTGGGGCTTCGACAATTGGATCGAAAGAGTTCCGCATTGGCAGTGCTCACTAAGGCACGCAAGGGGGCTCGTTATCGACAAGCCGAACAAGCTTCGTGGAACTTGTGGATCGGTGCAATCGTTCCGGCTGCTTTGATCTGCGCGAGTGCTGCATGGATGGTCAGTGTGTACCCAAGAGTTCAGATGACGATGCTGAACTACATCGGCGGTTTCGGGACGCTGGCCATTGTTGGTTTAGCGGTTGCCATAGGATGGTTGCTGGCCGTCGGGCGAGGCTGGTCAAAGTTTGGCTTGTTAGCGATCACACTTGGTCTGCTTTCTCCACTGGTTGCAGCCAGCTACGCAAGTTGGCTGATCAATCATCCAGAAAGTCGATTTGAGTTTGCGGGAAATTATGAACCAGTGCGACTGCAGATTGGACTTTGGTTAACATCGCTGGCCATCGCATTAGCTATCCGAATCTACTGCACGGCGACCTCACGAAAGATGTCTTCGCTCGCAGAAGGCAGTTGGATCGCACTGGCCTCTGTGGTTGGTGGGCTTTCGATCTTCGGGATGAGTGATTCCGGCTGGGCGGCTGGGCAGTTGTTGGTGTTGTCTTTGATCATTGCGATGAGCGGCGAAGTCTCGGGCCAATCATGGCGAGGCTACATAGCGGCGTTTGCAGCATGGGTCGCTTGGATGCCCTGGATGGTGCGAGGAATGAACACTGATGGTCCATTTTTTGTATGGCAATCGCTCGTGAGCGTGGTTGCCGTGGCAGTTCTCGCGATGGGTGTCCGCTGGTTGTTGCGTTGGCGACGCATTGAAGTGGTGCAACAGTTTAGCTGGACGATTGATCGATCAACGATCCTCTTCGTATCGATCATCGCGTGGCTTGCAAGCGGCATTTGGACGATGTGGGTGCCATCGGCTGGACCGAATAGCAATTGGGTTGTCGGGGTTATTGTTGGAATGTCGATCGGTGTGTTGGCTCTTGCGATAGCTCGACTTTGGGAATCGAAGCCCGGGCATCGCGGACTGGGTGTCTACATCAGCCTGATCGCGTTGGTTTTAGTCGTCGTCCAATCGGTCTGCTGGCGCGTCGATGCAGCGACCGTCTACCGTAGCTTGAGCTGGTGGAGCAGTATGTTGGGTGCCATGGCTGCCATGGCAGTGCTGCTCAAGCAGATGATTCAACAGCCGGGCTTATTGAGTTCGCTATTCAATCTCAAGCTGCTTGCAACGCCAGAACGATTGACCATTGCTAGTCGTCGGATGAGCCTTTTCCACACTTTGGTCGCTTTGTTTTGCCTAGTGCCGAGTGTGTGGTTGGTGCTGACGATGAGCCAAGAGACGCTGAGGCTGGCTGCGATTGCTTTGCCGCTACTTGGTGCGGCCGCGATCTGGCCAATATCGTCTCAAGACAGTCGAGCGTTCCAGCGAGGCAGCGTGGTTCTGCTTGCCAGTGCGACATTGGTGTTGGCTTGGTGGGCCGATCTGCCTTCGGCGTGGACGCTTCGTCAGCCTCATGAATCATGGCTGTTTGTGCAACGAGCATTCTTGGCGATGACACTGCTGAGCGTGCTTTATCCGGTAGTTAATTACATAAGCAAGCGAGAGTATGCTTGTGCCAAGTCGCTCAACTTTGCAAGTTGGGTATGCCTTGGAATTTCCCTGGTAGTTGGATTGGCTTTGGTTCTTGGTACATCGCTGGGATACTGGGAGAATTTTCCAGCAGAGACTTCGCTGGCAGCACGAGTGATGTGTGTGGTGGGATGGGTCGTGCTATTCACAAGACTGTTGCAACTTGCTGCGTGGCCAGGCAGTCTAGATGGGCTGACCTTCGGACAGAGAACCAGCGCGGTGTACGTCGCAGAGATTACCATTGCGCTCGCCAGCGTCACGATCTACTTCTTGTTTCCCAATCTGTTTCATGGTCGGTTTGCCAATTGGTGGCCGCTCATTATGTTCGCCATTGCATTCGGAAGCACCGCGCTAGGTCATTGGCTCAAGAAGATCGATCTTCCCGTACTTGCAGATCCGATTAGCCGCAGCAGTCTTCTGTTACCGATCATTCCGCTGGCAGGTGTTTGGGCATTTCAGCCCGAGCGAGCGACTATGCTGTGGAATCAGTTCGACCGCTTTGCAGTGTTGCTGGTGATTGGGTCCAGCTTGTATGGCTTGCACGGATGGGTGCGAGGTTCAGTGGGACTGCGTGCGCTTTCAGGCGCATTGGCTCTACTGGGCTTCTGGTCCTTCCTGCACCATCACCCCAATCTAAAATTCTTTGAGCATCCGCAATTCTGGCTCCTACCGCCAGCGCTAGGAGCTCTGATGTTTGTGGAGTGGAACAAGTCGCGATTGGAGTCATCGGTGGTGACGTCGGTCCGTTATGTGGCGATCCTGATTGCATACTTCAGCAGCACATCGGAGTTGTTCTTTAAAGCGTTTGCTGGAAGCTTGTGGCCACCGATGGTCTTGTTGATTTTGGCATTGGGTGGAATCGCGGCCGGTATCGTACTCAAGATCAAGCCATTCCTATTCTGTGGCGCGGCCTTTACAGTTGTCGCACTTTGCGGAATGGCAATGCATGCGGCTGAGGCGATCGATCAACGATGGCCATGGTGGGTTTTACTCATCACGATCGGATTGAGCCTGTATATCATGCTCGCGTACTTCGAAAAGAATCGTTCGCGGGTAGTCGCGTATCTGGAGGAGCTCAAGTAATGGAATTGAAAACGTAGGGTGTGGGCAGCGTGCATATTGCCGAACGAGTTTGAGTAAAGGTGGTGTTCATTTTGCAATGGACAATTGCGCAACGATTGTCCGCACGCGAAACACACCTTCCGTTCTTTAACGTGACAACGCAGATGGCCGGTAGACAGTCGCTACTCGAGGCGTGAGAACCAATCGTCAGTTCGAACCAAAGTTACAGTCAGCGACTATATTGGCGTGTTGCGAGGTCAGACTATTGGTGATTAGGCCGCCAAACTTCGGCAGATGTGATTTGTTGGGGCATGAGCGATTGGATTGGACCTCTACACACGCCCTACAAAACTACAAAACCTTGGCATTCGACCTCTACACTCGCCCTGCAGGTTAATTTAGGTAGACGGCTTAGTTTGTTTGGTCGTTAAAATCGTTGCGAGCAGTGGAGTTTGCCTGATTGTTAAGATTTGCTTAATAGGGAATGAAATTTAGCCGATTCCTGCGACACTCGTTTCGTTAAGGATCGGCTGAATGCATTGTTCGACAATCCGTTTACTTTGCTGTCAATTGTTCGTTTTAGTTGCATGCAATACTGCGGTGGCCCAAGAGTCTCTACTGCTTCAGGGGCCAGAACGCATCACTGTTGCACAAGGGTTTGACCTGCGTGGCTTCGCACAAGTTGGTGCAAGTGATCGTCTGGATTTAGAGGCGACTCAGCAGAAATCGGCTAGCGATCAGCCAACACCGGCTAAGCCTGAAGACAAGCTCATCACAGACTCTCAACTTAAGAGTGAGACGGTAAAGGAGAAAGAGCCTTCGGACGATTCTAAGACGGGTGAAGGCAAAGAGAAGGACGAAAGCAAAGCGAGCGACAAAGACAAAACGAAGGACAAGGAAAAGGGTAAAGAGAAGGACAAATCTTCAGAACCAAAGAAGAAGCAGTGGTATGAGAAGATCTCTTTGCGTGGCTATGGTCAGTTTCGATACAACTATCCAACATTCACTGAGGACGGATCTGCACCACGCCAACACGCGGGTGATACTTCAATTGCCGAGAACCGCGAGTTCTTCATACGACGAGCGCGTTTGATCTTTTTCGGTGACATTAGCGATCACCTTTACCTCTACCTGCAGCCTGACTTTGCGAGTACACCCAACGGTTCGGTCGATCAAATTTACTTCGCACAATTGCGAGACTTCTATGGCGATGTCTATCTCGACAAGGAGAAGGTGCATCGATTTCGGATTGGACAGTCGAAGATTCCCTATGGTTGGGAGAACATGCAGTCTAGTTCGAATCGCTTGCCTTTGGATCGCGCAGACTCGCTTAACAGTGCAGCGCGAAACGAACGAGACTTGGGTGTGTTCTACTACTACACGCCCAAGTGGGGCCAAGAGATCTTTGAATACATTTCCGACAATGGCCTGAAGGGTTCGGGGAACTACGGGATCTTTGGTTTGGGATTCTACGATGGGCAGGGTGGATCGCTGCGAGAGCAGAACGACTCGCAACATTTCATTGCAAGGCTTACCATACCGTTCTGCATGAACGAGCAATTGTGGGAGGTCAGCATGCAAGGATTCAGTGGCGACTATGTTGTGTTGGGTGAGCGGATTCAGCCGCTTGGCGTTGCTCCAGCATTGGTTCCATTGGGTACGCGTGATCAGGGCGGCGCTAAGGGACTACTCGATCAGCGCTTCGCTTGGACAGTAGTGCGCTATCCACAGCCATTTGGTGTTCAAGCCGAATACACGATTGGACGTGGGCCACAGCTAAACGCCGCTCAAACGGCTTTGGAGGTTGACGATTTGCACGGTGGATATGTGATGGCTAACTACCGCTACAAGTCGGATAATCACGGTGAATTTTGGCCATTCCTGCGATACCAGTATTATCGCGGCGGCTATCGTTCGGTGTCCAACTCGCCCAATGCGGAGATCGATGAGTGGAACTTTGGAGTGGAATGGCAAATCAAGAAGGAGTTTGAATTGGTCACCGAGTACCTGATCACTGATCGCACGAATCTTCAAGCGTTCTCAAGTGGTCGATCGTATGGTCAGTACAACGGCCATCTTTTACGATTTCAGTTTCAGATCAACTTCTAAGACGAAATACACATCCATTCCTGTATTGGCGTGTTGCGAGGTCAGCCCGTTGGAGCGCTAGGATTGTCCGCACACGTAACACACCATCACTCTTGCTTGATTGGCGTGTTGCGAGGTCGGATGATTGGTGCTCAGGCTGTTAAACTTCGGGGAAGTGATTCGTGAGGCATGGTAAGGTGGTGTCGGACCTCTGCACACGCCCTACGAAGATTCGGTTTCGTCCTCGGAAAGTTCGATCGGCGGAAAAGGATCTGGCAATTCAGCCCACACTTCGGGCCCCGATTCAAATTCGTCATCGGTCAATAGGCACGATTCTAGAATTGAGACGATGTTCTCCTGGTTCATGCTGTTGCCAATGAACACCAACTCTTGCCGGCGGTCTCCATGTGGACCATCAAAGCGAGAGTGAATTTCGGCGATCGACTGTTCATCGTCCGGCCAATTCTCATCAGGAACGGCCTCCCACCAATATCCAGCTGGATTCATGCGAACCGAGCACCCGGCTTGAGACCAGTCGTAGGCCCACTCATTACGCGATGCGATCCACATCAGACCTTTGCTTCGTAGCACGCCTTGCAACATGCCATCCATGAACCCTGCATCAACGGCTTCGGAAAGTCGCTGCGGGTGAAACGGTCGGCGCGATCGGAACACAAAGCTCGAGATGCCGTACTCTTCGGTCTCGGTCTGTTCCTGTCCGCGCGGGACGCTCAACCATCCCGAGTGTTCCTCGGCTTCATCCATCGAGAATAGCCCAGTACCAAGAACCTCCTTGAGTTCGACTTTCGACTCGTTCGTTTGAAGTATTTTGGCCGAGCTATTCAAGCGTCGCAGAATCTGATGCAGTTGTTCGATTTCGTAAGGTGTGACTAAGTCGGTCTTATTGATGATGATGACATTAGCAAACTCAACTTGATCCACCAGCAAGTCAACGATGTTTCGCTTGTCTTCCTCGTTCAGTCCGATACGACGGTCGACCAAGTCATCCCACGAGCCAAAGTCTTTGAGAAAGTTGCTGGCGTCGACAACCGTTACCATCGTGTCCAATTCGGCGACGTTCGACAAACTGTTGCCTTCTTCGTCCTCGAACGTAAACGTCTCGGCGACCGGCATCGGCTCGCTGATTCCGGTGGATTCAATCAGCAAATAATCGAACCGTCCCTGCTGTGCGAGTTTCGAGACCTCAAGCAACAGATCTTCGCGCAGTGTGCAGCAGATGCAGCCGTTGCTCATCTCGATAAGTTGCTCTTCGGTTCGCGAGAGATTTGCATCGCCTTGCTTGACCAACTGCGCATCGATGTTGACCTCGCTCATGTCATTGACGATGACGGCAACACGCATGCCTTGTCGATTAGCCAGAACGTGATTGAGCAACGTGGTCTTCCCAGCGCCAAGGAATCCGGAAAGAACAGTAACAGGTAAACGAGTTTTGTCGGTGTTTCGAATCATGGCTGGCGTTGAACTTGATCTTTAGCGGGTCGCAAAAATGCACGAATGCGACTTATTGTATGCAAATACATATGGTGTGCAATAGGTGAGGGTTGGGTTTCTTGGCGGTAAAACGTAGGGTGTGTGCAGCGTTGCGTTGTGCCGATTGAGCCTGAGCCAAGGTGATCGTCTCTAGTTACCAACTTCGCCGCAACGATTGTCCGAACGCGAAACACACCAGCCGTTCTTTAACGCGACAAAGCCAATGGCCAACAGGTAGTCGACAATCGATGCGTGAGAACCAAGAAGTCTCTCACGGAGGCACTAAGGCACGGAGTCTTGAGGACGACGTGAACGCAGTGGAATTCCTCCGTGCGTTGGTGCCTCTGTGAGAAGCCAATCTTCAGTTCGAACCTAGTTACACTCGCAATTGTAAGTGACTACATTGGCGTGTTACGAGGTCGGACGATTGGTGTTTGCGATGACAACGCATCCGCAAGTGACGATCTTGGAGAATAGTCTACTGGTACGAGACCTCTGCACACGCCCTACGAATAACGCGTTGCTTTATCATTGGCGTGTTTCGAGGTCGGATTATTGGCGGTCAGACTGCCAAACTTCGCGGATGTGATTCGTGACGCATGGTCTATTGACATTAGACCTCTGCACACGCCCTACAAATTTTGGGACAGATGTAATGCTTTCGAAGAAGCCGAACGATTGGCTGAAGATAGGTTTGTTAGTGGTGCGTCGATCCCACTTGTACTTGGGGCTGTTGCTGTGTCCCTGGGCGTTGCTTTACGGCATGACTGCATACCTCTTCAACCATCCATCCCATTTCTCGGACAGCAACTTACGTACCATTTCATCTGATATTCTTGAGCAAGCGGGTTTCTTCGGCGTGGGCTCGCCGGACGAGCTTGCTGGGCAAGTCGTCGATGGCTTAAACGAGCGATTCCCGGAGGCTCAGTTAACTCTGAATAGTCAGTCTCCTCGATTTGATGGCGACTTCTTTTTTGCTTCGGCTCAAACAGACAGTAAGCTCGTCCAGATGCTGATCTTTCGCAATGGAAGCGGTGGTTCGGTTCGGGAGCAGCTCGAACAGAAAAAGGACGACCAACCTGCGGCACCTTTCGCAATTTCGGGGCAGAGCAAGCCGTCGATGCCACCTCCCGAGTCGCAAACATCCACAGACGACTTGACGCGACCACTAAAGCTAGACAAGGGACTGGATCAGGGCATTGATAAGGCACTACCAGAAATTGCCCGGCAGATGGGCTATTCAGATATTGCTGGATCTTTCAAGCTTACCAGCGTTCCCGCTCTGGAATTTGTAGCCAAATCGCAAGATACTGAGTGGCGCGTGCGATACGACTCACTTAAAGGCACGGTTGCCGCGCGCCCCGTAGATCCTTCTCAACCAAGCAAACAGTTCGGATGGAGAAGGTACTTGCTGCGAATGCACACGACCCATGGTTATCCAGGAGAAGCTAGTCCTCGATTTTATTGGGCCATCATCGTCGACACGATGGCGGCAGTCATGATTTTCTGGGGGCTTTCTGGGATCTTGATGTGGTGGCAAATCAAGCGATTAAGATTTTGGGGTGGAGTGACAATCGCATCTAGTGTTATTCTGGCGAGTTGGTTATTCGCAAGTATGGCGATGGTGACCCAATAATTGGCGCCCCAATAATTGGTGGTTGTGTGACCGACTGCTTTCGTATTTAAGATCTTCAGTATAGGACAAGGCAATGTCTCGATTCAAAAAGCTAGGTTCCCTGGTTTGTCTGCAACTGGCGTTTGGTCTATCGGCGACAACACACGCTGAACAACCTGTGGTCAAGCAAGGGACCGATGGTCCTGCTCAGGCCAAGGCAAGTGACGAAGTTAAGCTGCCTGTTCTGCCTGTTGAGATCACCAGTTTCGGCGCGGCCAAGTCGGGAGATTCGCTCTACGTATTCGGTGGTCACACTGGCGGCGCGCACTCGTACTCCAACAAAGCTCAAAACAATAAGCTGTTGAAGTTGGACTTGAAGGACTTGGCCGCAGGTTGGAAAGAGATTTCAACCGGAGAGCGACTGCAGGGTTTGGGCATGGTCGCTCATGGTAACCGTCTGGTCACTGTTGGTGGTTTTACTGCGATGAACGAAGCAGGTGAAAAGCAAGACCTGCGATCGCAAGCCAATGTTCGCGTTTATGACTTGGTGAAGAATCAGTGGAGCGATTTACCGTCTCTCCCCGAGCCACGTTCAAGTCACGATGCAGCGATGATCGGCGATGTCGTTTACGTGGTTGGCGGTTGGAATATGCAGGGTAGCGACAGCACCACTTGGCACACGACGGCTTGGTCGATGGATCTATCGGCTCCATCGCCCACTTGGACTGAGATCGCCAAGCCGCCCTTTGTTCGTCGCGCGGTGGCTGCCGTTGCGCACTCGGGTAAGCTGTTTGTCATCGGTGGTATGAACGAAAAAGGAAGCACGACCAAAGAGGTCGCTGTGTTTGATCCCGCCAGCAAGTCGTGGAAGGAAGTCGCAGAGATTCAAGGCGAAGAGTCGATGGCTGGTTTTGGTGCTTCGGGTTGGAGCGTCGGCGGCAAGCTGATGGTTACGACTTTTGAAGGTGCCATCGAAAGCTGGAACGAAACTCTGGGTTGCTGGGAGATGAAGGGCAAGACTAAAGACGCCCGCTTCTTCCATCGCATGCTGCCTTTAGATGATCAACGGCTGGTCTCCATCGGCGGAGCCAATATGGAAGTCGGCAAATACGCTGAGCTGGAAGTTGTCGGAATCAACTGACGGAATCAACTGGTTGTGGCCGGCCCTACTCCGCGGGCTATAATGGAGATAGCCCAATCCAAATCTGCTCGTATTTCAGGAAATACTCATGTCTTCGCTAACCATCATGCGCCGCATCCGTTTTTGTGCAGGGCATCGCCTGTTCCAACACGGCGGTATGTGCGAGCATTTCCATGGACACAACTATGTGGCAGATTTCTTCGTCACCAGCGATACTCAAGATTCCGTAGGTCGGATTGTCGATTTTTCAGATCTGAAGACTCGTTGCAAAGGTTGGTTGGACGAGCATTGGGATCATAGTTTTTTAATTTACGAAAAAGATGACAACGCGATTCAGGCTCTCAAGTCCGTTCAGCCAAGCCGCTTGTTTGAGCTGCCCTATAACCCAACCGCCGAGAACATGGCCAAGTACCTGCTAGAAGTTGCCGCGCCAGAATTCATGAAGGGCAGCGGCGCTCAAGTCGTTTGCGTGCGCATTTGGGAAACGGAAGATTCTTATGCCGAGGCTTCAGTGAACACTCAGACAAGCACTTCGGACTTTGCTGAGTCGATGTACACAGTGGCGGAGTAGCTTGACTGGTGCGCGGGCGTCCAGCCCGCAAAAAGGGTACACGGGCGAATAGCAAAACAGACAGCGGGAGACAGCGGGCGGGACGCCCGCGCACCGAAGAAGACGCCCAAGTACCGAAAGAAACGCGACCGAAAGGAGTGACCCAACATGGCATCCTCAGAGCTTTGGATCAATGCAGTCCGTGAATCGGTGGCAGGTTACCGAAAGATGATCGACGCGGCCGTTTCGCAGCTAACGGACGAAGAGCTGAACCGTCGTCCGTCAATCGAATGCAATTCGGTGGCGATCATCTTGCGTCATTTGGCTGGCAACTTGCAAAGTCGCTGGACCGACTTTCTAACTACAGATGGTGAAAAG
>CAUJKA010000095.1 GCA_963204965.1 Planctomycetota bacterium | reverse complement strand
GAACCACTTGACCGTCGCTGGTCCGTTTGGAAGCCGCAATATCTTTCGGCGTCAGTAAACTCTCTGGCACAGACAATTCAACCTGGACGTTCTTTTCGCTCTTGAGTCCATTGTGAACAATTGCCGAAATCGTCACTTGGTCTTGGTCAATCAGGAACCGTGGTGTTTGGAGGCGAACAAGCAGTGGTTTGGATGTAAGCACCATGTCCGAACCGTCACCCAACTGAGACTTGGATGTCACAGAGTAGGCTCGCAACTTCCAACTGGTCAACGAATCAGGCAAAGGAAACTTCGCTTCACCTCGCCCACGCTCGTCCAGCCGCAAATGCGGCAACCATGCGGCGGTAGCTGAGTAATTCGTTCGGGTAACCGGTTGTACGAATTGACGTTGAGCTGCGTTAGGATCGTCACCCGGTACTGCTTGTTCATTCGCTTGGGCTTGCTTTTCCGCACCGCCTCCCTGACTCGGAGCGAAGTCACCCCTTTCTGGAGCAGCGCCTCCCATTCCGAACGAACGACTTGTGATAATTTCAGTTGGATCGTCGTCATCTGTCGATGCATCCGCGGACCAAGCACCATAGAACTTCTCGCCTGCCAGTGCATATTCGGGGCAAAAGAAGTCGCCGGACGAATCGTATTTTCGATCTCCGAGTGACGATAGAAGTTCGTGATCTTGCCAAGACGCTAACGAAGGCATCGTCTCCAGCAACATTTGCTTTGGACCGATTCCCAGTTCGGGTGCAATTGCCGAAACAGAATCATCGTAGGCGGCCAATACGACATCACCCGTTACGGGTTCGCCTTGAGGGTCGGTGACTGCCACGCGCACCGTTGCCTCCGAGCCGGGTTGATATGTTTCAGCATCGGTTTCAATCTTGACATGAAGCATCTTATCAATGGGTGGAACAAACAGCGCAAAGCTCTCACTAAGGAACTGACCATCGCGAACGGCCGTTGCTCGATACAAAGCACTTGGGGAGTTCCTTTTCGTAATCGGGATTTCGATAACACTCGATTGCTTTTTGAGTTCGATCATTCGCCGCTCGCCATGGTTATCTTCAAGCAACAACAGTAGAGGTGGATGATTGGTGTTTACCAAGACTTGAGCTGTATCGCCGGGTTGATAAGTTGGCGCGTCGGGAATCAATTCCAAATCGCCGTAACGACGACGCTCATCGTTAAGTGATTCACCAAAGACGACAAAGTTGACTGCTGCGAGGGATTCGGCGGGATCACTACTCGATTTAACAACAGCTCTGTACTGTCCGACTGGCAGGTTTTCAAAAGTTAGCGTAGTTGTCCCGTCTTCCTTCGTGATGGCAGGTTGAGCATTAATCAGCTTGAGGCTACCTGCGACATCGGACGAACTGAATGGACCAACGCTCGAAAGTTCGACAGAAGTACTTGCAGCGATGGGGCGGGAGTTTGATTCTAGAGTTACAATCTTCAACCGAACTGGATTTCCAGGCTTGTACCAACCTCGATCAAGTTCGGCAAAAGCAAAAAACTTCTGCTGCGTGATGATTGTTGAGGCCTTAGCTGAAACTGCGCGACGACTGTCGTCGCGGACATCGACCTCCAACGTGTATTGCGAAGTAGAGTTGTGCGAAGTTGTGTTGGCTTGGCTTAGTTGTGCTGTATCGAACTGCAAAACAACTTGCCCATTGGCGTCCAGCTTTGCAGTCCCACTTCGAAGCTTATCTCCTCGCGGATCGACTGCACTCCAATGAAAATCCTGGTTAGGATCTCGCGGTTCGGAAACCGTATCTCCTAGCCAAGGATAAAGGTAGTTGTATCGTCCATATCCTGCGCCATACAGCCAATCGTAAGGTTGGGGTGCGGCAAAATCTACTTTCTTAGACCGTCTATATAGGGTGTAGTCGACCTCGGCGGATGCCACAGGATCGCCGAAGTAGTAGGCTGCCTTTAACTCAAATGCAACCTTGTTGTCATTATGGGGTGTTGCCATGGGAGTGACACTCACACGATACTCGGGCCGCTTGTACTCTTCGACTTGAAAGCGTGCAGAAGGGGTAAGCCAGTTCATCCAATACTCGTCGGTATCTGTCTGAGCTACGTCGGCACGTCGCACGAAGACCCTGTACTCTCCCAGCGGTACTTCGCGTCCCAGGTTCACCTCTCCCTCGACGCTGCCCGTGCTATCCGAACTTAACTCCAGCGATTTAAAGATGGATCTTTCGGGCCCGAGGACGATGACTTGTAAGGCGGTACCGACTTCAGGACATTGAAGAGATTCATCAAGATGTTGCTGTCGATACCACGATCGGAACTTCACTGTTTCGCCGGGGCGATAGGCGGGTCGATCGGTTGCCGTATAGGACGCAACGTTGGGGTCTTCCGAGTCTGACCAGTCTTGTAGGTTGAAAAGATTCAAAAACGCTTTTCCGTGGTTCTTGGTTTCTGCGTAGATTAGGGCATCGCTTTCTTCTTCATTGAATTTAGCAGTCACCTCACCAGCTTCATTGGATTCGTAATCGGTGTAGCCCAGCTTCTTCGACCTATCGTCGAACTGAATCACTTGGACTTTCTCATTCGGCAATGGCTTTCCAGTCAGCGCATCCACAACCTTAAGCGATGACTGCTTAGACTGACTGTCGTAAATGATCGCTGCGGATGTTATTGAGACGACTGCAAGCGAAGTCTCATTCGTTCCAGGTATTCGAGCTTCCAGCAAGTACTCGCCGATTTCTTTGTGCGGAATCAATGTGGAACTGGTGGCAGCTTCCATGTTTGCCGCTGGCACTTCCGCTCGCCAAGTTACTACAACTTTTCCGACATTCGACAGCAGTTCCTCATCGGCGTGATGCCAAGAATCAAAAGCGCCGAGCGATGGAGTGCGTCGCCACCTTGATCCTTCAGAATCCGATTGGTCTGCGAGGAACTGATTGACCCTCAATTCTCGCAATGTGAAATCTATTGCCGCAGTGTTTCGATAGTTAATCCAAACTTGGGGTTGAGTACCAACTGGATAGATGCCGGTGCGTCCAAGAAGAACATCTGGACGCTTGATGTTCTCTATTTGCTGCCGAGCCAAATTGCTTCGTTGATGCTTCGGGAATGCAGCGATAACTCGCTCATACTCACGAGCAGCGGCAGTGAATTGACGACGCATTTGGTAAAACTGCCCCACTTCGAACATAGCCCGTGGAACACTGTCGCACTTTGGGTAGCGTTGTTCCAGTTGACGATAGAGTGCCAGTGGGGAATGTTGCGCCGGTAGCGATAACACTTTCACATCGCGCCCTACTTGGACTCGTGTTTCGTTGTCAGACAATTGATTGGCTGGCTTCAATCCCTTCACAGACGGGACGGGCCAGAACGCCGGGCGATGGAATAGGTCGTAGTTGGAGATTTCCCATTCCGGATCTCTTGAGGGGCCGAACAGCCGACTTGCCAGTCGAGCGCGATAAAGCATGGCTCGACCTGCATTGTGTTTCTCCTTAGTTGGATCAAGTCGCTCAATATCAGCTACCAAGAAGAGAATTTTTTCGCCGAAGCCAAGAGTCTCCGAGTAGCTTTCAGGAGAATCAGGAAAGTAGGGAAGGCCACGGCTATCGAGCGGAATACCAGCCTGGCCACGCCAATCGTACTCGGGAAGGTGGTCGTAATAGTCCTTCGTTGCTTTTACGCCTTGCCAAAACCACTTGATATCATCGGATCGATAGGAATAGTCGGACCACTCCTCCCAAGCAGACCACACTTGGCCTGCGACTTCTATGTCGTGGACAACGATCAAACGAAAGCCAACAACTATGCGTGAGTTCGTTAGCTCCGTCAAGAAAATCGCCGGAGCTGAGTCTTCAACGCTTCTGGATAACTCAATGAGGAAAATTCGTTGACGTTCAAGCAACGGCGTGACGCGAGAAACAGCCTGCTTTAGATTTTCACTGTGATTCCCTCTCCCGGCATTGAAACTATTGGCCACGTCCAAAATGGAATCATGCTGTTTTGCAATCTGCGACAAGGCTTTGTCCCATTCCTTGTCAGCAACCGATTTTAAGATTGCATTCTCTAGCCTTTTATTTTCAACAGGTTTTCTCTGCGCCGGTTTGCCATCGCCTTGCGTGGGTTGCTGCGGTGAATCCTGTGCGATGAGCGGTGAGCGTACGCAGCATGACAGTAAGAATGCTGCTGCGACCAAGAATCGGAAGTAGGTCGTGCGCTTAGCACTATTGAAGGGCCGTGGTCGCATGAAATCCCTTTCGAAGTGTGCGTTCGCGAAGACTCTTGGGCGAAGCAAACTTCAATCAAGAAGCGGTGAAAGTTATTTGCACTGTGTAACTCAGAGGTCTGATTATAACCCACCCACGATCCAGTTTTTGAAGCGATTACAGCCAGGTGACTCGAATTAAATGCCCCGCCCCAAATGAAATACACCTGACCTAACATTCAAAAAGCGATCGGAGAAGCCTTCAATCTCCCCGGCAGAATCCGCACTTTCGGAATAGGTGCTTTGAGCTGAGGCGATGGCGTCGAAAGGTTGGGAGCGATTGGTTGCTAAGTGATTGGACTAACCTAGGGTCGAGAGCAAGGTCTTTCATGTTGGGAAGGACAACTTGCTCGCGATGTGATGATCCAAGGGGCTAGCAGGATCGCTGGCGTCAGTGAATCGTAGACAACTCAATAGGTTGAAATCTTCGAATGCCAAACAACCGAATTCTAACCTTGGCGTTTATCCTGCTGGTCGCACCGCCATTCCTGGTTGCAGCATGGATGAATCAAAAGAAGCTGGCCGAGCTGCGAGCAATTCCCGCTTACAACTTGCCGGGAAAGGTGATCATGTTCCATTCGCCGCGCTGTGAAGGTTGCACCTCGATGATGCCCTTGGTTAAGGATCTTCAAAACGCTGGATTCCCATTGCAATCGGTGAACATCAACGAAGATTCGAGCAAGGCTACAGAATACGGCATCCGAAGAATTCCGACATTCATCTACTTTTTGGATGGTAAAGAAAAGAATCGAGTTCAAAGCCGCATGAATCGATCGACTCTCGAAGATTTTTGCCGTGGGATCAATGGACGGGATAGCCTTTAGGTTTTTGGCTAGATAATCCGTGGGACTGATTTTTCGTAATTTGTTCGCGAACCTGCGTTCGGCGGGACTGTCTACAAGGAGCTGTTAATAACATGGCTCACTAGGACATTCATGAACAAATCCATTTCAACGACATTCTTTGTCGATGCACTCGAGGACAATACGGCTTCTTTACCAGTCCGTACTGAAGCTAAGATCGTGGCAACGTTTCCTGAGAAGTCTGTTGTCACTTGCCGAAGTCTAGATGTTGAACTATTCGCTAATCTGTCTCATTGCAAGTTAGTCGCCTCAAGCGATCCGCGACCGGGGTCATATCTTTACTGGGGTGGTGAAGATCTTGATCGTCTCTTTACGAGCTATTCTCAGGTGGTTTGGCAAGTTCAGTGGAACGACCATTCGTTAACTGTCGTCCACATGACGTGGGATACAGGTTGCGGGGGTGATAGTCGCGATTGGGTCATCGCAGACACAACTGAAATCGCCGAGCAATTCATTCTTGACTTAGAGCGAAAGACGCACGATCCTGGAGAGGCAATTCTGGTCTTTTCAGGTGGATGTTGGAATCGCAGCGAATCGCTATTTCATGCGACTCAAAAGGCATCCTTCGAGGATCTCATTCTAGCAGATGAGATGAAGTCGATCATCCGCGATGACTTCTCGACATTTCTCGAGTCCGAAGATCGTTATCAACGTCTTGGAATTGCTTGGCGTCGTGGAGCTCTGCTGATTGGACCGCCCGGTAATGGAAAGACTCACTGCGTTCGAGCTTTGGTAAAGGAATTGGACATCGCGAGCCTTTACGTGCAAAGTCTGAGTCACCACTATTACACCGCCGAGCAGATGTGGCAGCAAGTTTTCGATCGCGCACGCGGGCTGAGACCATGCGTGTTAGTTCTTGAGGATCTTGATTCTCTTGTCAACGACGAGAATCGATCTTTCTTTCTTAATCAAATTGACGGCTTCGAACAGAACCACGGTTTGATTATCTTGGCGACGACTAACCATCCCGATCGCATCGATTCGGCAATTATGGAACGCCCTAGCCGATTTGATCGTAAGTATCATTTCAATTTGCCGAGCATCGAAGAGCGGTCGGCGTACTTGGAAAACTGGCAACGCAGCTTGTCGAGCGAAACGGGATGGCAATCGGATCAGATTTTGGTTGTTGCCGAAGCTACCGAAGGCTTTTCTTTTGCCTACATGAAGGAACTTGTGATCAGTTCTGTGATGAGCTGGATGCGGAGCAATAACGAGAGCTTCGTTGCCGTGTTACTTGCGCAATCGAAGATCTTGAAACTGCAGATGAAAACAGAAGCGACTCAAGCGACTCAAGCGACTTAACACTGCTATTGATAGAGAACGAAAGCCATCGTTTTGAACGAAATGGAAGAGGAACTCTGGCGAGTCCCACTACGGGGATGGCTCGTGCAGTAAACTCCGCACGGCCATCCAGTTGCAAGTTATCTAGATCGAGAATGACTATTTAGATCTGCGAACGAGTCTCACCATTCGCGCGGTCTTCGATCACGTCGTTGTTTGCGGCCCAGAACCAATCCAACTCTGAACCACCGGTGAGCCGGTCGACTCGATTGTCGTTACTCAACGTGGATGCAGAAAGTCGAGGCAGTCCACCAGTTCCGTTGGATAGTCGTTGGACTCGCAGCGAGTAGGTTCGCGAACTTGTCCATTCACCCATAACCGAGTCAATTCTTGCGAGCTGAATACCGGATCGAGTCCCTTGGCCTTCGAAGGTTGGTGCTGCACAGGCGATGAGAATATCTTCACCGCCCTGACCATCTAGTAGGTCTGCGCCTAATCCCCCTACCAACCAATCGCGCCCATCTCCACCAAAGATGGTGTCATCGCCAAGACCACCGAACAGTGCGTCATTGCCGTCCAGCCCATCTAGCGTGTCATTGCCAGCGAGACCAAAGAGATAGTCATCCTGGTAGCTTGCTCCGATAAGAATATCGTCAAACGCGCTTCCATAGACGATTGAAAAATCGGAAGCATAAGCGGTACTCAGGGCAAATCCCGATTGAAGATTTACTTGAACGCTCGCACCGTAGCTGCTGTAGTCCAACGAGTCTCTTCCTAGGCCGCCATTAAGTTGCTCAATCGGGGTGTAGTCCGGGGAATTCAAGATAACGAAACTGTCGTCCGCGGTACCCCCATAGAGATTCGTAAAACCAACTGCGACTTGCCCCGTTGAAAGCTGTACGACCCCATTATTGAGTTGCCACTGTGTCGCACGATTTTGTCCAACTACACTGCCACCTTGGGAAGAAGCTTTGTATTGATCAATATCACGGAACTCACGCACTCCATGGCCAACGCTGTTCTCCAAGTCAACGTAACCAAACATAGATCGATAGAACACCGTGTTTTGGCCACCTCTTCCTAGCAACTGATAATCCTGCCTTTCGACAAAGTCAAAATTGAAATTATCGTTGCGGCTAGAGCCCTCCAAAATGCTAAACCCTCGAAACTCGACCGGTACCGATGTTCCAGAAGAGAGTTTCACCTGATCATAGAAAATGTCCCATTGTGGACTGGATGAACTACTTACAGCTGAGTTGCTGTACGAAACACGATTGCCAAAATTGAAAGGTGAGCTAAAGCCATCGATCGAAGTAAACTCATCGATTCGCGTTGCAGTTCCAGCATGGCCGGTCAGCGAAGTCATGTTTACCGAAACGGCAGTTGAATTGTTCAAGTAGTCGATCCGGTTGACTCCCCCTCCACCTTGGATCATGGACATGCGACCACCTTGATCTACTGCGAATGTGTCTGAGTCTGGACCACCTTGTAATTCGGAAAATCCCGAGAACAGAACGTCACCAACTTGCCCACTTCCATTTCCTGAGACGGTCCAGTACGCATCGCCCGCTGGACCAATTAACACATCTCGACCAGTGCCTCCAACGATACTTGTTGGGATACTTTGAACCGTACTTGTCAATTGAAAGCGGTCCGCACCAGCGCGGCCACGGATTTCGCGGTTTTCGATGCCAAGTTGAAAAATCCTATTGCTATCGATCACTACGCTTTGTTTGTTGATAGTGAAGTTGTTTCCCCGCTGCGAGCCTTCGATAACGATCGAATCATTTCCGCCCACACCATCAATCGCAAGCGGGTTAGCGAGCGAAGCTGTCCCAGAATAGACAACTTGGTTATTTCGCAGCACGGTCCACGTCGTTCCATTCGCATTGTTGGGACGCACGACGAATGAATCGTCTCCGCTTGTTCCGGTGATGAAGGTTGCATCAACGGACGAAATGTTGAGATTAAAGTTTGCCTCATCTATCGCGCCGCTAGCGTCTGTTACACGAAGAGTTAGATGGTACAAGCCAGCATCGGAAAACGCTGGATTCACTCTCAAAACTCCTGCGTCGACATCCAACTGCATCCAGCTTGGCGCGGGATCATTGCCTTGGAAAAGCTCCACAGTGTGACTATCCGAGAAAGTCGTAAAGGTCGGACTATCTTCATCCGTGAAAAGCGGGTTGCTCAACAGAAGAGCTGTTTCGTCACCAGCTTGGGCGGTTTGATTGGAGATCGACGAAACAACGGGCGGATCGTTAACATCAACAATGGACGTGTGAAAGTGAGTGCTGTTTTCCGTAATACCACCAGGCTGTGTTCGAATTAGCGAATTGCCAACTCGAGGCGTTGCTGTTGCACTGAAATCGAGCGCAAAGAAATCAGTAATAGCTTCGTAGTTGATTGGAGCGTTGACATACAACCGATCTCCTTCCAATCGTAAATACGGCGTCAGCCCACCTGATATAGACCAACTGTATGTTTCGCCCTGATCGGGGTCTTGAGCACGCAAAGTCATGACATGTGTACCAACAGGAGTGTTCTCGGCAATGTCGAAGAAGCTAAAGAGTCCTTGGTCGAGTCCAACAAAATCGATTCCTTCAAGGGGGAATTCATCCACTGGCAAGATATCGATGGTCAGATAATCGGTAACGACCAGTTCCCCTTGCGTGGCTTCGATTCGGACACCGTAAGATCTCTTAGCCTCAAAGTTCGGTTGCTCAAGTAGCCTCAAGGTCCCATCCACGATTTCAAATCGGAAATTATCCGCTCCGCCATTCCCATCGACCAGAGCGTAACTAAATGCACCGCTTTGATTCCTCACCCCAAGGGAGCCGATCACCGTTCCGGGTATAGACTCTTCCAATATCGAATCGCTGGTGATCGTGATCGCCGATTGAGCGTTTTCATTGACGTTGTCGACAAAGATCTGAATTGGCCACTCAACCGATACGCCTGACGTCGTGCTTGCCCGTACTGTTAAGTTGTAGAAACTCTGAGCTTCAAAATCTAATCCCGTTGCAGTTCGAAACTGGTTACCCACGATTTGAAATTCATCGACACTACCCGATACGATGCTGTAACTTACAAGTTCGTCAGGCGGAAAATTCTGTACGCTCAAGGATCCAATCAAAGCGTCTGGAACATTCTCAAGAACTCGATCGTTCGAAATCGAAATGGATTCCAAGAGATCGAAGACTTCGATTGTTATCACCTTTTCAACTGTACCAAATTGCCCAGAGGCCCGAACTCGAATGGAAGCCGTTGGTGTAGTTTCGAAATCAAACGAACGGGTGGTAAAAATGTTTCCCGCAGGTGCTATCGTAAAGTCAGAATTATTAGTGTCGCCCGCGCCAGCCACCAATTCCCAAGTTACTGACTGGCCGGCGGCCCAATCCAGCCAAACGAATCCTGCGCTAGAACCAATTGACTGGGCCTCGCCAATCTGATTATTGGAGACTCGAATCACAGGATCGGGAGTATAGACTGCCGGTTCGCTCCCGAAACCATCGAAATCGGACCAACCGACTAGCGAGGAATTCACCCTGTGCACAGGTCCCGTCATCTTTGACAGACCGACATCCTTGAAAATCGTATCGTTCTCGTCGACCCACCAATAACCCTCATCAGGTCCAGCCTCAACTTGAACAAGACGTGTACCAATCTCGTCAATTGACGAAGCAAAACCTGCGAAGCTGTGGAGCAGAGTCGCAGGCTGAAGTCGCTCTACTACGAATAAATCGGTTGTATTCGTCTGTTCGTGATAGACCAAGAAGCTAGTTTCTTGAGTTTCGAACTTGAAGTCAACGTCTTGAACTTTGGCACCGAAGTTGCCCAAGAAAAATGGGGTATTGAAATTGCCTGGTTCTAAATACCGAACTAAATCGCCCGCAGCGTTGGTCGAGTATAGGTAGTCATCGTATAAGTAGCTTTCATCGGCCGAAACAATGGCAGTCGCAGATGCAGTAGTCGTCCAGCCAAAAAAGAACTGACGACGCAGCTCCCAGCGTTCGATATTGCCTGTGTTTGGATTGCTGACTTTGCCAACAACAACTCCATGGGAATCCAGCACATCGGTGAGCGGCCCGCTAGGGATTGCAATTTGATCTACCTGCGACAACCAATTCACACTGAGAATGGCGTTGTCGGAACGGCGTTGCAAAAAAGCAACATCGGCAACAGATCCCAAGTAATCGGTTTCGTAACTCAACGTCGTCGCAGTGCCGAAGTTGAACCAACGAATGACTGTGGCTTCAGTTGCTGGATCCGATATATGCATCAGTTGCGCGCCGAACTCAGTCGTATCAAGTTCAACTTGGCCTGAATGAGGCCCCAAGTTTTCTGAAATGAATGTTCCTGCACCTGTACTATCCGTTGAGCCCAACAAAATCTCATTGTTTACAGATGCAAGAAAGCGATTTGGAAAATCCCAGTCAACTTGATACGAACTGGCTGCTGGATCGGGAGCACTATTCAGATCCTGCAGCATCACTGGGTCAGCAGCCAATAAGCAGCGGGATTCGAGCGATTCGATGAGTCGTTTGCGAAAGATAGAACGAGTGAAATGATAAGGGCGTTGCGAGCGTCGCATCAGAAAGGTCCTTGAAAAGAATTGGCTTTCGTGGGCAGATCGCCCGAGATTGTACAGTACCTCTTTTCTCCAAAAAACTAGAGGCGAGTAGCATTCCCCAAATTAGCCTTTAGCAGCAAAAACAGCTGCCTTTGGCGATGAATTAGGCGATGTAGTGGGATTCGCCTGAATTACATTGGTTCAACCGACGAAGCGGAATTTCCTGGATTTCTGCTGCACAATCAGCTTGGTTGGATTCGCCAGTTTTCCTGTTTAATCAGAGTCTGGGAACTCCACTACCTAGACTGCAAATGAAGTCCGCAAACGAAATCTTTGTTCGCTAGCGATTGGCGTACCAACGATGCTTCTTGACGTTTCTAGCAAAGTCCTCTAAGTCACGGTAGTTCTTGTGCCAAGTGGTGTACATGACTCCGTCGACATGCTGAAGCTTTTGGTCGACGACTGTGTCTAACCAATCGACAATCTCGTCTTTGTTGGGTTTGTAAGGACTCGGGTCATAGTAGCCTGCGATTATTTGGTGATGCCCCAACGATTCAAAATGCTTGAGGCTCTCAGCCTTCTTTTCAAAGTTCCAGTTCACGACGACTACTTGTTGTGGCAGTTGGCTCGACTTGAGCGATCCATTAACGAGAAAGTAGTTGTCGACTGCGTTGTGGCAGGGATCAAACATATCGCTCCACGTTAGTACTCGCGCCAGGGGATGCTCTTGTTGGATTGCTTCAAAGCAAACCTTCGCGTTATGAGTGAGCAGTTCTGCTGGACTGGCGTTGGCCCTCACCCCTGGTATCGTGTGCTTCGTCCAGTTCATCAAGCGATACTCGTCGTGCGACATCATGTAGTCCGATGTAGGAAACAACTTTCCAATCGCAGACGCCTGCTGTTTGAGGAAGGATTCAAAAATTGCATCGCCAATCGTTCCGCAAACCTGTTCGCCGTGAATGATGTGAGTGTGGAAGTAGGATACCAACAATTGACTCCCGTCGGGTAGTTTTCGTTTGAGCCGAATTGGCGGTGGTGTATGCCATGGCTCATATTGGCCTGCGTAACCAATTACGCCGAGCTTGGGATCAGACCATCGTTCAAAGTCTACGTTCTCTTTGAGGTCAACTTTTCCCTGCTCACTGACCCATTGAACTTGAATTGGCGCGGTGGGTCGACGGACCAAGTTAACTGCCCCAGTCGATTCAATCTTGGCATCGCGAAGCCAAAACTTGCCAGACTCTAACGCCCAAGCACCGATGTAAAAATTCAGCTCCTCGTTATCGAGAGAATTGAACGTAACATGGTGCTGAGTCCAGTCTTGAGTTGGCTTGGTATTCAAATAGGTGTAGCTGGTGTCCTTGTCTTTGAGACTGCGCGCTTTGATTTCGATTTGCGAGCTGAGATTCTCGGTTTTGATCCAAACCGATGCGTGGTACTGCTGAAACCTCTGAGTCTTAATGGCTTTCATGACTCGAGCGTTTTGCGAGTCCTTAGCCGTTGCTACTAGGTCGTTACCGTCGACTTCAAAAAGATCGTCAATGAATCCCCACTTTTTTCGCTCGGTCAATGGCGGCAAATAGACTTTTGGGTCTGCAATGTGGGTAGCCGTATTGTTTTCGACTCGATACAGCGAGTCGCGAACCGGTAGACCTTCCGCCATGTTCGGATCAAGCGAAAGTAGGTCGTTCGAATAACCAACGGGGCAACAAGCCGGCACGAGCTTCAGATTTAGTTTTGCCGCTTTCGATTTAAGTTGTTCTATATTATCGAAGTAGCGTTTGTCCATCACTGAAAGACGTGAGAACTTAGAGTCCGTCACCATCACGTGCGTGTACCCCGCCTTAGCCGCCCGTTCCATGATTGCATGGACTCGTTGGCACTCCTCCTGCAATAAGAAGTTCGCTGGGCAGTAAATCCACAGCTCTTTGTCGCTCGCGTTACATGAATTCGAAAAGAGTAACCACAACTGGGCACTCAAGAGTAGCGCAGTCATGTGAATGATTCGGAGAGGCGTGTTCATAGTAATGATTCTGTAGCAACCGCTGCCAAGCGGTTGAGGGATTTGCTTGAGTGGGAATCGTCGATCCACTTAATCGTACTCGAAAGACCGGAGTCGAGCACGAGCACCGTCTTCGACTGAGCACGAGCACGAAAATCCGAAGAACGAAGCCTCTCGAGTGTCAAGTATCGCAAATTTTGGAACGCACGAGAGCACGGCCTAAGAACTTTGATAACACTGCAATCCGATGTCCGAAAATGGCCAGTAGAGTTTGAGGGCTTGCGTTAGAATCGATCTGGTTCGACACCACAGGGGATAAAACTAGGCCATTTGTTGCAAGTCATGATGCTAGATCTCGATCCAAGATCGCTTTACCAGATATTCCTTGCTAGAGACCGTAGATTTGACGGGCGTGTCTTTGCTGCAGTTCGATCAACGGGCATCTATTGTCGACCAGTCTGTACCGTGCGTCCGCCGAAGTTCGAGAATTGCTCGTTCCACTTCTCACCAGCGGCTTGCGAACAGGCTGGATATCGCCCCTGTCTTCGTTGTCGCCCCGAGTTGGCTCCCGGTACAGTGGCTCGCAGTTCAGTGGCTCCCGGTTCGGTCGCACCCGTGGATGCAACGGCAAGACTTGCAGGACTAGCTGTTCGTCGCATTGAGGATGGAGCCCTGTCGAAGTTGAGCCTAGAGCAACTGGCCGACGAATTCGGTGTCACCAGTCGGCATTTGCGTCGAGCTGTCAGTCAAGAAACGGGCACATCGCCTATAGAGCTTGCCACTACTCAGCGATTGTTGTTAGCCAAGCAACTGCTTACCGACACATCGATGAAGGTCATCGATGTGGCCATGTCGGCTGGATTTGAAAGTCTGCGACGCTTCAACGATGCCTTCAAGTCTCGCTATCGGTTGACTCCTAGCGAACTCAGACGCAGCCAACCCGAACAGCCCGAACAATCTGCTTATAGCTTCGAAATCTCCGTTAGGCCGCCCTTCAGTTGGGAGTTCCTAGTCAAGTTTTGGTCGTCGCGATTGATTCCACACGTCGAATCGATCGTCGATAATGTTTACTATCGCAGCGTGTTGATTGGAGAGCATCGCGGCTGGATCTCCGTTGGGCCCTCCGACAAGCCTTGCACATGTCGTTTGCGTATTTCGTCAGAGTTGAGCTCGGAGCTCAATAGCGTGATGGCTCGTGTCAAGAACATGATCGATTCAAGAGCCGACCCAAGTGAAATTGTTAGGCATCTTGGCGGATGCTCGTTGCTCAAGCCAAAGTTGGCGAGAGTCCCCGGATTGCGGCTTCCAGGTGCTTTCGATGGATTTGAATGTGGCGTGCGAACGATTGTTGGACAACAGATCAGCGTCAAGGCAGCGACAACAGTGGCTGGTCGCATAGCGGATCGATTCGGCGAACCCACCATCGATTTTCCGCCAAGTCTAACGCGGACCTTTCCACTTCCTTCGACCTTGGCAACGATTTCAAAACGCGACCTAATGGCAGTCGGGCTCACCGCGCGACGGACAGAGACGATTCAACAGTTTGCTCTCTCCTACGCCGAGAACACGATTCGACTTGAGCCTGGAAGTGATCCGGATCGCTTGCGTGAGTCGTTTGTCGAACTGCCCGGTATAGGTCCATGGACTGCTGAGTATCTGCTCATGCGAGCCACCAGTTGGCCCGACGCGTTCCCGAGCAGTGACTTGGGCATTGTTAAAGCGACTGGACTCTCCGGAAAACGATTGATCGAACGCGCTGAGAAGTGGCGGCCTTGGCGAAGTTACGCAACGATACTGCTCTGGCAAGCGGGCGAGTCTGCGTAGTGCGAAGTTTCATTACATCATTACTACCATGGAAAAAATCATGTTGAAAACTGTTCAGCAATCTACCTCGCAACGACAAGCAGAATTGTTCCGCGACATGCCGTATGACGTCACTAACTACTCCATCTATGCATCACCGATTGGAGAGTTGTTATTGACCTCACAAGCCAGTGAGCTGACTGGGCTTTTCATCATCGGCCAGAAACACGCGCCGCGAATCGAGGCGAGTTGGGTTTGCGATGAATCGCACTTTCAAAACGTAACTTACCAGCTTGATGAGTACTTCGCCGGAAGCCGCACGGTATTTGACCTGCCACTGAAGCTGGTTGGATCCGATTTTCAGATGCGAGTCTGGAACCAACTGACTCAGATCCCTTATGGCACCACGACCAACTATGGCGAACTTGCCAAACGCATCGATAACCCACGAGGCTCGCGAGCCGTTGGACTGGCCAATGGTCGCAATCCAATTTCCATAATCGTCCCCTGCCATCGCGTTGTTGGAGCCAATGGAGATCTTATAGGATACGGCGGCGGTCTGGCGGCAAAGCGTTGGTTAATAGACTTTGAATCTCAACAGCGGTAGCAAACGTGAAACACGAAAGGAGTTAAGGCAAAATTCTTCAGTCGCTAACTCGCAGGAGTGATGTTCCTAGATCGAATTGCCCTAGATCTTCGGTTGAATTCTGAATTAGTTTCGAGATCAAATTCGAAATCGAAAGCCTCCCCCTCTGGCTCAGGTCGAGCATTCAAAAAGTCGATCACCAACAGTGCATCGATTGGACTGATGCGTAAGTCTCCACTGACATCAACATAACGCAATGGAGTTTGGCCACCCTCGCCTTCAACAGCGCGAATGGCGTTTAGCGCATTGATAACCATCAGTGCATCTGTGGCGGAAACTCTATCGTCGCCATTGACATCGAGATTATTCCACGCATTCTGTAGTCGAGACCGTGAAACTGCAACCTTCAACAGCCCAGGATCAGAGACTATGCCCAGCGGTGAGACCAGCTTGTATTTTGCAGTTGCTACTCCCTCGAAATCCTTAGGTGAAACAAACTCTACTCTTCGGTCATCAAGCACAAGAAAACTACCTGCGACTGAGTTTGTATCCTGAATGAGTTCAACGTGAAAACTATTGGTGTTTAGGTCGTTCTGAACCACGTCGATAGTGATTCGACTGCCGGATGAAGTTTGACCGGAATCATTCACCACGGTCGGGACAATGTAAATCACAAATGCCTTTTCGATACTTTGGCCGAAATGGTCCGTCGACCTAACTCGGAGTTGCAGTTCAGATCGGTTTGTGATCTGGAGACTCTTCAATCTCAGCAGTTTGCCATCAACCGAGAAATTTGCGTTGTCTGCCCCGCCTGGGCCAGACACTAGATCGTAACGGAACAGCTCTTGGGCATCTGGGTCGACAGTTTCGAACTCGCCAATGATCGTGCCAATGGATCGGGCGCGAATTAAGTTGTTGCTAAGCAAGATGTCCTTGGGAGAGTGATTAGTCCTAAGAACTCGTACGTTGAAAATACGTTCTAAGAGCAGGCCACCTTGGCTTGTGGCAGCAATGCGTATGGACATTTCAGTGCCTTGACGAGCATGGTCATCCAGCAACGCGGTGGTAATCAGTTGGTTATCAACGATTTTGAATCTTGAGTTGTCTTCATCGCCTTGGCCAGTAATCAACGCATAAGAGACTGCATCCTTGGTCGAGGCATTCTGCACCGAAAATCGTCCGACTGTCGTACCGATCGGATCCGAAGCAGAGACCACTTTATGTGATAGGTTAACATCGATCACTTCATTTTCGTCGCGAATTTCTATGCTGACAGTCTGAACAAAACTAAGGCCAGCTCGGTCCGTCGCTCTTAGCCCAACTGAGTAGCGACTTTTTGCTTCAAAGTCTAAGGCTGTGTTGGTAATCAACTGATCGTTGATAATTCGAAATGCTGCATTGTCATTCACCCCGGTGCTTGAATCCAAGGCGTAAACTATTTCATCTCCGAAAGGCAAATTCTGATCAATTGCAACAATGTCTGCGACAACAGATCCCAAAGGGCTGTTCTCAACAATACTAGTCTTGGAAAGTTGAATGCCCTTGGGTGGATGGTTCATACGAAAGTTAACAATGGCTTCAATTTCGTCGTCACGCAAGAATTGAAGAGCGGTTGATTCTGAGTCGCGATTCAAGATCCGTTGCGCAGCCCGAATCGCATCCTGGCGCGAGGAACCGGGCACAACAAAGGTCGCTAAGCTAACGGTTTTTCCAGGTGGGATAGCCAATGTAAACTTCCATCCAAGATCTTCGTTCTCCGCATATACACTCGCAGCAGGATCAACGAAATCAGACCGGAAGACTTGCACTATAGGATTAAGACCACCGTCGGGGTTCTCATCGTCAAACCCTACCCAGTAGTCAGTTGGTTCGATCAGTGTATCGCCATCCGAAGTTGCAAAGACACTCCGCTTGGATCCGTCTAGAAACGTCGAAGTCAACTGCGCCGAAGTCTGAACTATCGCGAAGTTTGGGTTGTGGAAAGAGTCGATTGTTTGCAAAAACGAGTCTCGCCCTGAATAGGGGACTGTCACCCTACGACTTACTTGAACACCATCATTGGTGGTCATTGCCGCAGTTGCGACCGTTTGATAGCTGTTTATAAACGTATAGTCGTTGGTCTCGAACAATTTACCATCTACGGTCAGGCGATTGAGCGAACTTGATTCGTACAGCAGTTGTCCAGTTCCCCAACCTCTCGGAACCACTGTAAAGGCTTCGTTTTGCCGATTGTTTAACAACACATTGGTCGTACTAACGTCAAACTGGGCCAAGATTAAATCTTGAAGAGCAATTCCTTTTGCGTTGGCAGTTACTGTTCCGGCGACAACAAGTTCTCCATTGGTTGTTAGTACTCCGCCAAGTGGATCAAGCGCTACATGCGTGTTGCTCGGAAAAGAACCAAATCTTTTGGTATCTACAATGAAGATGCCGCACTTTCCAAATGCATTATCCAGGCTGCCGTTATCATTGAGACGAGCTATCTGCATATTTGCATTGGTGATCGATGCTTCATACAACGCGAGTACCTTGCCACTTGAAGTGACAACCAGACTCGCGAGGTTTGCATACGTACTGCCACTATCAATCACCGCATGCCCGTTTTTTCCAAAAGTTCTGTCAATTTCCCCTGTTGGGGAAATTCGGGTAACAGCAATTTTTACGTTTGGGTTCTTTTCATCATCGCTTCGGAAATTCTGAATCGACCCTAAAAGAATTCGATTCTTCGAATCGACCGTGACTTCACGCGCCGCGATACCTTCAGCCGTGGGCTCAGGATTGATTTCTACAGAACCTTGATTTCCAAAGCGTGAATCAACTTTTCCAAATTTATCATAAACGGTGGCGACCAATTTAGTGCGTTCGTATGGCCAAGGATTCTCTGCAACAAGTGTCACAAGTAGAATTCGAGAATCGCTAAGAATCGCACTCGATGATCCATACTCAAGGCTGTCATTTTGGTAGCTGGGCTTGGTGACAGTGCCCTGATTGCCAAAACTAGTATCAACCGAGCCATCCGAATTGAGTTGCATCATCGCAGCATTGGTTTGCTGGCGATTTGTCCCCGTTACGAGCAACTTGCCATCTGGAGTAGTAGTGATCTTGCTTCCAAGGAACTCAACGGTGGAAGTAACCTGCGTTTTACCATTTGATCCGAACTTGGTATCTAGCGTCCCGTCTGAATTGTATTTGCGCAAATAGAAGCCTTCTCGAAACTCTTGCCTGCCATACACCAGAAGGTAACCGCCGTCTTTAGTCTGAAGGACATGGCTTGTGCCATGCCATCCGGTCTCCTCCAGTAGATAGCCCGTCTGATTAAAGCTTCGGTCAAGCTTGCCGTTGCTGTCGTACCTTGCGATAAGGGTATAAAGGGTCTGTCCAATCGCACTACTACCCGACACCAAGTACTTTCCGTCGGGTTGAATATCTATCTTTCTAGCAAGTTCCCTGCCACCAGCATCAAATCGAACTGTACCACCGCTAAACTTCGTATCAAATCCGAAGACTCCATCTCCGCCCAAGATTACTGAAAAGATCGAATCTCCACCGGGTGTTCCGTCTCGATCTCCATCAATACGCCTGCCTAGCTTGTCTTTGATGAGATCTTTGACCGTGACTCGGTAAAGATCTGGTTCGTACTGTCCGGAGAAGTATAGGTCAACGCCGAGTCCATCGACCTCAACTCGACTTGGAGTCAATGTCGAGTCGTCTTGTCCAACAATTCCATCCACGTTTGAACGCTGAAGAAGATAGTTGCTTGGTGAAGCCCACCCTACCATTTCTGAATCAAAGCGAACCATGACGTGAAGTTCATTGCTCGAACTACTTACCTCCGAGAATGCGACTTCACTGACGCTCGCAAGTAGATGCCGGGCTTCGAGAGTTTCCAGCCGAAGAATTTGACGTTTAGGCATCTGATTCGCCTGGATTTTACGATGGCCTGCGATAAGGAACGGGTGTTGCCAATGAGCCACTAACATACCGCAGTGTTCATCCCAAAATCAACTAGAACGTCTCAATTCTGCGTATTTTCTTGTACCTACTTTGCTTCTATCACTTTGCGAATGTAGTCTACCTCGGCTTGCTTAAAGGCGGTTCCGTCGGGTTGAAGGATGTCGTGGAACCAGACAGGCGGTGGGGCGTCGTACTTCTTGGTCCAAGAGTCCCAGGGATAGATCGTCTGAGACTTGCCGTTGATAAACCCCCAGCAGTAGGCAGCGGTCTTGGTTTGCTTCATCAAGCCCAGATGCGGTTCGAAGAAACTGCCGTTGGGTCTCGCCATGTATTCGGTGCATAGCAATGGTCTGCCGTAGTGAGCCAAATTCTTCATGCAACGCTCGAGCGACGCGGGATCGCCGTAACAATGAAAGCTGATGACATCGCTGTGTGACTGTTGAATTCGTTTGCAGTTGTCCAGCTTGATAATGTTCTCGGAGTCCAGCCAAACGCCGGATGTTAAAGGCTGCGAAGGCTTGGCTGCTCGCGCCCATTCGAAGGCTTGGGGAAGCAACTGGTTCACCAGTTCAGGTTTGTTTTTCGGCTCTAAGCCTTTACGCTGAGCGGCTCCACCATCGAAATTGTCGGGTTCATTCCAGACGTCCCATACTACAATGCGTGGGTCGTTGGCAAATCGGCTAACAATGCCAGTGACATACTCTTTCACATGAGGATAGGCGGCTGGATTTTTCAAGACTTCAATTCCTGGGCTTTGAACCCAACCTGAGTTGTGAGTATGCGGTAAGGGCTCGGGTTGTTTGCCAAGCTTGGGAATGGGGTGCCAGCAGCTATCAAAAAGCACGAACATGATTTTGATGCCATGCTTATCGGCGATTGTTAAGAACTGATCACATCGCTTGATGAAACCTTCGCGGTCTTGTTGCCAAAGCAGATCGTGAAGGAAGACGCGGAGGCTATTGAAGCCCAGTCGCTTCGCAAATCCCAGCTCGCGGTCGATGACTTCAGGAGAAAATGTATCGGCCTGAAACATCTCGAGTTGGTTGATGGCATTGCTTGGCAAATAGTTCGCTCCAACCAGCCAGGGTTGTTTGGAATACCAAGTGTTGGCTTGATCTTTGCTCCAGCGCCCCGGTGCATCTTTGAGTACTTCGGGATCGTCGGCAAAACTAGAAGGCATCGAGAGACTACAGGCGACTAACGAACAGATCAGGGCGACAAGGCGGGTGCGATATTGAGACATAGCGGTAACTTAGTAGTGGCAAACTAGGAGTGCGGGGGGAGAAGATCCAGGCGAGTCAACCCATAGGTTGAGCCGCTAGCCTAAACGACGGGTGCACTCCCTGCAAGCTTACAACGACAGCCCTGCGAACTTTCTCATGGGAGCGTTGGAATCATTCTGGGAACGAGATAAGCTTGTGCTAAGACTAGCAATCCGACGAGGATCGCCAAGGCGAGACTGTGGAAAAACACGTAACGCAGAATGGTTCCTTCTTGGCCTTCCTCGCCTGTCGCCACGCTGGCAACGACAATCGATTGAGCATCGATCATCTTACCCATGACGCCGCCGGAACTGTTTGACGCAGCGGCTAGAACTGGCGAGAATCCCAATCGCTCGGCGGTAATCTGCTGCAAGTTGCCGAAGAGCACATTCGAAGATGTATCGCTACCGGTAAGTGCGACGCCAAGCCATCCGAGCATCGGAGAGAAGAACGGAAATAGCCACCCCGTGCTGGCCATGGCAAGTCCCATCGTTGCGTCCAAGCCGCTGAACTTCGTCGTAAAGCCCAGCGCCAACATCGCCATGATAGTGACAAGCGAGATGGCCGTGCGACGAATGGTTCGAAAGAAGATTCTGGCAAGTTCACCAAAGCTCAAACCAATCAACTTGCCCGAAGTCAATCCGGCCAAGAGCAAAGCCGTTCCCGTTGCGGCCAACCAATCCAACTTGAACTTAGCCTCTTCGGCCTTCGGCGCGTCGACTACGGGTTGATCGCGAATCACTGCATTGTGCAGCAATGGAACTTCCACAGTCATCGATGTCCGCGATAACGCAGCTTTCACGGCGGGCAAACCCCAAACAAACACAAACAACGACAATACAAACCAAGGCAACAAGGACTTCATCGATTCAGTGCGCGTTGGTCGTGCGTCTTTCAAATCGCGTTCTTGAGAAGTTTCGCTGGCATCGCTGGGGTCTTTCGCTGGCTTCCAGAAGTAGAGAAGAACGACGAGTGCCAAGATGGACACGGCTGCTCCGGCAACATCGACTAACCATGGCCCATGAAAGTTGCTGACTGCAAACTGCACCAATCCAAAGCTGGCTCCAGCGGTTAAACAAGCGGGCCAAACTTGCCACATCTTTCTGAATCCAACCATAGCCCAAATCAGCCAGAATGGGACAAGCAGACTGAATAGCGGCAATTGTCGACCGACCATTTGACTTAGCAAATCCAGAGGCAGTCCCGTGACCTTCTCCAGGGTGATAAGCGGTGTTCCTAGCGCACCATAGGCCACAGGGGCCGTGTTACCAATGAGCGCTAAACAAGCTGCTTGCAAAGGTCGGAAGCCAAGTCCAATCATCATGGCTGCTGAGATTGCTACCGGCGTTCCAAAACCAGCCGCACCTTCGATGAATGCGCCGAAGCAAAAGGCAATCAACAGAGCTTGGATTCTCTTGTCGTCTGACAGTCCAGCAATCGTTCGTCGAAGCACATCGAACTGTCCGGTATAAACGCTGATCTCGTAAATGAAGATCGCCGTGACCACGATCCATCCAATGGGCAGCAATCCAAAGGCCGCACCGTAACCCGCAGAAGCCAAGGCCAACGTGACTGGCATCTGAAAGACGAAGATTGCAACGAGCAATGCAGAGAGCAAACCAATCAACGCGGCCCAGTGAGCTCGCATATGTGCGAAGGCCAGCAAGAATAGCAAAAGCACAATCGGAAAACTGGCGACTAGCGCCGAAAGCAGTACACCTCCTACCGGATCATAGGTCTGCGTCCATTGCATTGTGTACTCGCTTCGTTGAATCAAATCTTGCCGTGAGTTTGTCTTGTAAACTACCAGCTAAGTTATTGGCCTACTTCACCTGCTCAGATAGTTGTTTGAGCATGGCCTGTGTTTGCTCAAGCATTTTAGCCTGTTGCTTGATCTGTTCAGCCTGCGCGTCCAATTGTGTTTGCTGGTCCTGAACAACTTTGGTAAGGACAGCAACTACATCCATCGGAGAAAGTTCTTTGCGAGTGTTCGTCGCAACTAACTCGGGAACATCTTCAGCAATGAATCCAACCTGCTTCTCTTCTGGATCTGCATTGTAACGATAGGTGACGGGTTGCAATCCCGACAGCGCTTCTTTGGCTTGATTCAATGGGAGGGCTTCGATGTCGTTTTTGAGTTCGCGACTACTAGCGTTGGTCCATACGCCTCCTAAAGTACACTTCGCGCCGTTGGCTAGTTCAATCGGGTTGAGCGGATTGGAAGTGCCCAGGCCAATTCGCCCATTCCGGATCACCAATGCATTGTTGTTCTTGTCACCGGGAACGATAACAAAACTATTCACCGAGTTGTTATTATCGCGAATGGTGAAGTTGTTCGCGACAGTGTGCGAGAATGTCGCTGTCTTGGACTTCAGTCTCATCGACGCATTATCGCCGTCGCCTTGTGATTCAAGGATCATGAGCGTCGACAGTTCGGCATTGACCGCGTGAATGGTCGCCGATGCATTCACATTTCCTGGGTCAATACGAACCTCCCCAGGTTCTGTCTGTGATGCAAGCGTGCCAACATGCAACTTGGCGGATGGAAACCCGCCACCTCGAATGCTCACTCCGCCATCGTTGAGCGTGATACTTCCACTTCTGGCAGCGGCAGTACAAACAATCACGCCAGCGTTGAAGGGCCCGTCCAATTTCCAAAGTACGTTGTTAGCGGGCAACGACCATAGTAGATTCCCTTGAGGATCTCGATAGTTGAGTCGTGGAAGATTGCCTTGCACGGTCAATACCTCTGTTTGCCCTAGTGCCGAAGCTACGAATCCTAAGAACACACCAAGACTCATACCAAATTTAGCTATTATCGATTTCATGATATCGTTACCCATTAGGCTACTGGAGGGGAAGAGGGCGTGGTACCAACATCATAACTAGTCACCACCCTGCCAATGTCATTTGAGCGAAACAACCCATAGAAAAGTTCCTCGCCAAACTCTCGAAAGGGGTTCAAAGGTGGTCGAATGGTCGTCGAACGGTACTCAAATGGTATGCTTAGACTGAACCTTACGACTGCCAATTGTTCTTAGGGGCAGCCCGACATTCTTCTGAGAATTCGTCGTGATACCTTTGAGCAAGTTGAGTTAGAAACTTGAAACTAACGTGAGAAAACTGTGATTGATTACGAAAAGATGATGAACCATGTCAGGTCGCATCCTTACTCATTGGTCTTCGCCACCATAAGCGGTGCGCATTTGTATGGATTTCCATCTCCCGATTCCGATTTTGATCTTCGCGGCGTGCACTTGTTACCGCTGACGACCGTAATTGGCTTGGATGTAGTTCAGCAAACCGAACAGAAGGAGGGCATCTATGACGGGCTTGAGATCGACTTGGTCACGCACGATGCGGGTAAGTTCTTCGGCTTGATGCTGAGGCGGAATGGCTATGTGCTGGAGCAATTGCTATCGCCGCTAGTCGTCTATACGACACCCGAGCATGAAGAACTCAAGTCGATCGCGAAGGGCTGTATCACTCGACATCATGCTCATCACTATATGGGATTTGCAACCACGCAATGGAAGTTATTCGAGAAGGAATCGCCACCGCGAGTGAAGCCGTTGCTGTATACGTTTCGCGTCTTGCTAACAGGCATTCACCTGATGCAGACTGGAGAAGTTCAGGCTAATTTGAGCCTGCTCAATCAATCGGCCAAGCTGAGTTATCTCGACGATTTGATCGAGATCAAACAAACCGGTGCAGAGAAAGGTGAGCTTCAGGCTGCCGATGTTGAATTCTATCGTCGTGAGTATGAGAGATTGCTGAAGGAGCTTGAGGATTCCTACCAGCAGTCTCAACTGCCCGAGATGCCTTCGTCCCGAGCAGCGCTCAATGATCTTCTGGTAAGACTACGATTGGGCAGTGCATCGAACCCTAGTGCTTCATGAGGTCATCAGAAGCTCGAGCGCATCGCGACCGAGCATGCCGACCTGAATGCCAAGTTGTGCGGCTGGATCGCTGACCTCAGCGACTTTAGCCTCCAACAGGTCTTCAGGTTGGCAAAGCGGGTGTTGAGGAGTCCCACGACAGATGGCCAAAGCTATGCCGAACTTGGTAGCGATCTCGCAGTCGTAGATGCCACAGCCGAGTATGCCGCGATCGGTGTGAATGACACAATACTGTCCGCCGGGCCAACGATAGCTGCAGCCCATCGCTTTGCCCGATGGGAAGGTCATCTCTTCGTGGCGACAGTCTAGTTTGTCGATGCTCATGTTGAAACTATCTCCGCGTCACTCAAGTTCCGAATGTTGTCAACGATACCAAAAGACTCGCAGGCGTCGATGGAATTGAAAGCCGCTGCGTTGATAGAGTTGCAACGCAGGCGTGTTTCGAGAGTCCACCGCAACTACCAACATTGACGCGCCCCACAGCAGCGATTGCCGCTTGGCCATTTCGATCAACTGTTTTCCCAGTCGCTTACCACGCGCAGCGGGCACAAGTCCCATATAGGCCAGTTCAACTAGCTCGCGATTGTGCGCGGTCAATAATAAACACCCCGCCAACTGCCCGTTCAACCAAACTGTATTCCAATTCGAAGAACCCGTGCGAAAGGGTTGTCCGACCAAGAACGACTTTAAGACTTGCGAATGCGTACGGACTCCGTTGAGTTCTGGACAGTCTAACGTACCATCAAATGTCTTGCCAAGCAGTCGCTCGAATCGACTCCTGCTCAACTCGCTGGCGGCTCGCCAATCCAGTACTGGTCTGCTGATTGATACCGAGTTTTCACCGCCGAGATTTTCACTGTCTTGGATTTCACCGGCGGAGGTTTCACCGCCAAGAAATTGTCGATTCTCGATACTCACCCAACGCTGCTGGACTTCGGTCAGTTGTTCAAATCCAGCAAGCTTTAAAAGATTTTGCGTACGCACATCGCTGTGCTCGATCGCAGCTTGGATATGACACTGTGGCGAGCGGCGGCGGAACTCTTGAACTTGCGCTGTCATCAGTTGTGCTGCCAGCGTCTCGGTGCCGTCCATCGATCGAACGGCTCCCAGCATGGCCAAGTCACCCGGCAGCGATGTGAAATAGACTCCAGCCACCGTTTGTTCGTTGCTACGGACCTCAACCGGCGCTGGCATCCATCCCAAACGCTGACGCGAACCGTACTCGCTGATGATCGCGTCGACCTCGGCTTGAGGCGTTCCGGCATGAATCCAGTTCAAGAACTCAATAAGGTTCGAAGCTGGAACTGTTTGAATCGCTAGGCTGCCCAACTTACCAACTGTCAATCAATTCTGGAGGCTAAAGAGCTAGAAAACTTGCATGTAATTCTGTATCGACGCAACAATTTCACTAAACTAGAAGTTATTCGAATGCGACCAACGCACAATGTTGCGCCGGTCAGCAATGTAGCACACCCAGATCCCTGGAGTATAGACGGATGAGCCCCCGAGCCCTACTGCGGCAGCAAGCTGCTTATCACCAAGCCGCTGGTCAACTACCGACAACCATCAGGTCGCTTCGGCGATTCGTGGCGATCCTTTGCATTGGGGCTGCTACTGCGTGGCTGAACTGTCACGTTGCCCAGGGGCAAGTCTCGGACTCATTGGCCAATTTGCTGAACCTGCCACAAACGCAGACACAAACTCAGATCCAAGACGAACTGCCGCCTCCGGCTCGACCCTCCGCTGCTCCCACGCGTGCTGCCCCAGCAGTACCAACGCAGGCAGTACCCACACAGGAAACGCCTGACGAAATACCGGCTAGCGAGCGTATCTACCTGGGCTTAGAGGCCGAACAGGCTGCTGAGGGCATTGGTGTCTTGGTCACCTCCGTCACCAAAGACTCACCCGCTTGGAAAGCCGGGTTCCGAATTGACGATCGCATCTTGGGGATCAACGGATTCGCGATTGGAAAGATGGATGACATGGTCGAACAACTTGCCAAGACTCGCCCTGGTCAATCGGTCAATTTTCTCGTGAATCGTGAAGGCCGAAATGCCGCGCTGATTGCGGTACTAATGAACGCTGAGCTCGCTGACGGAATTCAGACCAAAGCTCCGACTAAGGCGAACATCCCTGCTTGGCTGGGAGTAACCGCCCATGACTTGAGCAACGTGTTCCGCGATCAATTCGGGATTGCCGCCTATCAAGGTGCCGCTGTGACTCAAGTTGTCAACGGTTCGCCAGCATATCAAGGTGGCATTCGACCTGGCGATGCCATTACCGAGATCGGCGGACACGCAGTCGAGTCAGCCGCGGAAGTACAGCGTTGGATCGAGTCGTCCAAGCCTGGCGACCAAGCTCAAATCGTTTTCTATCGCGGTAACAAGCGAGAGTCTGTCAAAGTAGTGCTAGTGGGCGATCCGCAATTCTTGGCTTCACAACCACCAAGTCAAAAGCCACCAGCATTCCCTAGAAATTCGACAGGTTTGGGACCAGCGAGACCTGGACCCGCTGTTGACCCAACGGGAAGACCAAATGTTACCGCTGGCGCCAATGTTGGAGGTAACACCGCAGGCAACACGACTGCCGATCCCAATGCGCCGCTGATGCTAACCGGGCCAAAGACTCCGCCGCCAATTCCAACCAATCCAGCGCTAGGCGCGAACGATCCGAACGCATTGCCTGGTAAAACGGCCTCGACTAGTGACGGTTCAGTCCAGCCTACCGAACGCGAAGTAGCCTTGGAAGCTGAAGTTGCCAAGCTACGGAAAGAGCTTGCCGATTCTCAAGCCAAACTTGCCGAGATGAAACTTCAGCTCGACAACATCCTCAAGGCCTTGCGCGATTAGTGAGATAGTCGCCTATCGCAAATTGTCGCCTTTCGCTCCTGCGAAAGTAGCGTTAAAGAGTGTGGCACGCCAGTCCCTGGCGTGCTTCTAAGCACAGACCGAATTCACTGCGCTGTTATCTCTATTGATGAGCAAGCACATTTATGATCCGCGGCAGTTCCTGAGTTCTCCCGCTTGATCGGCGTAACCGTCAGTGCTGGTTGTTGGGTTTCGTTCCTCAACCCAACGTACGTCTCAATATGGCGCGCGAAGCAACTCTTGCGGGAGCAAAAGGCGACTAGCCTTTGCGAAGCCGTCGTGCGATGGCTTCTACTGGCAGCGGAGTGATTGTCGGATTGGCTGTCAGATCAGTCCTTAGCAAGTCGTTGGGCTCAGGAGTTGTCTCAGCAAATTGGTACTTCACGATGTAAGCGCCGATTTGCAAATAGTTCTCTTGATAGACCGGTGGCCAAAACTCTTCGCCACGACTGGAGAGCGTACGAGCAAGCATACGAGTCGCTCGACCGCTAAAGCCGCTTAGCACCATTTCCAAACGACCGAGCGATTCACGGTAGATGTAGAACACAAGCGCTGTGTCTTGACCGCCAGCAAACTCCCACGAACCATCGGCCTTTTCGTAATAGATACCAGGCTCTTTCGCGTCCTCTTTCTTGCTCAACCGAATCCCTGCTGATACGCAGTCGGGATGCGGGTCGGTATCGCGATAACGCAGGAAGAATGGAATCGAACGATCCGCGGCGACGCTTACGTTGTCTTCAGACTTAAATGGATCAGCTTGAAAGCTATCCGCAACGATCATCTCGACGACGGGGTTGCTCTTGACGCTACCCAAGCAGATGAGGGCTTTGTCGCCAGGCGATGAGGTGAATTCGTCGTGGACAGACCGGGCGTACTCTGTTGCCATTTCTGAATCGGCTGGGCTGGGACTCCAAACCAAAGTTTGTTTCAGTAGTTCAGGGTGTGTCGGCATCTCGCGAGTCACTGGCTGCGTTTGACTGCGCATCAACTTGTCGGTTCCGCCCAGAGTCGAAACGCCGTTGAGCACCGCTCCCATCAATACGGCATCCGAAGCGACAACCCAAGCCGAGTCCGCGCTTTCGGGCTCTGCTGGGCGACGTACGCCGACACAGATCTCCAACTTGCGACGACGGGCTAGCAATTCCCAGAAATGCTCTGGCTTCACAGCGAACAAAGCACCCGGCAACTCATCCGCTGAAGCGTATCCGTGCTCGACCAAATAGTCGCACAATCGGCTCAAAGCTTCCAATGGAATGTACTTCGCTTCGTTCTTTAGCAGCGATGCGACTTGGTGGCGATCTAAGCCAGTGTACTCAACGATAGCTTTGATAGTTCCAGGTCGTTTTCGTCGGTCAGGTGTGTGTCCAAGTAGTTCAGCGAGTCTAAATTCGTAGCGCATTTCGAGTTCCCGATTGGGTGCAACAGATCGATGGTTGTGGGCAAGTTGTTAATTTCGGATTAGTCACCCTAATTTTAACATTAGAAAATCTATTAATGCCGATTTCAAGTTTCGGAGGAGACTATTTTGGGCCAACTTTTGTCAGATATTTAGCCCTTGAAGGCCTTTTCCATCGACTGAAGGAAAATTAAACCGAATTCGGCACGCGTCAACTTGAGTTTACACCAGTTGAACTGATGGTCAAGTCATACCCGAGATTTTGCCCTAAACCTAACTACCCAAGATACGAGCTAGTAGCGTTTTGGCCTCGGCGGAATTCGTAGTTCCCTCAACAACCGCTCGCCCTCCGCGAAATAGAGTTACCTGCATGGAGGGGAGGCTAAGCCTTACAAAAAACGCGTTCACATTGACCTGGCCTAATGTTTGCCATTTTTCCGCTAGTGCTTGGAAGTCTGCGAATGACCCTGAAGGACTGGGGATCGTGACCTGAACTGCGTTTTTACCGCACAAAACCACCGATTCCGTTCTCACTTGCCCGTCAAGAAACTCAAATTGCCGGAGGCCACATGTTTTGCAACCGCTAGCGGGGCTCAAGTTGATTCGGCGACAGTCAGTATCCCAGCTATCGATCACAATCAACTGTCGGCAGATGGCAGACCGGTTTCCCGAGAGTATCTTCAGCGCCTCAGCAGCCTGCCAGCTGGCAATAATTCCAATCGCCGGGCCAAGCACTCCGGCCGTATCGCAGGTTTGCATCGTCTCTGGCGGCGGAAGCTCGGGGACCAAACATCGAAAGCAGGCCGTTTCGCCCGGAAGAATAGTCATGATCTGTCCACTCGCGCCTAAGCAGCCCGCGTGAACCCACGGAATCGAGTTCTTGACGCAGTAGTCGTTGATGAGCAGTCGCGTTTCAAAGTTGTCGGTCCCATCCATGATCAAGTCGCATCCCCGCGCCAGCGAGTCGATATTGTCGCACGTCACGTCTTCCACCAAGGCTTCAATGGAGATTTCGCTATTGATCTGAGTGAGCATCTCGACCGCCGCAGCCGCCTTGGGAACTGCCTCGCGAGCGTGACGTTCCAGAAACAGAGTCTGTCGTTGGAGATTGGAAAGCTCAACCCAATCGCGATCGACGATGCGCAGGTGCCCCACGCCAGAACGAGCCAACCGTTCTGCAATTACAGATCCTAGCGCTCCGCAACCACAGATCAGGACCGATGACTTGGCTAATAACTCTTGTCCCGCTTGCCCAATGGGTTCGAATCGCTGTTGACGAAGATATCGATTGAAAGATAACGGGTTATCCATGAGTTGCTTTCTCTAGACGCGATTTTGATGGTCGCTGACTGGCTTATTGTATCGCGTTGCCCTTATCTCTGGATCGGGTAGAATGCTTCCAGCCTTTCTGGGGAATTCGCAGTTGATTCGCTTCTAGAATGTCACAGACCGGCAATCTTGTCTCGCGCTGAAATTTGGCATTGTATGTTAGAACGAAAACTGATCTTTCCAAACGTGATCGAGCTGAATTTTCAGGCTGGTCATATCATTGGTTGCAACGTCTATCTAGTCTTCGACGGTGAAGAGTGGTTGCTAATGGACATCGGCTACGAGGAGTCGGTGGAAGAGATCGTGGAGCTTGTGCGCGAACTCGATTTTCCGCTCAGCCGTTGCAAAATGCTCTTAGCAACTCACGCTGACGTTGACCATGGGCAAGGTTTTGCGCTGGCGAAGCAGATGCTCAAGACCAAGCTAGCCGCTCATCCGCGCGCAGCCAAACTGTTGGAGTGCGGAGACAAACTGCAGACATTCGCCGAGATCGAAGCGCAGAATATTCACTTGGAAATGCCATTGGTCACCACAGACCTGACGGTTGACGAAGGCACGATCATCGAGCTGGGCAGCCTGAAGATAGAAGTGTGGTCGACTCCCGGCCACGCTGATAGCCAATTGGCCTTCCGCATGGGTAAGCTGCTCTTCAGTGGTGACAATATCTATCGCGACGGTTGCGTGGGAGCCATTGATGCGCACCATGGCAGCGACATCCCAGCCTTCATTCGATCGCTACAGCGCATTCGCAACAGCGATGTCGAATGGCTCCTCCCCAGCCACGGTCCAATCTTCCGCAAAGATAATGCGATGCTGGATAAGACCATTGCTCGACTTGAGAGCTATCTGCACATGGCAGACTTTGGAACCTGCGCGATCGATTGGCCGCTCATGGATCAATGGGAAGAAGAGATCGCTAGCGGTAAGCTGCCTCAATAGTTCTCAATGGCTTAAGCACCATTTCCTCTTCGCTGTAGTTATGATGTAGTTCACGCTTGCCAATCAGCCAAAGTTGCAAACTTCTGAAAGGAAGTTGTTTTGCCGGAGCGAATCGCCAGCATCGAGAATGTCACGAAGAGCTATCGCGGTCGACCGGCTCTGCATCAAGTCTCACTTGATCTACCGCCAGGAATCACGGGACTACTTGGACCCAATGGATCTGGCAAAAGCACGCTGATCAAAGCTCTACTCGGCTTGGTGAAGATCGATAGTGGCCATGGCATAGTGCTAGGCTACCAATGGCCTCGCGATGCTAGAACACTTCGCGATCGAGTCGGTTATTTACCCGAAGACGATTGCTTTATCCAAGGCTTGCAAGGCATTCAGTCGGTCCAAATGATGGCTCGACTTTCTGGACTCTTCGCCAAAGAGGCGTTGCGCCGCGCTCACGAAGTCTGTGACTTCTGCGACTTGGGACAAGAGCGATATCGGACCGTGGAAACCTATTCGACCGGCATGCGGCAAAAGCTGAAGTTCGCTCAAGCACTGGTTCATGATCCCGATTTTATCATTCTGGATGAACCTACTACTGGCTTAGATCCCTCGCAACGTGAAAATCTGCTCGATCGCATTAGCGTTCTGGCGTTGGAAAAGGGGAAGTCCATTTTGCTCTCCACGCACATTCTCCATGACGTACAACGCGTCTGCGAAAATGTAATAATCTTGGCCGGCGGACGAGTGCGTTTGGCGGATTCGCTGACCAACTTGCAACGCCCTTCACAAGCTGGAATCCAGATCAGCGTTGTAGCCGAAGTTGAGAAACTTGAACAACAGTTGGTCAAGGCTGGGTTTCACTGCGAACGTAGCGGAGTTCAAGAACTGAAGATTCACGGACATCCGATTGAAACTCAGGCTCTGTGGCGAGCTAGCCAAGAAGTCGGCGTTTTGATTCAACGCATTGAACCTGCTAAGAACTCACTCGAACAAATGTTTCTCAACGCGGTCCGAGGAGTCTAGGCATGCCAATTTTGGATATCGGCTATCGCAAGTGGGAGGGACCAAGATCGCCAGCTTGGACGCGAGCGTGGGTTGTCGCCAGTACTGGAGTCGGTCTGGTATGGAGCAGTACATGGATTCGACGCATTCTGATGCTGCTGACATTTCCTTCGCTGCTCGTCGCGATCGCATTTGGCGTCTTGGAACAGAACCTCTCCGAAAGTTCAACCGAGCAAGCCATCACCTTTGTCCAACGCAATCGCGAAGCACGACGGGTGCTGGATAACGCAGGAGTGGAAGTGAAGGATCTGCGAAACAATCCGGCGGCGGTGCGTCACTTCGCATGGTCGTACTTGCTCTTCACTCTTTTTCGCTATCCGCAAGCGTTCGGAATGATCTTAGTCGTAGGCTTGGTCGGTCCGCGTTTGATCAGCTATGACCTTCGAAGTCGAGGCTACCTGCTTTACTTGTCGCGACCGTTAACGCCCGCTGAGTATGTGATAGGGAAGGCAGGAGTGTTGTACACCTTGCTGTTCTTGGTTGCCACCATACCCGCGCTAACGATTTACGTCGTAGGGTTGTTTTTGTCGACCGACCCTTGGGCCATTGTTTATACCTGGGACATCCCTCTGAGAATCATTGCAGCCTCCGTAATCTTGATTCTTCCAACCTCAGCGATAGCTCTCGCACTTTCTTCGATGACTCAAGAAAGTCGCTATGCGGGCTTCGCGTGGTTTGCGATTTGGATCTTGGGGCACGTGACCTATTCGGTTCTCTGGTCAGCGCAGCAGTTCCGCGGGCAAGGCCGTCGAACTCAGATTCTTGCCGAGAACTACAACGCCTTGATGTACTTGTCTCCCTATGAACTGCTGGGATACATCCAAAAGAAGATCTTCGGCTTGATGGTGGCTGACACCCCGATACTGACGCCTGTCTTGGTTGCAGTTGTGATCACGGTGATTGGTTACACAATCGCTTACTGGCGAGTCTCGAGGATTCTAAAGTTATGATTCAACTCAACCACACTACGTTGCTGTACGGCACGGTGATCGGCGTCAATGATTTTCACATTGAACTACCCGCCGGAGCTTATGCCTTGGTCGGGCCCAACGGCGCGGGCAAGTCTACGCTGATTGGCTTGCTGACCGGAGCTCTTCGACCCACCTTGGGCAATGTTCGACTTTATGGAGTTGATCCCTCACGTGACTCGACTGTGCTCCAGCGAATTGGACTTTGTCCTGCAAGTGAGCTTCTGGTGCATGGGGTTACCGCATTCCAGTGGGTGAAGCTGCACCTCTCGCTCAGCGGCTGGCCAATTCGCAGGGCAGCCGCTCGTGCCGACGAAGTGCTCGATCTTGTCGGTATGACGGAAGCCAGTCACCGTCCCATCCACACCTTTTCACTTGGGATGCGTCAGCGCTGCAAATTGGCTCAAGCTCTTGCCAACGATCCCGATCTGCTGATTCTAGACGAACCGTTTAATGGACTGGATCCGATTGGTCGGCATGACATGAGTCTACTGCTCAAGCAATGGGTGAGTGCAGGCAAGAGTTTGCTGCTGGCTAGCCACGTTTTGCACGAAGTGGAACGGATTACTAACTCGTTCATGTTGATCTATGGCGGTCGCTTGCTGGCCTGTGGTACGTCGGCCGAACTCCGACACCTGCTGGCCGGATTGCCTCAGGAGATCACGATCCAAACCACCACTCCGAGTGAACTGGCAGAGCGATTGGTTGTGATGCCTTGGTTGAGGAGCTTGAATCGCGGCAATTCCGATCAGTCGCTGCGAATCTCTGTCGAGCGACCGCTCGAGCTTTACCAAAACTTGGCGGTCTGGGCACAGTCAGGCGAAGTCGACATCCACCAGCTCAGCGGTAGCGATGGAGACATTAGTGCACTATTCCACTTGCTGGTATCGAAGCATCGCGGCGAAATTCTGATGACGGGAGTTTCTGCATGAGCCAAGACGCTTTGCACGATGCGGATACTCTGCGAGCCAAACAGGCCTTGGATAGATTGAACCTCGCGGGCCAGCGTCCCAGCCCGTCGCTGTGGAATTCACTTCAAGGAGTTTTTAGTTACGAGCTGATCCGAACCTTCACACCCGTTCGAGTTGCGCTGTGGTTGGGAATGGCGTTTTTTCCTGCGCTCCTCATCACGGCGACAATCTACTTGACTCGGTTGCCTAAGACCGACGATTTTGAATACCGATACTATCTTGTCTTCAGCGCTCTACTGTTCATCCTGTTACCTCAAGTCATAACTGCATTGTGCATGTTGCTATGGGCGGTGCCAATCGTCAATGCTGAGTTGGAAGGGCAGACGTGGATCTACAGCGTCATTCGTCCTGGAGCACGACGATCCATTTTGCTGGGCAAGTATCTTGTCGCAGTCTTGTGGACTGGTTCTTGCACTTCGCTGGCCGCCCTGTTGTGCACTTTCATAGCGTGGTTTCTTGGTGTTAGTAAAGCCTTCGACTCTCTGCTGGCTATCGTAGCTGTGAATTGGATTGCAGCCATCGTCTATGGAGCATTGATGATTACGTTGGGCGCTTTGTTCCAACGTCGATCGATGGTCTTTGCCTTTGCCTATGCAGTTGGTATCGAAGGGGCAATGGGATGGGTCCCTGCCGTGATCAATCGGTTCACGATCTCGTATCGTCTAAGGTCGTTGATGATGGATTGGTTGAATGTAGATCTCAAGGGCAGCCCAGATGGTGTCAAATTTTTATGGGAGGAGTCGATGTGGGCTCATCTCTTCATCATGGCCACTGCGACAGTGGTCATGCTCGCGTTAACCTTATGGCGGATTGAACGTAGTCAGCATCGATTCCAGTCTGAATACTGAACAAGGCTAGTTTCAATGACGGTGGGAGCGAGTTGCTAAACCACTAAATTGCGATAATCCTCGCTAATCAAAACAACTAATGCGAATTGACGATCCTCAGCGGTTTTGTGTCGTCGGTACTCATGGCTGGTATACAGATATTTTGGACAGCGTCGCGGTAGGTAAATTGAATAGCAAGACTTGTAACTATGCTAATCATGCTGGAAGATGATCAGGAACGCATTGCGAGATTCAAGTTGGTGCTCGCAACCACAGGATTAACTCTTACGTGCTCGCGGACAGCGCAAGACTTCATACGGCAATATCAAGCGCAGACTGAAGTGCCAAAACTGATAGCGCTCGATCACGATCTATTCACTGACAACGAGAACGATCCAGATCCCGGCGATGGTCGTGATGTTGCCGCCTTTTTGGCAACTCAATCGCCAATGGCGCCGATCTTGATCCATTCGACCAACGCTGTTGCTGCCGATTCCATGCTGTTTATGCTTGCCGACGCAGGGTGGAACGTTGATCGGATTGCTCCAATCGGCAGCGATTGGATTGAAACATATTGGTTCCCAATCGCAATGAAAATGATGGGATCGTTGGGTTAATTGTCCGTAATTGCCGCGGCCAAGCGAGCTTTGGAGGAGATGTTGATGAGCGAGTATCGATTCACGAACCTTGGACTTTCTGAACATGTCATATTGCAAGAAGACTCAGTTCAATGCGATTGAGCTGAAGATTCGCTCTATTCGAGCACCACTACCATGGCATTACCTAAACGAAACCGACGCAAAGTCATAGTCAACGGAATCGTTTATCATTGGTCCAAAGGCTCTCGCGGTGAAAATGGCCGAGGAGTGGCTACAGTCCAACATGCAAGCGGAGTTGGTGCAAAGCTGATGATCGATCCAATAGGGACAATCATTTACGATGACATCCCAAATGCGATCATGTTTGCCCTTAAACACGGTTGGCACCCACTTGAGTCTGGGCCTCCATTCTGGATCGGCTTTAAATCCAATGCGATCAGCTATTGCAGTTTTGTGCTTAGAACCGCGACGGATGTTCCATACTGGAAGGACCCCAATCAGAATATGCTCTAGAGCTTTCATGAAGTGGATCTAGAAAGGCCTAACACATTGATAGGTCTGGAGGAAAGGAGTTGATGACTACGCATTGATCAATTTGCTTTCGGTTAAGAATGATGAAATCCGGTGAGCTCGGCGATCGACTTGGCCAGCTGGGTCTTACCCGTGCCGTCCGGTCCTTCGACCAGGATCGGCTTTCTCCAGCCGATCCGCGAGGAACGCGAGGATCAATTTCTAGATGCCCCTAGACGGTCATTTTTAAATGCTCCCTGACAACAACAGTCTTTTTTGCAGAAACGGGAATGGCTTGGAATGGTGCGGCTGGTGAATTCGTGGCCCCCCGGTAATTTTCATTGTCAGGCTTGGGATGAGGCTGACAAAGTGGTACGAAAGATGCGAGGTGAGTGGAGTGGGAAATACTGAAGTTGACACAATTCAGAAACTGATATCGAACTACCAGAAAGGCATGTACCAACTACATGAGTGTCTTTCGGACATCTTGTTCTGTCTTGGGAATGTGGACTTGAAGATAGCGTTTGAATCGCTTCCCTCATTCTGGCGAGACAGCTTGGTCAAGTTTATCGATGACGCACCTGTAAGTCTCGAAGCGTGGCTCAATAGACGTAAGTTTAGCATGGAAGCGTGGGTTGGCCCGACTGAAATAGTCGACAGCAAGATACGTGAGAAACAAGAACAAGTATTTCAAGGAATTGAACGACTTCGTCGACATCTGAAAGAAGGACAATCCGATTTTAAGTGACGTGGGTGGCAGAAGGCGATTGATAGGGGCGCACAACAACCGTTGGTAGTTCGATGATCCCAGTGTGATTGCCTGCCGTAAGCGACGGTTAGAGGCAGAAAACCCGTGTAACCAGCCCGTAGAGTTGTCGTGGTGATTGAGGGCGTCGCTAAACGAAAAGACCATCGTTGGAACGATGGTCTTTTGAATGAATCGAGCTATTGTCGGAAGCGACAGAACTACTTCTTCTTCTCAACATGCAGCGTGTGCTTGCGGAGACGAGGGCAGTACTTCTTCAGACGTAGCTTTTCGCCGCCAGACTTGCGGCGAAGGGTGTAGTTGTAATCACCGGTTTCTTCGCAAACCAGGTGGATGACTTCGATCTTTTTCTTGCCTTTGGCCATGATTGACTCTGCGATAAATTCGGTTGATTGATTGTTGCGATTGAATTCCGTGGAAACCTGCCGCTTGAGAATTCAAGCGAGAAGGTCTGCTTTGTCTTATTCAGACTTTGCTTCACCACCGAAATCAGGTTTTTGGCTTCGCTTGATCACGCGGTCGTTCTTGCCAACGAATTCAAGGATGGCTCGAGTACCAGCGTCACCAAGTCGTGGCTTAGCTAGACGCATGATGCGACAGTAGCCACCAACGCGGCTTTCGAATCGTTCAGCCAATTCGCTGCAAAGAATGGATACAGCTTGTTTGCTCTGAAGCATTTGGTAAAGGCGTCGTCGAGCAGTCACGGCTGGAGCGCGTGCGGCAACCCACTGGGCATGCTTTTCGCTCTTACGCCATGTCTTCCAAGCTTCGGAATCGCGATCTGCATCGGTACCAAATTCAGCCGCAATCAGCTCGGCTGCGCGGCACTTCTTGGCGATCGTAATGCACTTTTCGACCATCGGTCGAATTTCTTTCGCCTTTTCAAGAGTCGTGATGATACGACCCTTCACCTTGGGCGGATTTGGATCCAACGCATCGGTCTCTCGCTCGGTCAAAAACAGAGCGGTTGCCAAGTTGCGGTAAAGTGATCTGCGATGGCTGGGAGCCCTACCGAGGGTTCGACCATGTCTCTTGTGACGCATGATTGTGCCGTTTAGATACTAAAGTCTCGTAATGAAATTCAATAAATCAATGATTAGCGGAAGGTCGACGGGGCTAGTCGCATTCCAAGGTGCAACCCCATCGCAGCCAGCTTGTCCCGTACTTCGGTGAGAGTTGTTTCACCAAAGTTGCGGATCTCAAGTAGTTGGTCTTCGTTTCGCTGGACTAGCTCACGAATAGTTGAGATGCCTTCGCTTTCCAAGCAGTTGTTTGCTCGGACGCTCAAACGAAGCTCGTTAACCGATTGGTTCAACTTTGCTTCCAATTGTGCTTCAGCAGATCCGGGTCCACCGCGAGCGGTAGCGTGAACTTGCTTGCCCAATTCGTTGTATTGGACGAACGGGTTTAAGTGCTTGCGGAAGATCTTCGCTGCTTCGACCAAAGCCATTTCTGGGGAGATCGAACCGTCGGTCCAGATTTCCAGATTCAGCTTGTCGTAGTTTGTCTTTTGACCAACACGGGTCTCTTCGATGTCGTATCGGACGCGAACCACAGGGCTGAACACTGCGTCGACAGGAATGATGCCGATTTCGTGATCGCGGGCGCTATGTTCGGTAGCTGGAATGTATCCACGACCGTTTTCAACAACCATTTCCATGACGAAGCTAACGTCCGACGTCAGCGTTGCCAGGACGTGGTCGCGATTGACGATCTCTACATCTGCATCGGTTTCAACGTCGGCACCGGTGATGACGCCAGCGGTTGAGCGTTCGACAGTGATAACGCGAGTCGAATCGCTGTGGTTCTTAACAACCAACGATTTGACGTTGAGCACGATTTCAGTCAGGTCTTCAAGCACGCCTGGTAGCGTGGTGAATTCGTGCTGAGCACCGCGAACCTTGATTTGTGTTACAGCACTGCCCTCTAGGCTGGACAAAAGAACTCGACGAAGGCTATTGCCAACTGTGGTTCCAAAGCCGCGTTCGAAAGGCTCAGCAACGAACTTGCCGTAGTTTGGCGAGAGCGTGTGATGATCGACTTGGACTGAGCTGGGTAATTCCAGTCCACGCCATTTGATGTGCATCTTAATGTCCCCCATGGAACCTTCCCCTTTAATGCGCCCGTCGAGCCCATAAGGCGACGAACTGGTGTGAATCTCAAGCAAATCCGAGAACTAGACTCGACGACGCTTGCGAGGACGACAACCGTTGTGCGGAATTGGTGTAACGTCCTCAATCACTTTGACTGTCATGCCAGCAGTTTGAAGAGCGGAGATCGCGCTTTCGCGACCCGACCCTGGACCCTTAACTCGTACTTCCAGTTCCTTCACGCCGAACTTAGCAGCCTTTTCAGCAGCTTGTTGAGCAGCCATTTGACCAGCAAATGGTGTGCTCTTTCGCGAACCCTTGAATCCGCAAGTTCCAGCGCTAGCCCAGCAAAGAGTATCACCCTTGCCGTCGGTAATCGTTACCGTGGTATTGTTAAAGGTAGACTGGATGTGAGCAACGCCATTGGTGACGTTACGGCGTTGCTTGCGACGCTTGACTTTCGCCACAGGAAGACCTCATTCTCGATTTCTTGTATTCACTCTCTCGAGTGAACAATTGCCTACGATGTGATTTGTAAATTGCCCAATTAGGCTGCACAACCAACTTGCAAATCCAACACAACAGTTGGATTCCAGCAAGGAAGTTCGGACTACTTCAAGTCCTTTACGCCCTTCTTACCAGCTACCGTCTTTCGAGGTCCCTTACGGGTACGAGCGTTGGTTCGGGTTCGTTGACCACGAACTGGCAAACCAGAGCGGTGTCGCTGGCCTCGGTAGCACTTAATTTCTCGCAAGCGGTGAATCGCTTGACCGACAGCGCGACGCAGTGGACCTTCAACCGTATAGTCACGCTCCAAAAGCGTCGACAAACGGCTCAGCTCGTCCTCGTCTAGTTCGCGTGCCTTCTTGTCGGCATCAATCTTGTTCTTGACGCAAACTTCCCGTGCAATTTTGGGTCCAACGCCATACAAATATGTAAGGGCGATGGCAACTTTCTTGTCGTTGGGAATATCCACACCGAGTAAACGCGGCACGGAGAGCTCCTTCGAAAAACTTGTAACCTGTTGATTTAAAAAGACTTACGTCGATGACGCACCCCCGCGATGAGGCTAGGGTGGTTTCGAGAATCGAGCATTGTAGCGGAGTAGTTCTAATTATGGCAAGCCTTAATAACTCGCATTTTGCACATGCCCCCTGGCTTTTCTCGGCTTGCCTCTAGCTTTTTGAGGGCTAGCATTGGCTCTTCCGCCAGAAGGGTAGGCTCGATTGTGAAACTATACCGGTTTTGCCTATCTTGCCGCCATGGGTCTTGCTGCGAGTCCTGGGAATTGTCGGGAATTTGCTTGGTCCTATATCAATCGGCACAATCGCCGACACTCTTGCACTAGCTAAGTGGCTCGGTTCCTGCAGAATATCAGTCTGTGCTCATCGACCGCGCGGGTTTCCGCTGCGAATCACCCCTCTTCATGGAAGTGCTCCATGCGCTGCTTGGGTCAAATTACCGAACGAAAGGCCGCCGAACAGTTCGTCGCCTATCTGTTCGTTCAAGGCATTACTACTCAGGTTGACCCGGTCGCCAATTCCATGGACCAGTGGGAGGTTTGGGTACGCGACGAGGATCGAATGGCTGAAGCCGTCGGTTACCTTCAGGAGTTCGTCAACAACCCGACCGACCCCAAGTACGCTGCGGCCATCAAACAGGCCAACGCGACAATCATGGAAAAGGTCAAGCAACGTACGGCGGCATCGAATAATGTCAAGCAGATTCGCTACCGGTCGACGGCCGTTGCGGACCGCCGCGTTCCTCCGCTGACACTGACTCTCATCATTCTCAGTTGTATCGTTTCGATCTTTAACAACTTCGGCAGTCCAGATCCGTCCAACGAGATTGGGCAATCGATTCAGCGGCAAATGGGCTTTGTCTCATATCCCGATTACAAGCGTTCCAATGAAGACCCTTTAGTCAACCTAAAGCGCGGCCAGCTTTGGCGCACCATCACGCCAATCTTCATTCACTTGAGCCCACTGCATCTGTTTATGAACGTTATCGGCATGATCGTGCTCGGGCGAGTCAGCGAGCGATGGCTGGGAACGGGTAAGTACGCGATGTTGGTTTTGGTCGCGGCAATTCTACCCAATATGCTGCAAGCTCTTGCGCCGACCGCCTTGGGCGGCAATCCACTTTTCGGAGGAATCTCCGGAGTTGTCTACGCCCTGTTTGGACTGGTGTGGGTACGGTCGGTGATCAATCCAACGCTGGGGGTCTACATCCCTTTTGTTTACCTAGTCATGATCTTACTGCCGCTTGCCATCGGCTTCTCTGGTTTGGTTCCGGGCTGGCGAGCCGCTGATCTTTGCCACTTGGGAGGACTAATGATTGGAGCTGGTGTGGCTTACATGATTGAGAAGCGGTGAGGGAGAAGCAGTTAGCAGTTAGCAGTTAGCAGTTAGCAGTTAGCAGTTAGCAGTTAGCAGTTAGCAGTTAGCAGTTAGCAGTCTCAAGTCTCAAGTCTCAAGTCTCAAGCCTCAAGCCTCAAGCCTCAAGCCTCAAGCCTCAAGCCTCAAGCCTCAAGCCTGAACTTGCTATTGCTCCCACTGCAGGGAACGCTGAAGAGCTCGCTTCCATCCAGCGCGAAGCTCCTTGACTTCGCTGGCCTTCCGATTCGGTTCAAACGTTCGATCGATCTTCCACTGTTGTTGCAACTCTTTGGTGTTCTTCCAAAAGCCAACAGCCAAGCCTGCAAGATAGCCAGCTCCTAACGCAGTCGCTTCAAAGGCTTGCGGTCGCACAACTGGCACTCCAAGTATGTCCGCTTGGAATTGCATGAGCATATCATTGCGAGCGGCTCCACCATCAACACGAATCGCACGGATCTTGAGCTTTGAATCGGCTTGCATCGCATCGAGCACGTCGGCCGTTTGGTAAGCGATCGATTCAAGGGACGCACGAGCAATATGAGCCGCTGTCGAACCGCGAGTAAGTCCGACAATTGTGCCACGAGCATAAGGATCCCAGTGCGGAGCACCGAGTCCGGCAAAGGCTGGAACGAGATACACTCCACCGTTGTTTTCCACCTGACTTGCCAACGCTTCCACATCGACCGATTTCTTGATCAGCTTCAAACCATCACGGAGCCACTGAACCACGGCTCCGGCAATAAAGATGCTGCCTTCCAAGGCGTAGACAGTTTCGCTCTGCGTTTTCCAGCCGACTGTCGAAAGCAACTTGTTATCGGATGGCCGCGACTTAGCACCGGTGTTCATCAGCATGAAACAGCCGGTGCCGTATGTGTTCTTGACCATCCCCGGCTCGATACACATCTGCCCGAACAGCGCCGCGTGTTGATCGCCGGCAATCGCGGCGATCGGAATGGAGGCACCGAACAAACTCTTCGCCGATTGAGCGTACTCCGCGCTACTCGCACAGATCTCTGGTAGGACATTGGACGGGACCTTGAGCAGCTTTAGTAACTCATCGTCCCAACACTGTTGATGAATATCGCACAGCAGCGTGCGACTGGCGTTGGTCAAGTCTGTTTTGTGAACGGCTCCCGCACTCTCTTTGCCACCAGTGAGATTCCACAAGAGCCAGGAATCGATCGTCCCAAAGGCCAGCTCGCCGCGCTTAGCTGCCTGCCGAGCTTCTGGAACTTGGTCCAGTATCCAAGCCAACTTTGTGCCTGAGAAATAGGCATCCACCACTAGCCCAGTACGCTGAGTAATCAAGGCTGCGCCGCCTGAGCGATTTAGCTTGTCGCATCGATCGGCCGTTCGACGATCCTGCCACACAATAGCTCGATGGATCGGTTGACCGGTCTTGCGATTCCAAACTACGGTCGTCTCGCGCTGATTGGTGATACCGATCGCAGCGATCTCCGTGGGCTTGATCTTCGCCTTTCGAATCGCCGCTTGAGCCACGGCTAATTGGCTCTTCCAGATCTCATTGGCATCGTGTTCGACCCAACCCGGCTGCGGAAAAAACTGCGTGAACTCCTTTTGTGCTACTGCTGCAATTGTTCCGTCGTGCCGAATTACCAATGCTCGAGAGCTGGTTGTGCCTTGATCCAATGCCAAGATGTACTGCGTCATGTTACTGCCTTAAGTCAGAATATTCCAACTGCGCGGAAGATGTCGTTCGAGCCACGATTGTAGCAAACTGAAATCCCTAAAACTGGCCCGGTTGGAAATGGTGTGGTTTGCATTGCAAGCGATGGCGACAGGTTTGGCTCGACATGGCAGCATCCGCCAAATTGCCAGCAGTCGCGCGGCGAAAATCTTTGGTGAGCTTCACTGCTCAAATCTTGTGGTATAGTTCGGTAGGAATTCAGCGCCCGGAATGTAATCTAAAGCCGCATCCATTTTGGAAGGGAGTATATCGCGTCATGAAACTTCATCGTGCATTTTCTTTGGCCGTCGCCATTCTAGCCGTATCAGCTCCAGGCGTTGCCTCGGCCCACCAATACGTAACCACCTTTCAGGGCCGCGAAGTCGTAGTGCATTCCAACCGCATTCCAGTCATCATGCACCGGATGGTTCCTCCGCAACTCGGTCGGCACATTACGGCCAGCGAGTTGCATTCTGGCAAGGTTCGCACTCCGTCTCAATCTCCTCGGGCTGGCCGGTAGTCCAAGCCGCTGAGGCCTCCGAGCCTTAATGTCTCGTTCCAAGGCTCTGCCTTGGAACGCACTGTCTTCGAGGTACCGCCCCGCCAAGCGAGGCAAGACCTGAGCCTGAATTTTCAGCTTTTTCTAAGTTTGTCGGATTTGCCGGCCCTTCAATAGCCCTTCAACGGCATCACATCGAGCGCGTTTTGCGTTGATGAATTTTGTGTAAATCCGTCGCTGCTACCTAGCTTCTGCATAACCAAAGCCCTTCTCCGACTGTCTATAATGGAGGGACCCAAGCTGCAGGAGCTAAACGCATGGAACCTCGTAGTGCTCTGAACTCAAACGTATTGGTGTTGAATCGTTTCTACATGGCGATTCGCGTTGTCGACGTCCGTCGTGCGATGACGCTGTTGTATCGCGATTGCGCCGAAGTGATCTCTATCGACAACGGCATGTACAGCAATTACGACTTCGAGGCCTGGTGTGAACTCAGCCAGTTGACTTCGTTAGATAAGCAGACGGACGAAGAATATATTCGAGCCGTTAGCTTTGAAATCCAAGTTCCTCGAATCGTTCGATTGACACGATACGACAAAGTGCCAAAGTCGGTGGTGCGGTTCAATCGCAAGAATCTGTTTGCTCGCGATGACTTCCGTTGCCAGTATTGTGGCCAAGCACAACCCACCAGCCAACTGAGCTTGGATCACGTTTTGCCTCGATCCTTAGGCGGAAAGACAACATGGGAGAATATTGTCTGCTCTTGCCTTGGTTGCAATTCGCGGAAAGGCGGGCGAACGCCAGATCAGGCTGGCATGAAACTGCTCAAGCGTCCGATCAAGCCCAGCAATAGCCCCGCCATGGTGCTGCCGCTGGAAGATCCACGCTACTCTAGTTGGCGTACGTTTGTTCAAACGGGCTAAACGGAATCTCTCACTCGCGTTGTTACGTTAACTCGACGTGAGTTGAAAATTGTTTAACGGCAAGCCGAAGGCGACTGCGCTCCTTACACGATTCTTCTAATGCTTCTGTGGCTCGTAGAAGAACAGTCGCCTGCGGCTTGCCGTTAAACGAAGTCGCTCAGCCCCGCCTAGCAATTCCAGAATAATTTGCAGCGGTGTGTTTCGTTCTTGCCTGTCTGTGACATGTAGTAAGTGAACCAAGTCGGCTGCTTGAACTTCCGAGCGGCTGGCTGATCGAAAGCTCACACTTCACTACCAAGGCAATATCAATGACGACACAAAACACCGGCTCCAATAATGGCTCGAACAACATTCTCATGTGCGTTCTTAGCTATTTTGGGATTTTCGCACTCATTCCCTACTTCACACAAAAGGACGATGCCTTCATCAATTGGCACGCTCGCCAAGGTCTGCTGATCACCGCCGCCGCGATCGTGATCTCCTTCATTTTGGGCGTGCTCTCGTTGGTTCCAGCAGTAGGTGTTGTGGCATCGATCCTCAGCATGTTGTTCTCCGTCGGAGTGATTGTGCTGAGCGTCTTCTGCATCATTCAAGCATGCAACGGAAGAAAGTGGGCTGTGCCTGGCGTCGCAGCGTTCCTCGGCAAGGCCTAACAATCACGCGGTTGCAGGTCAGTTATTGCTCCTTGCTCCAGCGAGCTTGATGTCCGGCCATTCGGCGGACGCTCGCCGACGCTTATCTCCGCAAGCATTGGCTTTCGTTTAAGCCGGGAGCGCGCAACAGCGTCAGCCACCGGCCTCAAGAAATGCGAGATTCCCAAGCCCGGAGGGCCGACTCTGGGAACGGCGGAGGGTACAATACATTCAGTACAGTCTGCGTTAGGAGGAGAGTCATTGATGTCAGTTGCAGAATCGGCCAAACGAGTTTACGAAGAAGATCTCCGCACTAAATTGGAGCGGGAGCACAAAGACGATTTTGTCGCAATCGAACCTTCATCACGCAGCTACTTCCTTGGAAAGACTTTTCTTGAAGTCGCAGTGGCGGCGAAAGAAGCGTACCCGGATAGAAAGTCCTTCGTGATCAGAGTTGGTCACGAAGCTGCGTTCCACATTGGAGGATTTTCTTCGTGAAAGGGTTCGTCGACGAGCGAGATCGAGCATTGATCCCGATCCGAGTTGCCAACAAGCTTCGAGCTGACATGACAGAGGTAGTGGCGTGGATTGACACTGCATTTGACGGTCATTTAGTTTTTTCCCGAAAGCTCATCAATGATTTGAAGCTGGAGGCCTTAGTCGAGACTGAGGCGATCCTTGCCGACGGCTCGATAGTTTCGCTCGAGTCATATTTCTGCGTAGTAGATTGGTTTGGCGGGAAAATCCCGGTGCAAGTAATTGAAAACGAGGGCCGGTTTCCCTTGGTGGGAACATCCCTCCTAACAAAACGCAACTTGGTCATCAACTATGACGCGAAGTCAGTAGAACTAACTTGATTGGATAGATAGTTCGCATCACTTTGCTGGGGTACGCCGATTTGATCGCAGCCTGAATGCGACACTTGCACTTAAGTCGGTAGATTTTAGGGCCTTCTGGCCCGATCCATGCAGCGAGATGTTTCCCTGGTGTGTACTGCCATTCCGCGTCAGAGGGAACTGCATTCGGATTGAATTGCATCAATAGTTGGGAAGCTTTGGGGCAACAGAAAATCTTGGGACCGCAATCACTGTGGTCATTCGGATCGTCATGTCCGTGATAGATGATTGCTTGGTTGTCCTCAAAAGGCACGTACCATTCTTTCTTCCGATTGCTTTAGTGGGCGACGATTACCTGGCCAACTCTTTTGGTCCTTCTCCGAAATTTTGCTTTTGCCATGATTATGGTCCGCGTTGCTTACCCAAGTAATTGTGAGCGATAACCAGTCCAAATTGTTGTGTGACGGATAAGTTCATAACCGCGGTCGATCATCGATACTCAAAATGGCTGGGCGGCGACTCCGATCCATCGCGTGGATCGCGATGTCAAGACAACTAACCAATTCCATTTTCGTCGATGAACACCAATCGAAGTCCAACGATGGCACCATCGTGACGATTTTGCGTGAATAGATGGCCCCCTCCATCACCGAAACCTGAACTTGAAACTACACCACCATCAAGTACCGCGGCCGATTTCCCTTCCGTCAGTTCGCAGCAAAAGGAATACCATGGTCGATCATTGTCGAAGGTAATTTCGTTTTGGTATCTTACGAGAATATCATTCGGAACGGTTGCGTCATTGCAAAATGCATTGATGTCGAAAAAACCAGCTTGTCCTGTGTCGATGCTTACATTCCAGCCTGCATTAATCCAACTTTTGCTGTTTGAGGAGCAATGTGTGGCAATCAGTTCCGCGCAGAGAATCTCTTTTCGATCTATCCTCCAATCAAATTCGAACCTAACCGAGGACGCAACCCAAGTTCCTGCCAAAACGTTGAATTGGCGAGCATGAGGCGTATTCTCAGAGTCCCACAGATCGCCCGACGGATCCGATACTACGATACGTCCCGAATTGACTTCGAAGGTACCGAGATCGATAGGAGCAAGGATGCGGAATGGAGTGTTCATTTGCAATGGCAAGCGAATTGCGTTCTATGCGGGGAGAGGCAATAGGAATGCTTGATGTGAATTCAAGATGTGGCATCTTAGTCGACGGCCTGCTTCGAGACTGCTATACCGACATGGCTTCCACGCTCATTTTAGAGCTCCTCGATGGCTGATGCAACATTGGCGTTGTTTGCGGCGAGTCCCACGAGCCAAGCGTACCCTAGGGTGTCCCAAGCGAGAGTTTTGACGGTGAGGGCTTATGCATGGTCGATTGTAAAAACGAGATGCATTGCCAGAGTCGAATAGGCGGTACTTGATTGTTTGGCCCTTTCAGGGCGGATCGGCACTATCTTCTTGGCTTCCCAGGGCGGCGCTTCGCTCTGCCCTGGGCTGATTTGTTGAAGCCTTTCAGGCTAGCCGCTGATCGATTAAGTTCAACGCGTCAGATCAGCTGGGCAGTCCCTCGCTAACGCAGCGGGTTGTGAAGGCAGCGTTAACTCGAAGACGCGAATTGGGACACGATCATCGCCAAGGTCCACATCATGTTCGATCTTGTACCATCCCGCTTGCTCGATCCACTTCGAGAATTTATCACCAGTGTGTCGATGAGGTTCGCTGAGTAGTAGCGTTCCTCCTTCGGCAAGGTGTTCACGAGCACACTGGTCGAGCATAGGAAACAAGTTAGGATCGTAGACTAGGTCTGATCCAAGGATCAAAGGAAAGGGCTCGCAGGTCAATTTGTCGACGGTCCAGCGTAGCTTCTGGAACTGGATGCGATGTGCAACAGGCCAAGCGTTCAGCCTCGCGACCTGTAGAGCCAACTGGACCGCGTCGGTCATCACAACTTCGGCACCTCGC
>CAUJKA010000094.1 GCA_963204965.1 Planctomycetota bacterium | reverse complement strand
TATGGCGTCGTCCATTCGATCGCCTTTGCTGACTATTCTGGCGGAATACGTCCCTTCCACGAGACAACTCGGCGACAGTTCTTACAAGCCGTTGACATCAGTTGCTTTTCGTTGACTGCCTTGTGCGGTGCGCTCAAGGATCTAATCGAAAGTGATGGAAGTGTCGTAACTATCGGCATCTCCACAACGCGAATGGCCAGCGAGAGCTATGGATTCATGGCCCCGATCAAAGCTGCTCTAGAATCCTCGCTGGCATTCCTCACGAAATCTTTCAGCCGCTTTAGCCAAGTCCGATTCAATTCAGTCTCGGCTGGATTGCTGAAGACTAGCGCATCGGCTGGGATTCCGGGCTATGTCGACGCTTACTTGTACGCTGAACGCGTCATTCCCCGTAAAGCCGCGGTGACCACCGATGAAGTAGCCAATACGGCTGCGTTTCTGCTCAGCCCGAGATCCAGCGGCATCACAGCTCAGTCTATCGTGGTCGACGCTGGAATGTGTATTAACTACTTCGACCAACAAGTAGTGACCGACGCAATGCGTCCCTAATTGCAATCAAGAACGCTCCGCGAAAGAATTCAGATGGGCAACTGCCAAGTTCTAACAGTCGGGAAAGACCGCAAGCTGCAGAAGCAGTTCGTTCGTTTGGCCTGGGACATCTATCGAGACGATCCGAATTGGGTTCCACCGCTGATGATGGCGCTCGAAGAGGGCGTCAACTTTCGCGCCAATCCATTCTACGACCACAATGTCTGCGAGAACTTTTTGGCAGTTCGCGACGGTAAGCCAGTCGGACGCATCTGTGCTTTGGTGAATTACGGACACATCGAACGCTTTCACGAGCAGCGCGGATTCTTTGGGTTCTTCGAGTGTTATGACGATCAAGAAGCCGCGTCGATGTTGTTTGATGCGGCAGCTAAGTTCTTGGTCAGCAAAGGCATGACCGATGTCCGCGGACCCGCAAATCCAAGTCTGAATCAAGAGGTTGGGCTGTTGGTCGACGGTTTCACAACGCCTCCAACGTTCATGATGACCTACAACTTGCCGTACTACGAGAAACTGATCAAGGGTTGGGGGTTCGAGAAGTGTCAGGACTTGTTGGCCTTTGATGGCCACGTTGAGATGATTGCTACGGTAGATCCCAAGCTCGCGTTTGTGATCAAGGAGATTAAGCGACGGTTTAATGTCGTAGTCCGACCTTTTAATCCGAGGAAATTCAACGAAGAAGTGAATCTCTTCCTCGACATCTACAATCGCTCGCTGGTCGGGACTTGGGGCTTTGTGCCGATGAGTCCCCGAGAGGTAGCGCATCAAGCCAAAGGCTTAAAGCACTTGCTGATCCCTGAGTTGACTACGATTATCGAAGTCGACGGCAAGCCCATCGGTGCGGGACTTGGTCTCTTGGATTTTAATCCTCTAATCAAAAAGATTAACGGACGCCTCTTTCCGTTTGGTTTCTTAACGTTGCTACTTGGCAAGCGGAAGCTCAAACGCGTTCGCATGATGAGTACTAACGTCATCCCCGAGTTTCAGAAATGGGGATTCGGCTTGCTGGCGCTGGAACGCATGCTACCTGATGCATTGAAGATGGGAATCACTCAAGCCGAGTTTTCATGGGTGCTTGAATCCAACCAACTGTCTCGCGGTAGCCTTGAACGCGCGGGCCTTGAACGCTCGAAGACGTACCGCCTTTACGATCGATCGCTGCAATCTTCGTAGGGTGTGTGTAGCGTGCATTTGCCAATTGAGTTTGTGAAATGGCAAACCCCGCCTTTCGAATCGACACAGCGCGATGAAAGACCGCACGCGGAACACACCTTCTTGCGTTTGGGTTGTTAACGTTGAGCGACAGTCAAGCGATTGTCATGCAATGGCGTGTTACGAGGTCAGACAACTGGTAATAAGTCATCAATACTTCGATCTATGACTTTTCAATTGCATAGACAATTGGTGTTAGACCTCTACACACGCCCTACGTCTCTTACCCATAAATTTCGGCAAAGGCCTTACGGTAGGCAACGGGGCTTTCGGGGAACAGTTGGCTGGCGGCGGTACTATTGCCAGCACCGTGTTGGAAGCGGCGTTTGGTGAAAATTGGCATGTCCATTCCAGTAACCGCCTTAACGCCTCGCTTCACAACTTCGCCCTTTAGAGCGTACAGCTTGTCGTGAGACCATCCGGTCAGTTCAATAAACGGAATTCCCTCGGCCACTTCAATTACGCTCGGTAGTGCATATGGACTAAAGCCGGTGAAGCCCAATTTTCGAAGTGGCGCGTACGATCGAACATGTCCGCGACTTTGACCGCCGGAATAGGTTAGCGAGTGCTTCACAGCCTCGACTCCCCAGCCCTCTTGATAGAGCATTACGTTGTTGAGCACGCTTCGAATCGTCAACTCTGGATTGTCTTCGATTGGGTAATCCTTCATATTCTCGTCACCACCATCGCCGTCAACTAGCAATTTCCAATCTGGATAGCGGTGTCGAATGCCTTCACACAGGGCGATGCCCATCGCCGCAGCTTGAACATCCAACGGCTTGTAGTCTTCGATAACCGCGATTGCCTTGCGATAGTCTACCGAAGATGCTGGCACTTCGATCGTTTCCAAGAAGAGCTCAAGATTCAACTGTTTGAGGAAGCTCCGCGCTTGTTCCGCGTCGTCACCATTGCCATCAACGGAAAGTGTGAAAGCCTTCAACCGACTGGGCGAAATCCCCGCCTTTAACATTGCGTGATAAAGCACTAAAAACACAGAGCCGCTATCGATGCCTCCTGAAAACAAAACACCAATGGGCTCAGTGGGACTTTGAGCTTTCAGCCAGCTTGTACAAGCTTCGTACAATGCACCAATGTAACGCGCGCCGATCAGATCCAAGTCTGTAGGAAGCTGGTTCCGCTTGGGCGCGAAGAACCGATGATTGACGGGATTCGGATCTGGACAACCAATCAACTTCAGCTCAACGACGTGATGTGCGGGGACCATTCGAGTGTAGGAGGGATGGAATTGATCCTGTAGTCCCTCGGACTTGAGAAAGTTCAGTATCTCGTCAATCCGCTCGGCAACGATCAAGCATGGTCCTTCCGTACGCTTCGCCAGGAAGTAACGCATCGGTCGCCCCAAGGAACGAGCCATGCGAACGAGCTGCCCTGACTTGCTCAACAGTGCGAAATGTCCTTCGATGGCTCGCACACCTACCGTATCACCGGACTCAACCGCTGCGAGCGCCTGGTCGACAGTCATATTCAAAATCTGATTGGCGTTTGGATCGAGCAAATTTACAAGGCGTTCGACATACTGATGAGAGCTCATAATGCACCGGTTTCTATTCTTCGATTCGAAAGGAGCAATGTCTCCTTAACTTACGAATTATTCTATCGAAAGCTGTTCGAGTTGCGAGCCGCCTTCGGCCTCATCCGGCTGCTAACGAACAGCCGATTGTCCTGGATGTCATTAGGTTATGTGGGGCACTATCCACAGGCCAATCTGTTCGAGAATCAACGTAACGATCAGAAAAAGGGTGTCGGAATACGCTAAACTGCTAGAACTTATCACGCTTGCAAAATTAGCGAGCAAAAATTCGCCGAGCCACAAATGACCTCATCACAAAGCTCTGAAGAAATCAACGTCGAACAACCACACCATGTCGGTCTGATTGGAACTGGTCTGCTCGGTAAGGCAGTTGGCGCTCGTTTGATTGAGCACGGTTTTTCAGTTTCGATCTGGAATCGCTCGGTCGACGAAGCCCAGCCTTTGCTCGATTTAGGAGCGAGCTGGTCAGAGAACCTCTTGGAGGATTGCGAACGCATCTTCGTCTGCCTGTTCAATAGCGAGATCACATTGGGTGTTCTATCGCGAATGATCCCTTCTTGTGGACCAGGGCGACTAGTGATCGACATGACGACTGGAACTCCAGGAGACGCTGATCGGCTATCCGAGCTTTTCAATGCTCAACAATCACTCTATCTGGCAGCTCCTGTGTCTGGCTCCAGCCAGCAGACACGCGATGGTCAAGCCATGATCATGGTGGGAGGCGATCGTCGGGCGTATTTAGCGTGTGAAGATCTATGGAGAGTGCTCGCGCGCAGCGTTCATTTTACCGGAGACTGTGGAAGCGCCAGTCGGATGAAGCTGGTTACCAATCTTGTCCTGGGACTCAATCGAGCTGCACTGGCCGAAGGTTTAGCCTTCGCGGATTCATTAGGCATCTATGCGGCAGATGCACTATGCGTACTTATGGACAGTGCAGCAGCCTCTGCGGTCATGCAAGCCAAGGGCGAAAAGATGATCCGCAGTGACTTCACCGTTCAAGCTCGATTGGCACAGCATCACAAAGACGTTCGAATCATCCTTGACGAAGCTGCTTCGGTGAGTCTCAAGCTGCCACTCACAGAAACGCACTCACAGATACTTCAAGTCGCTGAGGAGATGGGCTTGAGCGACTTGGACAATAGCTCGATCATTCGAACCTATGGATTCAAATCAGTTGCGGATGCTACAACGAAGGATAAGTTCGATGTCCAATGAGCTTACTTCGCTTTCGAAGATGTCCAAAGTCTTTGTTTTGGTCGCTACCTTCCTGGCTTTGTTGTTTGATGGAGTTGAGTTAGGTCTGATGCCGATTGCGTCGCTTTCAGTGTCGAAAAGCCTATTAGGTGATGCATACACCAAAGAGATCGGTGGCCAATGGTTCGCTTGGTATGCAGCAGCTCTTATGTTGGGCGCTGCATTGGGTGGTATCTTCCTTGGCAACTTAGGAGATCGCATTGGCAGATCCAAAGCTATGGGTATCTGCATCTTGTTCTACTCACTGTTTGCAGGGCTTGGTGCGTTCGCTCAAACACAAGAGCAGATGTTGATTCTGCGATTCGTCGTAGGCTTGGGCGTGGGTGGATTGTGGCCCAACGGTATGGCCATCGCGTCCGAGTGTTGGCCAGGAGCGTCGAGGCCGTTGGTCTCGGGAGCAATGATGGCTGGAATGAACTCTGGCATCCTCGCTCTTTCACAAACGGTTCGCTACTGGCCCATCACTGCAGATTCTTGGCGATGGGTTTTTCATCTCGCGGCAGTTCCGGCAGTCTTGGGAGTGTTAGTGTTAGTTGCGTTGCCCGAGTCGCCGAAGTGGCTCGCGGCAAAGAACGATTCCAAAGCAAGTGATTCACCTAAACCTTCAACTTCGATTTTGGAACTGTTCCGAGGCGATCTGCTCAAGCTGACTCTCATAGGCATTTTGGTAAGCGCTATTCCGATGGTTGGGGCTTGGTCAGCAAGTAAGTGGATGATTCCGTGGGCGGATAGCGTTGCCGCAGATTCGAACTACAAAGCTGTGACTCAAGGATGGTGGGCGCTTGGTGCAGTACTGGGTAGTCTTGGGGGTGCTCAGTTGGCATCGTTGATCGGGCGACGGTTGAGCTATTGCTTGATTAGCGTTGCAACATTCACAGCGACATGGGCGATGTTCCAATGGACGAAGCCACTGGAGCCGAGCTTTCACACAATCGTATTCATTCAAGGGTTGGTTGGAACACTGTTCTTCGGTTGGCTCGCACTGTCGTTACCAGAACTCTTTCCAACCAGAGTCCGGGCGACTGGTAGTGGTCTTTGTTACAACTCGGGAAGGTTTGCAACAGCGGCGGGAGTGCTTCTTGCAGGTGTGATCTTTGCTTTCCTAGGCGGCGACTACTCTCAAGTTGGTGCAATCTGCGCTTTGATTTATGTGCTTGGGATCTTTGTAATTTGGTTGGTGCCCAAAAGTAACCCAAGTGAACTAAGTTAGTTGAAGAGTGGTAGCTCTACAAGCTGAGCTTGACGAGTACACGGGGGCGGGTTAACCTGAACCCAACCACTTCAACTCAAGTTCCCTTCGCAAAGTTGGCCAAATGAAAAACGAAATCGGCTTTCGTCCAACATGCGAGAACTTTCTTTACATGATTCTCTTCATCTCTAATGGCGGCGGTTGGTAGTATTCCCAGCCAGCAACAAACGCTAGTTTCAATTGCGATTGGTGTGGCAGCAAGTTGGTTTGGAGAGGGACTCTGCGTTCCGACGAAAACCATTTTGCCTGAGACCATCGCGTTGCATTCCACATGCCTGTTGCAACTGTGCTGCTCTATCAACGCAATCAACAGAATTTTGCGATGTGGTCACTCATGACCTTAAATCGCGAGTTCGGCTATTCGCTATCTTAGAAGCTCTACTGAGAGACAAAAATAATGCATGAAATCAACATTACCGAAGTACTTGCAGTACTTGCCATCATATTAACTGCCGCGAAGCTGGCCGGCGCAATCGCAAAACAGATCGGTCAACCTGCTGTATTGGGAGAGATGATCGCTGGAGTTGTTCTGGGTGGATCTGTACTGCATGTTGTCGATCCATCGGCGGAGTATATCCATGTGCTGGCTGAGTTGGGTGTGATCATCCTGTTGTTCGAGATTGGCATGGAGACCGACTTGAAGAAGTTGCTGCAAGTAGGCGGCGAATCGGTAGCCACTGCCGCAGTAGGAGTGGTCGCCCCGTTTATGTTCGGCTACTTGGTTTGCTGGATGTTGGGTATTGAAGGATTGGTTGCCGTCGTGGTAGCTGCTTCGCTGACTGCGACCAGCGTCGGGATCACAGCCCGCGTGTTGAGCGACCTGAATCGATTGGATGATGCCGAAAGTCGCATCATAATCGGAGCCGCAGTGTTCGATGATATTGTTGGACTGGTAATACTAGCAGTGGTCACAGGCTTGACCGAAGGCGCATCGCTGACCGTTGGCAACGTTTCTTGGATCACTTTCGTAGCTTTTGGGTTTCTGGTAGCTACGGTCTTAATTGGAAGTTGGATCGTGCCTCCAATTACAAAACTAGTTTCTAAAATCGACCTACCCGGTACGCCCACGATGCTTGGACTTATCTTCGCTTTGGGATTAGCTTGGCTAGCATCCGTGTGCGGCTCAGCGATGATTATCGGGGCGTTTGCAGCAGGACTTTTGATACGCAGCACGCCCAAGGCCGAGGAGATTGAGCATGGAATCGCCCAGCTTGGTCACTTCTTCATTCCCATCTTCTTCATCTCAGTTGGTGCTGCAGTCAACATTCGACTACTTAATCCAATGGTCGCTGAGAATCGAAGCACACTCCTTGTTGCTAGTCTACTAATTGCCGTAGCCATCGTTGGCAAGTTCATCGCTGGTTACGCACCATTTTGGTTCAAGGGCAACAAGAAAGTCATCGGAGTGGGAATGATTCCGCGCGGCGAAGTTGGACTGATCTTTGCTCAAATGGGGCTAGCCACAGAAGTCTTCGACGAGCGAATTTTCGGAGCGGTTACGATCATGGTCATGGCGACCACTTTTGTCGCTCCACCGTGGCTAAAGATGCTCTTGAAGGACAAGCCGGAGGATAGCTCGAAAGTTCGCGAGTACGCGGGAATTGAAGTATTGGTCAACGATCCTTGATTGGACGCACATGCCTTGCGATGTCAGAAGCCTGGAGCTGCTTGAGTTGATAACGCCAAGTAAGTCTAGTTGAAGCGTTGGATCACTCATACTGCTTGATCCACTGCGTCAACTGATTTGCACTTTGGCTGCCGCGTTTCTCACTCAACGACTTTCCACCGCGAACTAACATCAGGTGAGGAATCGAATTGATCTGGTACTTTTTCTGAAGATCGGTTCGCTCATCCGTGTTTACCTTTACAATCTTCACCCCCAGCTTTTCTGGGTCTAACGTATCCAATTGCTTTTCTACGTCGAGGCAAGGACCACACCAAGGCGCGCCAAACTTGATCAGTATCAAGTCTTTTTCATTAAGGCTTGGTTCAATTTCAGCAACATCGACCGTACGTCCTGCGGCAGACTGGGACCCGCCGCCCATGATCACCAGAACTAACAAAGTTCCCATACCGATCAACAGCAACAGTCCGTTAGCATGCTTTAGATTGGACATAATCCCATTCTCTTAGGGTTGAGTGCGAAGTGCTTTGTGTCTGTGAGATTGAATTGTAGCAAGCTCGATTTGTGAGCCTACGACAATCATACTCCAAACAAAACTCTCAAGACAAGCAAAGAACATTCCAAAACGAAGTTCGGCTACACTATTAAGCTGCCCAATCGGTTGCTTTACCGGAATCTCCGCATCCCCCACAATCCCCGCCGCACTTCATTGCAATGTCGAAACCTACTACGATCCGGACCACGTTGATCCATCTACTTTTTCGGACTCTACGCAATTCATGGGCGCTATTGGCCTGGTTGAGCCTTATGGGTGTAGCACGGCCACAAAATGGCGATGACTTCCCTGAGATTCGCAATAGCAAGTCGGAGGAGTCACTTTTTCCGATGCCAGCCGAACAAGCAGTGAAGGAATTGCAACTGCCCGCTGGGTTTAAGGCGACAGTGTTTGCGAAGGAGCCCGATGTTCAAAATCCGATCGCCATGGCTTGGGATCCCCGTGGTCGATTATGGATCGCCGAGAACTTCACCTACTCGGAGCGAGCTCAACGCTTCGACCTCTCACATCGTGATCGAGTTCTGGTTTTCGAAGATCGTGACGGCGATGGACAATCCGATTCGCGGACGGTCTTTTGTGATAATATCCAGATGCTAACGAGCGTTGAAGTTGGGCTGGGAGGCGTCTGGCTGATGTGTCCGCCTCAACTGCTTTTTGTGCCTGATGAGAATAACGATGCCATTCCCGATGGGCCTGCTCGAGTCGTCCTGGATGGGTTTGATGTCGCTCAGGACAACTATCACAACTTTGCGAATGGACTTCGTTTTGGGCCCGACGGTTGGTTATACGGAAGATGCGGCCACTCGTGCCCAGGGAAGATCGGCTTGCCCGGGACAGCCATGGACAAGCGTGTTCCGCTGGATGGTGGAATTTGGCGATATCATCCTCAAAAGAAGACTGTTGAAGTTCTTTGCCACGGTACAACTAATCCTTGGGGACATGATTGGGACGAACATGGCGAGTTGTTCTTTATCAACACCGTCATCGGCCACCTTTGGCATATGGTGCCTGGCTGTCATTTCAAAGAGTCCTTCGGTGAGAGTCAGAATCCTCGAGTTTATCAACGCATGGACATGATCGCCGATCACTATCACTTTGATCGAAAAGGGAACTGGACGGAAAGTCGCGATGGCAAGGCCAACGATTTAGGTGGCGGCCACGCTCATATCGGAGCGATGATCTACCTTGGCAAGCAATGGCCCGAAGCCTATCACAATCGATTGTTCACTCTGAACATGCATGGTCGCAGAACGAATGTCGAGCGGCTGGAAAGGTCTGGTACGGGATACGTTGGTAAGCATGAGCCTGATGTGTTCCTCATGTCCGACCCGTTCTTTCGTGGCATCGATTTGACGATTGGCCCCGATGGCAACTGTTATGTTATCGACTGGAGCGATACCGGCGAGTGCCACGAGCACAATGGAGTTCACCGTCGAAGTGGCCGAATCTATCGCATCAGCTATGGCAAGCAAGCTACATACCAACCATTGGTGAAGCCGTGGTGCGCGGCCGGTACGGGAAGATTGCCGAAGCTGTGGTCCGACTATCGCGAGGGTAAGGTCACTACGGACCAGTTGCATGAGTTACTAAAGGATCCAGATGAGCATCTACGTGTCTGGGCGATTCGTTTGCTGACTGACTTTTGGCCTTTGGATTACGTTCAAGGTCCCAGTCCAACTGCGATTTATCCGAACGAACCATTAACCGTGTCGAGCTTGGTGAAGATGGCGGAAGTGGATCAGTCGGGCCTTGTACGTCGACAACTGGCTTCCACATTGCAACGTTTGCCAGTTGCTGAGCGAATCAAATTGGCGTCAGCATTATCGTCACGCGTCGAAGACATTGATGATGTAGATATGAATCTGTTGGTGTGGTTCGGTATCTCACCGACCGGCGATAAAGATCCCGGACAGCTTGTGAGCTTGGCCGTGAAATGCAAATGGCCCATGCTTACCGCTTCGATGGCTAGATACATCTCCAGCGGTTCAGCGAAAGACGCAACGGCACTGAATCAACTTATCGAAGCCGGATGTGCCATGACTGCAGTGAAGCAATCCAGCCTACTTACAGGGCTTTCCGAAGGTTTTCACGGTTGGCGAAAATCGACTAAGCCCGCTAGTTGGGAGAAGTTCGTTGCCAGTTTCGAAAAGGGCAGTCCTGAAGTCCGCGAACAAGTTCTGAAACTAAGCGCATTGTTTGGCGACGGTGTGGCACTGGATCAGATTCGCGCAATTGCCATGGACAGTAAAGCCGCAAATCGTGACCGCCAGCAGGCACTTGAAACTCTGATCGAATCACGGCCAGCCGATCTTCGAAAGGTTTGCGAGTCACTTTTGGATACGCGAGTTGTCAATGCTACGGCGGCTAAAGGACTGTCGGTGTTTGATGACCCTGCAATCGCCAAACTGCTCGTACAAAAGTTCAAGAGATTTCAGCCAGACGATCGAACTTTGGTCATGGAGATCCTTGCGTCACGGCCTTCCTTCGCTGAAATCATGCTCGATGAACTTGCTGGAGGTAAGTCACAGATCACACGCGATGACATTAAAGCGACTCATGCGCGACAGATGCGAAACTTTGGCGACAAGCGACTCAATGATAAAGTCGCTTCGGCTTGGGGGACTATTAACGATTCCCCTGCCGAGAAAGCTGTCGAAATTGAGCGATGGAAAGGCCTCTTGACTGATGCAAACCTCGCTAACGCAAACCTCCCTGCTGGTCGAGCTCTCTACAACAAAACCTGCTCGCAGTGCCACAAGCTATTCGGCGCAGGCAAAGCTATCGGGCCGGAGCTGACGGGGGCTCAACGCAGCAGCTTAGACTATCTGCTCGGAAACATCCTCGATCCAAGTGCAGTCGTGGGTAAAGAGTATCGAATGTCGATCGTATTGTTGGACGATGGACGCACCATTAGCGGTCTGATAACTAGCCGCGACGACAAGAAAGTCTCGATACGAACCGCTACCGATGAAGTGACGGTTGAAACGGAGAGTATCGAAACGATTAAGGAGTCCAACGTATCAGCGATGCCCGATGGATTGTTGCAGAATCTTTCTGAGCAACAAGTTCGAGATCTAATCGCTTATCTGATGAGCCCCGTACAGATCGATTAGCGAGTAATCGGTGCACTACGAGTCACCGATAATAGTTGCACTTTAAGAGTGGTTTTGAAGCTTGCTCGGATCAACATTCAGAAAATTCCAACCAGTCACATTCCAGTCTTCGCCAAACGGACTCATCCACCGGCACTCGGCAAGGAAGAGGCTGGGACACGTATTCAAGCGATAAACGTGAATCTTGGCTATCGTCTGCGGCAAGATTGCAGTCCGCGTGACGATGCTCACTCCAAGGTAGGAGATGTTTCGCGTAAAGCCCTCGATTTTCAAATCGTTTTCGCGAGGTTCTAGAAGTACTGGACGAACCAAGAACTCGCGATGCACACTTCGCCGTTCACTTTGATCGAAAATCGCATCTTCGATCAACAGTTGTTTGACAGAGACTTCTATGTCGGGACAGCCTGCAACAGTCGTATTTCGCAACATCTGAGATCACACCTGGGGCAACTAGGTCTATTTCGCCTGGAAATCAAATCGCTCAGCCACGATTGAAAACCTACGTCAAAAATCCTGTATGTGAGAAATAGAAAAACGAAAAACCAGCCAAGATTTTGAGAATTGGCGTAGCCAAATTCGTCCAAACACCGCTTGGCAGTCTGAAAGTAGCGCTTTAGGTCTCAGCGTATCGAACGGACTCTCGCTAGTCCAAATGAAGGAAATCCCGTCGGAGACAGGTGCGACATTTGAGAGTCGCTCCTGTTTCCAACGGGATTCTTTCGCATTCATAGCCCAGCTACATTGGCCGTCTGGCAGCGGTGGCTCCAGATCACTTGCTCGGTTTAAAGATCAACTGGGAAAAGTGATAGAGCGACTTCTTCCAATGTTCGAAGTCGTGACCGTGATCGTCAACGTGCCAAGTATGTGGGACTTGCTTCTCCTTCAGATATGCATGAACACCCTGGCTGATGCGGATCAGTCCGTCTTTATTGCCGCAGGATAGATAGAGCACCTTCAGCTTCTCAGTAGTCTTTGCTGGATCTGGAACCAAGACAGTTGGAGCTGCGGTGTTTGGAGCCGAAGAGAACCCGCCGACTGACGCAAATACGTCCAAACTGGAAAGTCCAAATGTCAAGGATTGGCCACCGCCCATCGATAGTCCAGCGAGCGCTCGATGTTCGCGGTCAGGCAGAACTGAGTAATGTGACTCGATGAACGGAATGATATCCTCTAGCAAGTCCTTCTTGAACGGCTCGCCCCAACCTCCGAATCCCGGAGCACCACGACCGTTATTCTGATCACCGCTTGCTGCAGCATTTCCATTCGGAAAGACCACAACCATCGGCTCGATCTTCTTATCCGCAATCAAGTTATCCAAGATGACATTGGCAACACCTTGGCGAGTCCACTCCTCTTTTTCGTTTCCACCGATACCGTGCAAGAGATAGAACTGAGGATATTTCTTCTCGGAGGAATATCCAGGTGGCGTGTAAACCTGCATCCATCGCTTCACGCCAACCGTCTTCGAGTCATACTCGACCTTTTCAAGCTTACCATGTTCGATACCGTCTCTGGCCTTATCAAAACCGACAGTTGGATTCTCGAAGACTGCTTTGTCATCGGGTCCAAGCTCAATCGGTCCACCAAAGCCTCCGCGATTAGGTCCTTGTGGACGGCGCTCGGGTGCTTGTCCCGATGGTTTCGTTGGCGTTTGACTGACTGTTGAATCGACGGGTGCTTTACCTTGAAAAAGCAATGGAGCCATTTGATAGAGACAGCGACGCCACGATTGCCATTCATGCGCGGTATCTTGAGAGACGTAGAAATGAGCGTTGACGCCGGCTGCCTTTAGCCCTTCCGTTGCCGCTTTGGGATCGCCACCTCGATTGCCCCCAAGTTCTTTACTGCCGTAACCGACGAATACCAATTTGACCTTCTCTTTGAACTCATCCAAATTCGAAATACTGTCTGAACTGATGCTGCCTCCGCTGAAGAGTCCAATCGCCGAAAACTTTTCCAGATTTGCAGGAGCGATGGTTCGAGTTTGCATTCCTCCCATCGAAAGACCAGCCATGGCGCGGTTGGGTTGATCGGCTAGAGTTCGAAAGTTCTGATCCACAAAAGGAACCAAATCGTCCAGCAATACGCCCTTGAACTTATCGAAATTAAAGGCGGGTCGTCCACCACCGCCACCACCACCACCACCGCCTCGAGGCCCACCCATGCGAACATCATTTGTCATGCCGTAGGTCATGACGATGATAAATGGCTTGGCTTTGCCCTCGGCAATCAGATTGTCCATAATCAAGTTAGCGTGGCCTTGAGCCCCCCAACCATTTTCGTCTTCGCCCCAACCGTGTTGAAGATAAAGAACTGGATAGCGAGTCTCAACGTTCTTGTCGTAGTCAGGTGGAGTATAAACAAATGCCTTATGATGCGAGTCGGTTGTCTTGGAGAAGAAGAGCACTTGCCTGAGTTGCCCATGAGGCACATTCTTCAACGAGTAGAACTCCTGATCGGCCGCAGGGACTTCAATTCCGCTTCCCCAACGCATGGCTCCGAAGAAATAGAGACTGTTTGGATCAGGGACCTCGGCACCATCAATTTTCAGGCTGTAGTAATGAAAACCTTCGTCCAAAGGCGTCGTGATTCCAGTCCAAACACCATCCTCCCCTTTGGTCAGGGCGAGCTTCCCGAGGCTAACTGAGACGCTCTGCGCCTCCGGTGCAACGACTCGAAAGCGAGCACGACGTTCGGAGTTCACTTGCGGATACTCCTTGCCCTTTTGATTGATACTCGATGGCTTCCAATCGTCGACAGGTGCGGCATCTTGAGCATTTAGAAAAGAGCACGTTAGCAATACGCAGTAAGCAATTCCAAGCAGTCGAGAAGGCATGTTGAGTCCCTTTGTCCGAAATGAAGAGGTTGGTGAGTTAGGCGTTCCGCGCCATGGATGGAGTGCGAGTGTCGTTGTTGAGCGAGTCCGTGAGTTGCTTTAGTAATCGAAGTAGTACGTTTGCCTCATCAGGTTCAATAGCTTGGAACATTTGCGTTCGAATCGTCTCGCTTGCCCGCCACAGTTGTTTGAACTTCTTCTTACCCGCTGCGGTCATGGCGACGGTACGAGCACGAGAATCGGACGGATGAACTTCACGCTCAACCAGTCCCTGTTTCTCCAGCAAAACCAACATCGCTCGTACGGTACTGGGATCTGAAGGCATGCGTCGGGCAAGTTCACGTTGAGTCAATGCGTGGCCTCGCGAAAGCGTAGCCAGAAGCACAAACTGGTCGGCGGTGACTCCGTAATCGGCAAATTTTGCGTCTGTCTTACGGTGCAACGCCAAATAGACGCCGCGTATCGCCATCGGAAGTTCGCTCTTTTCCAACATACTGGCCTCAGTCCACTCCTCGCAGAACGTGTGTATACGCACGATTTGATGAGAGTGTAGTGATTTCTAAAACTGAATGCAATCAGGGCAAATACCTACGGGAGTTGGCTTCGGAAACATAGTCCTCATCGAACCCTATTCCTCAACTCAGAACTCCGTTTTTCACCAGCGCAGTACTTCGCTTTGGCTGGTGTGCCGCATCGGTCCGCTTTATTGCTTTGGTAATTGATGCAGAGAGATCCTGAATGGTAAACGGCTTCTGGATGAACACAGGCTCCAAGCTCGCAGGTAAACTCAGAAACGCTTCTTCATTCAAAAAGCCGCTCATTAAGATCACTGGTAGAGACGGAAGATGTTCGTGGATTTGTTTCGCGAGTTCGAG
>CAUJKA010000093.1 GCA_963204965.1 Planctomycetota bacterium | reverse complement strand
CTTCAAAAGGTACCAAAGCGCCCACCGGCTCCGTTGCCGAAAAAGAATAGGCCAAAGGATACCACTTTACACGGATGTTCGTTCTATGACCCAAATTGGTACCCTTTGAGGCGCCTTTCGCTGGTACCCTTTGAAGCGCCTGCTGACACCAGTAGCTTTTGTACTGATGCATTCAGGCGTAAAACAATTGCAGGACCCAAAAACTAGGAGAAGCCATGCTGGACTAGACGACATTAGCTAAACTGTACCTCCGCTTGATAGTTGGAATCGTCTTGTTTCTGGGGAATGTATCGAATGGGATGGAGAGGTTACTTGCGAAGTCTGAACACTAGTAGCAAGCGAACAGCCAATAAGCAACAAGAGAAACAACGCAGTCAGCAACAATCGATGGACAAGATTGATCGAAATTCCGATGCAGCGTACAAAAAAGCTGTTGCATTGAAACGCAGCTTCAGAAAGATCCTGTTAAAGCTCTGAATCTGCGAAATTTTCCTGGGGCAGCGTTCCAAGCCGACTCATCCAAGTTTAGTTTACAGAATTGTATCCCAGCGAGATTCAGTTGTTGCTCATGTCTCTGCTGCCACGTTGAAGCCACAAACTTTGTTGGGAACCAATATGTCTAATGACAATGATATGTTTGATAGGTTAGGTCATGCCCAACGCCCAAAGTACATTCCGGACTTACAAGGATATTGGCTGGATGACCTTGACCAATTCTTTTCCAGGGTCCAGAGCGCTTTGAATCGATCAAACGATGGTCTCGCTCCAAGGAAATCGCTGACTTATTCAAGGCCGGGTTCTATAGAAATGCGAGTCGTCTTTGAGCAAAGGTTCAATGCAGTCGCATTTGAGAATAACAAATCCGTGGGAATTGGGATATATGCATCATTGTTGTTCTTCCTGCATATAACTATCTGGAGAGTTTGTGGATGCAGTTCCCTTCTCCGTCGAACCCTCCCCGCCAAGGACAAAAGCCTCTCGCCAGATACCTCGTGTGTAAAGAATATGCTGAATGTTCTCTCTGACCCAACGTGCAGCCCTGGAGCAGCTACCGACCTACCAGAATCTACGATGAGAGCATACTATACGATTGCATCCATAGCAACAAGATTTGTACTCTTGCACGAAATTGGTCACGTTGCCGGAGCCCACCTTGAATTCCTAGGGTTTGTAAAGGACGTTGGCAAAATCGCTCATTTTGAAATCAATGATAATCAACACCCAACCAGGTCTTCCGTTATGCACTTGCTTGAGCTAGATGCTGACAATTATGCATTTGCGGTATTACACGCCTCACTAATAGCAAATCCAAACGCTTGGCTGGCGTCAACATTTAATTATCAAACCAAACTGAAGTACTTAGCGATTGGGATCGGATTGGTATTCTCACTCTTCCACATCCTTTCTGTAAATAGACGCGGATATAGCCATCCCACGCCGATGGCGAGGCTAAAGAGCCTGTTCACGTTCGCGATCCATGGTGAACTATTAGAATTAAGGGAGTCACAGAATCTAACCTCAATAGACCATGAAACCGTTCGACAGATCATTCTTGATGCAGTTTCGGACCTGAACGAAATTTGGCAAGTTGGCGGTTACAAATTCGAAGGCTACGAATCGACTGGAACGTTTCTGGAAGCTATTCACCTAAACTCAGACTATTTTAACTTTATCGCAAATGATTTGCACTCATTCCGAATTGAAAGAGAGCGAGTCGTTACCATTTCTCTAGGATCATAACTCAAAGTCCTTTGGGCTCTTTCCCAGGCGGACTATTCTGCCTTGAATAAACGGAACCAGGTTAGCTTCCAAATGTCGGATTGCATCTTTGGTAAAGTCTATGAGGCTGCCTAAACTGTCAAATTCAGATTTTCGATCGGAATTTTCGAACAGGAGACCCGTCGACTGAAACAAATGTTCTATTTCGGCACTTACCCGAACGAAAACATCTTTTACTTCTTTTAAATCAAACTTCAATTTCGCTTTCTTCATATACTCAATTGTACTGGATAGAGCAACCATCGCTCGGTCCCTAGGGATGAGATGCGTGCTTCGATTTCGATTTTTCGCTTCGATGTCGAGGCAATGAAGGGCGAGGCTAATTGACAAGAGCACCCTAGAAAGCTTGCTCTCATTGTCGCTGTTGGCGGTGCCTGCAATTTCTCGCCTTGTAAAAGCAAAGTCGACTAGTCGCATTATTGCATAGCGATCCGCGTCCCATTCAAGATACATTCTGACTTTGTCTTCGGCATCCCCTTTTCTACTTGTTGAATTTTCCATAAAAAGCTTATCGCCGAATCCGAATTCACTGTTTAGAAAGTCAAGATGAGCACGAACAATATGGCCTACTTCGTGTAACAAAACGAAAACATGTGCCAGTAGAAATGTTTCGGAGGCTAATGCCAATCGATCGAATGGACCATTTGTAAACCGCCCGACAATAACATTGTTACCTACGATCCGTTCTTTGAGAAAGTACTTTCGAAGCATATAATTGGATCGCAACTTTCCAGGACCTTTTCCACGCATCTTTGAATATGATTGAAGGAAGTTCGGCGAAGTCCAAAGCAAGTTCGACAAGTCGTGCAACAAACAGTCCAAACCTGAAAAGATCCCAACATGGCTATTTCGCTCGATACTAAAAGCGACGGCATTAAATTCTTTATTCGCAATGGAGCCTATGTATAGATTTCCGATAGGCAGCAAGTTAATTCTTGATGCGAATTCGTCTAAGATCATTTGGTTCGTTTCCGCTACGAAGGCAAACAATGGGCCGACAATACCTTCATCTGCTTGAGGGGAAAACTCTCCGCCAAGAGTTGAGACCGAAGTATTAAACTCACTATTCAAGGTTCAGTGCCTCTTCAAGAATTAAAAACGCTAATGTTCTGACTCACCTTCCTTCATTTGATCGCTATGGATGAAAAGCACTTCTTTATTGGGGATCGATGTCAAGAACTGACAAACGGTGCTGGTTGATTTGGTAGCTGCTAGCAGTTCTTCGAGAGGGGAGTTAGGCTTCGGTAGATGTAGCTTGTCATAGAGATTGAACCTATATAGATCGAAAAGAGATCGAAACAAAGAAGTGTAAGACTTGGCGGAATCTTTGAGCTTTCGATAATTTAGGTGGGCCCAAGTTATGGCTATCGCTATTGGCATAAGCTTCCAGTAACTTGGAAGAACGAACGACCAGCAGGGGAAAAGTACTGACCAAATTAACGATTGTACACATAGATTAATCTCTTCGTACCTAGCTCCAATCGCAATTCTTGCATGCGTCGGCAAGCATAGCCAAAGATGCGGCCATGCACGAATTCCTGGAATACCAAATCGCTCAAATGGATAGTCCTCTCCACTCCTCAGGATATTTCCGACTGATGTGGGGAGAACTCGAACGCTTCTAGGCATGAACTGCAATTCGAGTTGCAACTCTGCAACTCGAGTATCGGTCAGTTGCTCATGATGCTGTAATTTGCTAACAATACTTTCGAGTTTCCTTCGGTTTCGCTCGCACAAAACACGATGAACGTAGCTCAGAAGGTGCCAGTTATAACCTTCCAGAAGCTTGAGGACTGGTAGGGATACTAGAGAAATAATCAGCTGGGCTACCAATATTGAAAGCAGCACTAAACCAATTGAGGAAAACTCAGCATAATTTTTAGCTAGCGTGTCAAGGGATTCGGCTCGAACAACGCCGGACAGAATCAGCAACGTCAGCCCCCCTGCGACGAACATCGTAGGCGAATACAGAATCTTGGGATTTAGTTTGCCCAAGAGATTGTCAAGACCAGAATTTTCAGTGTTACTCATTTGGGATAAAGCGCTATTTCCAGTGCAATTCCATCATCTTATGGTGAATTGGGCACTTGCATTCTCTGAGAAACCTCGCATCTAAAACAACGCTCGGTGGATGTGTGCAGCCCACCACTGGACACTTTGCCATACATTTGAATGGGATCTTGGGATCAGTTCCAGCTGGCGAAATGGGAAACGCGTAACCCGAAAGATCATCCATTCCTAACATAATTATAGGCGAATTACTTTCACGCCGAGCCACATATGATTGCTCAATTGCAAATTCCAGTGAACTGCTCAATACAGCCGAAATTCTTTGCCTGAGGATGGGCTTTATTCTGGCAGCATCTTCTTGACTGAGCGAATTGACTGCTTCATTCAGTAAATAGCCGATTGCGGCTAACTCGGTTTCAAAATCATAGCGTTCCATGATTTCTCCAAAATCTCGTTGGGAGGGTTGCGTTAGTCTACCGGAAAAATTGCTGAAGACCAACCACAACTATTGCAACAGAAGTTTCTTTCCACGAGATTTCAACTCGGATGATTTACGCTCATAGTTCCTCGTCGAACAATCGGTGAAACTCCATTCGAGAGGATTTCAACATTAGACATGAGCTTTTGCAACTGAGTTCGTAGCCGTAGGCGTGCGTCAACCGCCTCAGGATCACGTATGAGCGTCTGTAGCGCTCGTAGATCGCTTTGCCAAGTCTGAAACGACTTAGAGCTCGTTTCTGTATCTGCGAGCTTCTGTGCATCGTTTTCGAGCTTCAGCTGAAGCGTTAAACACAGAAGTGCCGCGATCAGCTACCTTTCAGTCGCCTAATGACATGGGTCAAATGTCTTGAAGCAAAACTTTGGTTCTGACAAAGCTTCGGAAGGCGTCAGATAGCCTCCAAATAGGTGATCCTTTTGTTTTGGTTCCCCCTTTCGTTACAAGCACTATGCAGCCCATCGTACGAAGCTGGTCTCTCAACTCCTGCTGCCGATTCCGTTCAATGGAGCGAGTGTTAAACGTAAAGAAAATATCAACCACAGATTTCAAAAACTCAGCCTCTTGCAACGATAAGGTCCGCCAGAAGTTCTCAAAACTACTTGAATTCAGAATAGCACTCGTCACATCACCAGCACTTTGAGAGGCAACTGGTTTGTTTGGCTTAACCGCGATTTGCAACATTCGCAAAATTTCATCCTGAAACTCTCGCTCATTACGGGGGTTCTTTTCTTCGGTTTCTTGAGCTGCGAATTTCTGAATTGCCGCACTATACTCCTCTTCAATGTCAGGCCACCATTTTGCGAGTACTAAATCTATCGCACTTTCTTTCAACGGCTTTGCAATTCGATTGTTCATGTCGCGTACAAGCTGAAAAAATGAGGCTTGTTCAAACTTCTGAAACTGAAATTGGGCTAACGGACCTGTAACTTCAGTGTCCTCGAGCCCACCGCAAAGCAAGCAGGCTGTCGCACTATTTCTCAGTTTTGAAATCGCTCCTGCTTCGAAGAGTAACCACTTGGCATTGAGGTTTGATCGCGTAAGTAGAATTAGCCCGTACGAAGACTGTTCTAGCTCGTGTTGAATGCGCTCTGCCCATCGGGCACCAGATTCGATGTCGTGTCTGGACATAAAAGCATCAACATCCTGAAGGATCAGCGGGAGAAACTTCCGCAATATCGAGCCTATTTCTTTGCTTGTGTCTCCAGACCAACTAATAAATACCTTCACCGTATTGCCCCTGTTTCTCCGATCGCTTAGTAGTAAACACAATCGAGTAGTGTAATCGGAAGAACGCCGATTTGCAGCAACGTCTAATAATCCACTAGATCGCACTGAGCAACTCGACCTCCCGTCAGGACAACGTTACAAGGCCTTAGGAAGCCAAGTTTAAGCGGGTTAGCAGGAACTATTGGTGAAACCTCATACAGAATAAGATAGCTTGCGGACGATGCACCAACTCTTGCCAATGCCTCGGATCGTTGGACTCCATGTCTACGTCGCTCGACCCTGCAAGCTCTATTCGTTACGCGGTGGCAACGGAGATATTTGTTCGCTACCGGAAGCTTCACCTGATGCTTGGTATGGTATGCTGATACCCGAATTCGTACGAATATGGAAGCTTGACGACATAGCCACCTTCACCTCAGGTGATTGCGATGCGGTCAGAGAGAGCATGAAAAACTCAAGGAGTACGTTATTAGATCCAATGCGGTCGTCATTCTCTGTCGCCATTCAAGAATTTTCAGCTAGGCACTCGGATCTGAATCACCTTCCTCGGGTATCAGAGGCAAGTTTCCGAATACGATTATTGTCGCTTCACCATCTTCGAAGACATGGATTTCTGTACGACCGGCCACAATCTGTTGTATGCGATCGCGGATTTCAAGTTCCTTGGTCACATTGTCCAATTGTTGCCCTTTGGTTTCGGCAGCTGTTTTTGCGATCTGTTGCCTGATTAGTTCCTGTTTTAGAAATTCCGTTTCCGTTTGCGCTGACTTTAGTTGGTTTTCAATGGGAGTTTTCTCAATTGCCGACTCAAGAAACTCCACGGTCCGTCCAGGAAGTGTCTTACCTTTATCTCCAAGAGAGCCGCTAGATCCAGGAAGCTGTGTTTCAGCTCCGCGTTTTGCAAACGCAAGGACGCGACGCAACGCACTCACGAGTTTATCCCGAGCACGTATTGTCCATCGCCGTATCCGATTGCCCGAGAGATCAAATCTTGCTAGTGATGTGGTAGATTTACATTCCGACAACCTTCTACCTTCACCAGACGGCGTGGATTGTTCGGTCATGAGACACCTCCACCAACCGGATTCACCACTGCATTACTGACAATGTCGGCAACGCCTTTGTTGTCAATTACGAGTCGATCGCGTGATTGGACTCTGTAGAGTTGCGAGATTAGCGACAGGAGTTCTCCCGTCTCTTCAGCTGAGTACACATCCGAATCAAAGTAGACTGTCAATGGACCTGCAATTTGGGAATCGTCGGGAGAGTCGACAGTTAGTATTTCGTTGTCGACATCCGCCAATAGCTGCGACACGTCAATTCCCACTAGCTGACAAATTCTCGCAATGACCTCCATTCGCAAAACAACAGGCCGTGAGCTTAGTACGTGCTTCGCTTTGGCATTACTCACGCCAATTAATTTGGCGATATCATTTATAGAAAGCTCCTTAGCCTTCCAGTACGCCCTGAGGTGTATCGCGACTTTTTGGGTAAGCTTTTGATCGAGAGTTGGTTCTTTTTCCATTGGATTCTCGCGTTTTGCTTCAAGCCTTTTGATATGCCCGACTGACTTTGGGGACAACTGATTCTTGGTGCATACCCCGATTTGTCAAGTTACCATCCCAGGTTCGCAGCCCATAGAGCTTGACTAACCTGATGGCACATTCAAACTGGCTACTAGGCGCTCTTCTCAGTAAAAGGTGAGTTGATGCCGATGGAAGGTTGACACGTTGTTCGTGAAATCTTCAAAACTCGCCGTTGGAGGCTAATTTGACAACCTCAGAATTCACCTTCCTGATCAAAGGAATACAGCGTTTACAGAGTGAATTGGTGAAACCTATGACAGCATCAGAATATTGTGCAAACCACTGGCCGCGATTGCTAAAGCTCGCTTGGCCATCTCTTGGCCGCGGACATCGGCGAAGTCTTGCGCGTAGTGGCTGAACTCCTCGAACAGTCGATCAAGATGTGCCAGATGCGGCGCAATCTCGATTGATCCAGCGAAGAAACCTACAGCTTCGGTCAACGAGTCCACCGGGATCACTTCAATCTCCGAGACCACCGCGGCTTCAGGAGCGTTTTGTCGAGGCAATATCAAGCCTTTCAAACCGCAATCACGAGTCGCCATTGCCATCGAGAGGGCACCCTTGATCGGACGCGTGTGACCCTCCAGGGCAAGCTCGCCGACCACAGCATATTGCGAAAATAGATCCGACGAAAACTGGCCGCTGGCGGCTAATAATAATCCCAACGAGATTGGTAAATCGAACGACGCAGCTTGTTTAGGCAATTCCGCTCGAGCCAGATTGATCACGACGCGATCATTGGGACGCTCAAAGCCGCTATTGACGATCGCTCGTTCTACTCGGTGGATACTCTCCTTAACCGCTGCTTCGGGCAAACCCACCAGCATCGTCTTCGGCATCGGCGTCCCCGACACATCCACCTCAACCTCCACCGGCAGCGCTTCGATACCCAGCAGAGACAACGTATTTAACTTAGCTAACATGCTCTGAATCCTTGTGACATGAAAATCCCAAGAACTATTAGTCTGTTGAAACCAAAATTCCTTACAAGAAATTACCAAATTTTCTCAAATTAGTTCGATTCTGCTCTCAATCCGTCCCAAACGCCAAGAAAATTCTTTGTTGAGGCAACCCGCTGCGTTAGCGAGGAACTGCGGGCGACACATGCTATCCCAGCCCGCTGCGTCAGCGAAGGACGGCTGTTGACGCTGGACTTGCTGCTTGACGATGTGGAAGGTATGTGACGAGTTGTCGTCAGTTGACGCTCATTACTGATCCCTCGCTAACGCAGCGGGTTGGGATGATCCATGCACATTGCAGTGACGGGAGGAAGACTATTGTGCCCATTCGTAGTTCCGTACCATTCGGAGACCCAAGCAACCGCATTGGCCACAAGGCTTGACTAACACTCACGCTTCTCGATACGACTTACACAGTATCCACGATTGATATTCAGCGACTTCGTTCCCATAAGTTCAGAGTCAAAGAGTGCTGTGCCCCCTTCCCCCGCATCTACGCATGACCGACAGCAACTTGATGTCGTAGTTTCACAACTCGCTAATCTTCACTCGCGGATGAAAGGAGGCTTCCCGAGCCAACGCAGCCAGCATTAACCTTAAATCTGATACTAGCAAAAAGTTGGTCTCTAGGATTTTGGAATACCAACTGGAGTGAAGAATGCAGGTACGACCGACAGAAGGGGTATTCGGCTGCCTCACCAAATGTACTAATAGAATGGAGTCTATTAATGCGAAAACTACTCACTGTCTTGATTGTCATTTCTTCAGTAGTTGGTTCTCTTGGCTGCACGCCAAGGATTAAAGTAATTGCCAATCCGACTGCAAGAGACCAAGGAATTAGATACTATCGCCCCAAACCATATTTGCTTGTCACTTCTGGAACCACTCAAGTCACCAAAGGCGAGGATAGTAGTACAACGACAATCGTTCCTGACGCACAGTATGTGAACATACAGCTTCAATACCTCCCAGATTTCGCAGAAGAGTATGCACTGGACGTGAGAACGGGATTTGGTTCTGCCAATGTTGGTATCACATTAGAAAACGGGTGGAATCTGATTACGGTGAATCAAGACCTCGATTCGCAAACGGATGAGAATGTCAAGGCGGCTGCTGAGTTGATCGGAAGTATCGGTAAAATTGCAGGGGGAGCAGGTCTATCGGCGAATAAAGATAGCACATCGGGTCCATCCTTCGAAGTCAAAGCATCAAACGTTCCTCTTGGATATTATGAATCAGTAATCGGACGCGATTCTTGCGGACGTAAGAAGCTCTACGGATTTCGTTATGTTGGCTTCATGCCATATCAATCTTGCCCAATTAGCATGTCTGGGTATGAGTGTGGCGATTGCCAGTCGAATGAGATCTATGGAATCGTTTTTGAGAAGGGCGTTATGGTATTTCAACCACTTAACGTGATTCGAAATAAGGTAGTACCTGACGACATTGTAGAAGCACCATCACCTCAGGCACCTACTTCTACAGTGCAGCGTACTCTAACATACAACCTTCCTGACAAGGACAAACCAACGGGAACCATCGTGGTTCAAGATAAGTTCCCAGTAATACAAGAGTCCAATGGGACCGTGAGTATTGGGGTGCCGAAGTTGATCGGCAACTAAGTTCGCAGTATGATACATAGGATTAAGCGTGTGCATCGGGGACTCGTCCCCGATGCTTCATTTTGAGGATGTAAAAATGCTTCAGCAAAATCTTAAAGAGCTACTAGCCTCTCTTACTCTCCGGATTGGTAAAAAACTTGATGATCCAGAAACTAGAGTCTTGGTTGAGAAGCTAATCGGCATCAATACCGATTTGTTGGGCAAATTGAGCAAAGAGTCTGCGCAAGATCTGGATTTGGTTAAGAGTTACATCAGAAGTCACCGCATTCTTTATTCGGAAAAGGTTGACCTCAAAGGGAATTCACTAACGCTCCGTGACATTGAATACCTGTTTAGGAAACGGTGTGGGAACTTGGGGATTGAGAACTCGCTACTGCCTTTGGACCTACAGCCTTCACTTCTTTCGGCCTCAGATAAAGGCTGGAGTGGCATCGACGAAATCAAAGTAAAGCTTGAGTTTTCAGGGTCCGTTCCCATTGGCCTAACAAAAAGCGATGTGCAAGCCGCCGCGAGATCGGCACTTCGAAGTTGGCACGATGCCAATATTGGTGTTGGCATTGTCGAGACTGAAGTTGAACCATTAGTAACAATAAGGTTCGTCTTTCGCTCTTTCGAAGATCACGCCCCAATCGGTGATCAGTGGATTGCGCATGGGGATTTTCCAAAGCCAAATACAATCTATGTGCAAGAGCCGCCTCTGCCTATTTGTCTGTTCCTAGACGAGTTTTGGGGAGTGGATGGTTCTTTCGGAAAGTATGATGTTGAGACGGCAGTTCTGCACGAGTTGGGACATTGTCTTGGTTTGCATCATAGAGGTTCAGGGACAATCATGACGCCCTATGTTTCTCAAGCACCTCAACGGATGATTGATGCGGAAACACTTCATGCTGCAAAAAAACTATACCCGTGAATCCTTCCCTTTCCTATCATGCCGATTCTTCGTTCAGCACAAATGTAGCCACCATCGCCGGCAGGGTATCGATCTCTACTTTGGCAGCAACCAGTTGTACTCTCAAGTTGCTCGCGCTAAAGTGGAACGGCGAACAAGCAGGCTGACCAGGTTCATGTTGACGAAGCGAATTGAGTCCCTGTTCAAACTGATCAGAACGTGCTACTCGGGCCACAATGACATGAGGTGGATACTTTCCTTGACCGCTGCTTCGGGCAAACCCACCAGCATCGTCTTCGGCATCGGCGTCCCCGACACATCCACCTCCACCGGCAGCGCTTCGATGCCCAGGAGCGACAACGTATTTAACTTAGCTAACATGCTCTGAATCCTTGTGACATGAAAATCCAAATTCCTCTCCAAACTTCGCCAGTTACCAATCCTTCAACGTTATGGGGGTTGATGTGCTATGTCCCCAACCATTCTTTTGAAGTTGCGCTATTTGGATTTAAGGCCGAAGGCCTGTCTGTTTACCTAACCCAAGCCTGCTGGGCTGGGCTATGTAAATTGTTGGGCCTTCGGCCCGAAATCCCAGAAAAGGCGCAACTTCAAAACATTTTCCTTAGGGTGTAGAATTGCCGAACATGCGGATCAGCCAAAAGGGATCATGCAGCGGCATCCTATCCTCTGATACCGATTCGCGCTCTACATCAACCTTGAGTGTTCATTCATGCTTGAGTCACCAGTAACCGCTGAGCATCAACGGCTTCGCGAAGACAAACAACGCGCGGCAAATTGGAAGCGTTGGGGTCCGTACCTTTCTGAACGACAATGGTCTACGGTTCGCGAAGATTACTCGACCAGCGGCGATGCGTGGGGGTCATTCCCTCACGATCATGCGAGGTCGCGAGCGTATCGCTGGGGCGAAGACGGACTGCTGGGGATTACGGATCGTCAGTGCCGAGTTTGCTTTGCATTGTCACTCTGGAATCACCGCGACTCTATCTTGAAGGAACGACTCTTTGGCCTGAGCGGACCTGAAGGGAATCATGGTGAGGATGTCAAGGAACTCTACTACTACTTGGACTCCACTCCCACGCATTCCTACATGAAAGCGCTCTACAAGTATCCGCAGCGAGCTTTTCCGTACTCCGAGTTGGTGGAAGAGAATCGCCGCCGCGGGCTAAATGACCCAGAGTATGAATTAGTGGACACAGGAGCTTTTGACGAAGATCGTTATTTCGACGTCTTTGTCGAGTACGCGAAGGCCGCGCCCGACGACTTGAGCATTCGAGTTACCATCCAAAATCGAGGTCCTGAGGTTGCAAACCTGGATGTTTTGCCAACCGTTTGGTTTCGTAACACTTGGTCATGGAAACAAGGATCGAAACGTCCCAATCTACGGGCGATCGGGGAAGTTATCGAGATTGATCATCGCGGGCTGAATTCCACTATGGTCGAAGATCTCGGCCTGTATCTCCTGCATGCGGACGCTGCGAGTGATGGAACGCTTCCGCAATGGCTACTCACCGAAAATGACACCAACAGTCAGAGGCTTTTTGGCGTACCGAACACGTCGCTCTACACAAAAGATGCGTTTCATCGTTACGTGATGGATAAGGATATCGAAGCTGTGAATCCAGCTCGGACGGGTACTAAAGCTGCCGCCCATTATCAATTGCAGATACCCGCCAAAGGCCAGGTAGTGCTTCAACTAAGACTCAGCGAGGGATCGCTCCAGAGGCCCGCGAAGGGAATCGATTCTGGTATCTTTGAGCAACGAATTCTCGAGGCCGACGAGTTTTACAAGACCATTGTAAAACCCAATCAGGAGCATGCGCAAATCCAACGCCAAGCTCACGCCGGACTCCTTTGGACCAAGCAGTTTTACAACTACGAAATCCAAGACTGGCTCAACGGTGATCCCGCCTTCCCACCTTCTTCAGCGAGTCGCAAGTACGGTCGCAACAGAAGCTGGAAACATCTTCATGCTCGCGACATCCTTTCGATGCCTGACAAATGGGAGTATCCTTGGTTTGCCGCTTGGGACACGGCCTTTCACATGCTCCCCTTTGCCGAAACCGATCCTGATTTTGCGAAGGAGCAGATGTTGCTGTTTCTTCGAGAATGGTATCTCCATCCGAATGGGCAAATCCCTGCCTATGAATGGAAGTTCAGTGATGTGAACCCGCCGGTTCATGCTTGGGCTTGTTGGCGTATCTACAAGATAACCGGCCCGGCAGGTCATCGTGACCGCGTGTTCCTAGAGCGTTGTTTCCAAAAATTGCTGCTTAACTTCACTTGGTGGGTGAATCGCAAAGACAGCGAAGGACGCAATCTGTTTGCTGGTGGTTTTTTGGGGCTCGACAACATTGGAGTCTTTGACCGATCCACGGCTTTACCAGATGGCCAGCGACTGGAGCAGGCAGACGGCACAGCTTGGATGGCGTTCTACGCGCTCACGATGCTCAATATCTCCCTCGAACTTGCGAAAGCACCTGATGGCAGTATCAATACGGCCTACGAAGACATGGCTTCCAAGTTCTTCGAGCACTTCATCGAAATTGTAGATGCCATAAACACTCTTGGAGGTCATGGACTTTGGGACGAGCAAGACGGCTTCTACTACGATCAGATCCTACAAGATGATAGGCCATCGACGACGTTACGAACTCGCTCGTTGGTAGGTCTTTTGCCCCTGATCGCCGTTGAGTTGCTGGACGAGGGCAGAATCGCGGAGTTGCACGGATTCAAAAAGCGGATGGATTGGTTTATCGCGAATCGAAGCGACCTTGCAAGACATATCAGCTATTGTGAGAAAGGCGGAACGCACGGCCATCGCCTTCTTGCGATCCCTTCGCGCGAACGCTTGGCACGCTTACTCGCCTATCTCTTGGACGAGAATGAGTTTCTTTCTCCTTTCGGAATTCGGTCGCTCTCCCGCTACCACGAAGCGAACCCATTTGCGCTTCACGTACAAGGCGAACACAAAGTCGTTCGGTATGTGCCCGGCGAAAGCGATAGTCGCATGTTCGGCGGCAATTCCAATTGGCGAGGTCCCGTTTGGTTCCCTATCGCCTACATCCTCGTTGAAGCTCTGGAACGCTATCACCACTACTATGGAAATAACTTTACCGTTGAGTTACCAACTCGAAGCGGAAATCATGTGACGCTTCTGGAGGCCGCGCATGAGATCGCGCGCCGCCTGTCATCTCTGTTTGAACACGACGCGTCTGGCAATCGACCTTGCCATGGTGGTGATCCACGTTATGGCAAGGCCGGTCCATGGCGCGATTTGATTTTGTTTCACGAGTTCTTTCACGCCGATTCCGGCCGAGGTTGCGGCGCATCTCATCAGACAGGCTGGACTGCTTTAGTATCGCGACTCATTCGGAAGCAATAAAAACTCCAGAACAGAGAAGACCGCACCGGCTGAACGTATTTGCCGCCGTAAAGCCGCTGGTAGTGTCGCCGAATGAGCATCGCCACAATTGCATGAAACTGCACGACACAAGGAGTTTCTCGCGGCAAGAACTTAAGGCAAGAGAATGAGGGCGGGAGTATAGTACGAGGAACTAATTCTTCTGCCCTCATTCTCTTGTCTATCGTGCCGATTCGTAGTTCTGTTCAGATGCAGCTACCATCACGGAATTGCAGTTTGCGGGCTTGAATCGCTTCAATGATCTGCTTCTTACCGATCTGCGGGGATATAAGGGATTAACCCTTTGTTGAAGGCGATCTCCTGCACTTCCCTGGGTGCATTGCGAACATCCATCATGAACCCGTTGACTTGAAGCATCCACACCATAGGGTTGTCATCCAGACTGCTCGGCAAGCACCAGCTTGGGTCTAGCTGGTGCATCTTGAACATCTTGCGAATCTCGGCCGACTTCGCCGCCCCGCTACTCGAGCTGGTTCCAAAGTAGTGGTCGATGTCGGTTGCCCGCATGTAAGGAGTCTGGCTCTTGTCGTGCAGAAAGTTGACCCATCCCACGGCTCGCACTATGCCGCTGGCCCAAGCATTCGGGCTTCCTTGAAGCAACGGCGAAGGGCGTTTGCGGCCTAGCTTCTCGGCCAGCTCGCGGCAAAGCACGGCGTATTCTTCGTTGAGATGCTCTTTGCAAAACTGGTCGATCAATCCTATAACGACGCGCAGCGAATCGTCCTTATCCTCCTTCGACGTCGGCTTCGATATTTTCTTGGGCTTTGCCGCTTTAGGAGGCAACGACGATTTCGACATCGGCAGCGACGTGACGATCCCGTGACTTAACTTGGCTTCCTTGAAATGCTCGTTCAGATTTCGCCGGATGCCAGGACCGAACGAAATGCTGTAGCTGACCATCAGGCCGTCGTAGACGATCACGCCCTTAAAGGGAAACAGCACGGTTTGCGTCAGCACAGGCAGATTCGGGCCAATCACTTCCTCGAACGGTTGTGACAACGGAAGGACGCCATAAGCGATGGTTGGGGAGGTCGTGGAGAGGAACACGGTGTACTTCTTGAGTTCCCGGAAGACGTAGAACTTGCCAGTCACCACATGCCGCCAAGAACGAACAATGTCGAGTTCGTCGTCCGACAAGTGAGCCGGGTTTTCAGCGGTGAACGACTCGATCAGATCAAGGTTGTCGTTCAAGGCATCCCGCACCTTGATCCGTACTTCCGGCGACAGGGCGGCAAATTCTTCGGGCGTGGCGATCTTATTGGGAATCACCTTGAGACGATGGTTCACAAAGAACATGAGCGTCCGATGAAGCTTGAAGAACAGTACGAGTTCGTGTCGAGGTAGTTGCATAAAGGTTGACCGATTCTGATCCTTTTTCCTTTTTACTTGTCGATCTCTTGCCCACCATTTCAGCGGTTGAAGCTCAAAGGGAAGGTCAAACGATGGGCTAAGCGTAGCAAGTTCGAGCCTGTTCTCAACCACTTACCTCATTAACGCTAATCTTGAAAATCGTTTGCACGAGTTTCCAACCCGATCCAACCCAGCGCTAGCCGAGTAGGCTGCAAAGATGGAACGCGGCAGAATTCTGAGATAGCCACAAAAAGGCACAGTAGACACAAAATGTTCGCTGCGATGCATGATGGCTTGCCCAAGCACGATATAGGAGTAGGAAGAACTCAAGGCAAAAGAATGGCGGATAGCGCTTGCGGTTCAATAATTGATCGCACTTGGTGATGGACAGGTGAATTGCTGGACCTTCGGCCCGAAATTCCAGAAGTTGCACTACGTCGAAATTGGCGATGGGGAGAAAGAAGTTGTTACGAATGGTCTATGGGTTGGTCAATCAACCGTCTGGCGATCTGGCGACGGTGGCTACTTTCGACTCAGGAGAAATGAGTAGCCAAGGCTCCATACTTTTATGGCTTCTGTGCCTTTTTGTGGCTGGCGAGAAATCCTGGCGGCAGGCAATTTGAGGGGCGCAATTTAGAGGTCGTGGATGGCAATTGGGGGAAGTTGCAACTAGATTGGAGCATCATTTCGATGCTTCTCTGACCATCCTGTGACTCTAGAAAACACATCTGAAGAAGAAACATGCTGAAAAAGTTTTTGTTGGCGGCCAGCCTCTCGCTGGCTCTGGGGAATTTGCAGGCCTTCTCACAAGACTCGGACGAACCCAAAGATGAAACCCCAGGCGTCAACTCAGGCTTGGTTTCAGCTCTGAAGTTTCGTAGCCTTGGTCCGGCACTCATGTCAGGACGGATTGGTGATATCGCAGTCGATCCAGTCAATCGTTCAACGTGGTACGTGGCAGCCTCTTCCGGTGGCGTGTGGAAGACAGAGAACTCAGGTGTGACCTTCAAGCCGGTCTTCGATGGCGAGGGTTCGTACTCGATTGGCTGCGTCACAATCTGTCCACACGATCGACATACCATTTGGATTGGTACCGGCGAGAACAACTCGCAGCGGAGCGTCGGCTACGGTGACGGACTGTACAAATCCACCGATGGCGGGCAGTCGTTTAAGCGAGTCGGCCTGGAGAACAGCGAACATATCGGCATGATCGCAGTTCACCCACAAGATCCCAACGTCGTGTTTGTTGCTGCTCAGGGACCGCTGTGGAAAGACGGTGGCGATCGTGGGCTCTACAAGACCACTGATGGCGGCAAGACTTGGGCCAACATCCTGAACATCAGCCCGATGACGGGGATCAATGAAGTTCATATCGATCCGAAAAATCCAGACATCCTCTACGCTAGCTCGTATCAGCGACGACGGCATCAATGGGTTCTAATCGACGGCGGCCCCGAGTCGACTGTACACAAATCGACGGACGGTGGAGCGACTTGGCGAAAGATTGGTCGCGGATTGCCCGACGGTGACAAGGGAAAGATCGGACTGGATATCTCGCCGGTGAATCCTGAGATCGTGTATGCGATTGTCGAAGCGGCCGACGACAAAGGCGGTTTCTTCCGTAGCATCAATCGCGGTGAAACATGGGAGAAGATGAGCGGCTATGTTTCGAACGGCCCCCAGTACTACAACGAAATTGTCTGCTGTCCACATAACGTCAATCGCATCTACTCGCTCGACACGATGATGATGGTCAGCGAAGATGGCGGGAAGACTTTTGGCACTTTGGGCGAAGATGACAAGCACGTCGATAACCACGCAATGGTTGTCGATCCCAATGACGAGAATCACTTGCTGATCGGCTGTGATGGTGGCTTGTATGAGAGTTGGGATCGTGGCAAGAGCTACGATTACAAGGCTAATTTGCCGATTACTCAGTTCTACAAAGTGGCAGTCTCGAACGACAAACCGTTCTACTATGTTTATGGTGGCACGCAAGACAATGCGACTCAAGGTGGTCCGTCGCGAACCAACAACGACCATGGCATTCGCAATAGCGATTGGTTCGTGACAGTCTTTGGCGATGGCTTCGAGCCGGCCGTCGATCCGAATGATCCCGACACAATCTATTCGCAATGGCAGTATGGTGGCCTAGTTCGATACAATCGCAAAACGGGTGAAGCCGTCGATATCAAGCCGCAAGAGTCCAAAGAGGGTCCGCCATTGCGTTGGAACTGGGACTCGCCGCTGCTGATTTCGCCACACAACTCCAAGCGAATTTACTACGGCTCGCAAATTCTGTTTCGCAGTGATGATCGCGGCGACAACTGGACGGCAATCAGCCCTGACTTGACTCGACAGATCGATCGTAACCAACTCAAGGTCATGGGACGAATCTGGGGAGTCGACGGGGTAGCCAAGAACTCCTCAACTTCGCTTTACGGCAACATCGTCGCGGTCGATGAATCAACTAAAGCCGACGGGCTGATCTATATCGGCACCGATGATGGCTTGGTACAAGTCACTGAAGATAGCGGTAAGACTTGGCGCAAGGTCGATCGCTTCGGCACGCTGGATGTCCCTGAGTTTGGCTATATCAACGATATTGAAGCGGATCTGTTTGACCCGAACACGGTTTACGTGGCGGTGACCAATTTCAAACGAGGCGACTTCAAGCCTTACATCCTCAAGTCCACGGACCGGGGAAACTCATGGCAACAAATCCATGGTGACCTGCCGGAGCGTGGTAGCGTGTACACACTGAAGCAAGACCATGTGAATCCGAAGTTGCTCTTTTGTGGTACTGAATTCGGTTGCTACTTCACTGTCGATGGTGGCGAGAAGTGGATTGCTCTGAAAACGGGCTTGCCAACGATCATGGTTCGCGATCTCGAAATCCAACGTCGCGAAAATGATCTGGTGCTGGCTACCTTTGGTCGTGGCTTTTATGTTTTGGATGACTACTCGCCTCTACGCGATATCAAGCCTGAATTGCTCGAAGCCAACAAGATGTTCCCCATCAAGAAAGGCCTCATCTATCAGACGGTCAGCAAGATGGGAGTTTCTGGCCGAGCCTTCCAGGGGTCGAACTTTTACACGGCACCTAATCCAGAGTATGGCGTCACCTTCACATTCCATTTGAAGGAAGAGCTCAAGACTAAGAAGTCACAAAGAGTGAAAGCCGATCGCGAAGGAGCCAAGGCTGGCAAGGACACGCCTTATCCGTCGTGGGAGGACCTCAAGAAAGAGGACCGCGAAGTTGCCGCTTCGCGCTGGCTGACGATTCGCGATACTGCTAGTACCGTAGTGCGCAAGATTCCGATATCCACAGATCGAGGCATGATGCGCGTGAATTGGGATTATCGTCATGCTGGACCAAGCGGTGGTCGGCGACGCGGTGGCGGCGGTGGCGGCCCAGTTGCTGTTCCCGGCAAGTACACTGTCGAAGTATCGCAAATGGTCGATGGTGAAGTCACCGAGCTGATCGCTAAGACCGAATTTGAGATTGAGCCGTTGACGTTTGGTGACACAACCGAGATCGATCGCACCGCCATTCGAGACTTTTCAAAGAAGGTCTACAAACTGGCCAATGCAGTTAACGCAGCGACGGAGCTGGCTAGCGAAGCTTCCGAGCGATTGGAGGCTATCGAAAGCTTGACCAAGTCCGCGGCCGAAGCCGACCCGAGCTTGTGGAAAGAGATTCGCGGCCTTCAAGTTCGCTTGATGGACGTGAAGGAAAAGTTCACTGGTGACCCAACGCGTACGAAACGCAATGAAGACGCGATGCCAGGACTACAGAACCGGCTATTCAACGCGATGATGGGAGCGATGGGCAGTACCACTGGCCCCACCGGCACTCATCGACGTCAGTATGAAATCGCTGGCGAGGAGTTTGATGTGGCTCTTGTAGAGCTCAACAAGCTTCTTGACACCGATATCCCTGCTATGCTCAAGCGCTTCGACGCTCAAGGGGCACCGTGGACTCCCGGTAGACCAATCCCAAGCTGGCGATGATTTTCACCGCTGCAAGAACTTGAAGAGCTAAGAGATCAAGGCAAGAGAATGAGGGCAGGAGAATGAAAACAAGATTTCACTCTCCTGCCAGATTTGCCTACCGAGAGGCTCTAATCAATATCGCAATATAACACGGTTGGTCGCGAAATTGGATTGGCCTTTACCAATGGGAAAGACAATTGAGCGTTCTCCCTTTGTGCTGTAAACAAGTGGCTGACGCAGTGAAAGTTACCAGGAGCCCCCGCGGTCGCAACATCGTTCTCGACTGCTGGTCTATTGAAGCTGTCCCATTTACAGCATGCCCTGACAATCCACTACTTGTCCAGTCATGGCGTCAATGTCCACTGCTGCTCCCGCAGGCTGAACTTCAAGTGCGTTAGATTCATCAAACCAAAGAAATTCTCGCCAAATGGATCGGTCATCTTGCTCAAACAAGAACTCACCATCTATTTGAAACGTTGGAAGTCCAACCGTTTTGCCATAGTCATTCGCTATTTCCCGCGCTTCAATTTCATTGATCATCTCTCTACCAGTTTCTCTATTTCTATCGAATCGTGACGGGTGGTTGTGGAAAGATGCTCTCGGTTTTGAGAAAAGACGATCATGCTATTTGCCCGAAGATCGTTCACTTCGCCGGCTATCTCAGCAAAATTGAGTGCCAACTTGCAATCTAATCGATAAAACGGGATAGTACTTGTTTACCGAACAGCAGGGGCTCTGGGGAGAGGGACAGGCCCGTTGAATGCGCACAGAGTCTGTCTGATGAAGTTGAATGGGTCGGCTGAGCGTTGAATGCAGGTCTGAATGACGCTCGCGATGTTTTGTTGC
>CAUJKA010000092.1 GCA_963204965.1 Planctomycetota bacterium | reverse complement strand
TTCACCGAGTTTTTCATTCTCCTGATTTTATCGAAAACGGTTTTGAATCTGCGTTTCCAAACGTTACGACCGTCGCGCTCTGTTGGTCAGACGACGGAAATCGGATCTATTCCGTAGGAGCTGACAGCCTGCTAATAGCCGTGAGAGCCGATAGTGGCAGCGTAATCAAGGAATTTCACCTAGACATCGTAGATGACAAGCACGTTTCGAACTTGAGTCTGATCGAGAGTGTGACAGAAAAGGACACGGCTGGCCAGCGTTACGCAAAAATCACGGTGAAGCAAGCAGACGATCAGATTTTTGAGATCGCTAGCGAAACGGTGATGACCGCTGGACGCGATGGCTCGCTCCGATTTTGGGACTGGGTATCTGGAGAATTGGTTAAGGCCGTAATTGTCTTTAAAGATGAAATTGTAAATGTCGCGTTGTCAGCAGACAAAAAGATGATAGCTGCTGGGAATGCATCGGGACAAATCACTGTGGTTTCCACAACGAATTATTCGACGGCGGTAAACTTTTGCCTACCCGAATTCCCTTTTGACTGGTCCAAGCCTACTGAGCAGGACATTCGCCTCCGGACCGGTCCTAGACCGCTCCGTAGAATTCGAGGCTTGGCGATGGATTCTAAATCACGAGAGATCGTGGTTCACGATGAGCGAGGTACGACCAGGATCTTCGATTTAGTAGACGGGCGGGCCAAAGCCACTGGCACTGCGATCGATTCACCCGAGCACTGGACGCGACATGCATATCCAATTTTTGACGAGTCGAATAGGTTATTTACTCTCGACAGCGATCGAGCCGCGCGGCGTTGGAAATGCGGCGCATTGGAACACCAAATACTGGTCCTGAGTGGCAATGACACGACGAATGGTGTGTTTGCGATAGTCCCGCGGTCTGATGGAAACTGGTCTGCAGTTAGAAATGGAAAACTAGTTCACACCGTAGGCCAATCAACAACCGCGGATGAGAGCTTGCCATACCAGCCAGATGCTATTTGGAGTCTGATCGAGTGTGATGAAGAATCCTTGCTCATGGGCACATCCTACGGTCGTATCCTGCTCATGGATAGCAAAAACGGAATACAGGAATTCTTGCCGTCCGAAGGGCGTAAATTTCCAGACGCCAAGTATGCCAATAGAGTACGAGCTGCAAAGGATGACACAAATGCACGTAAGAATCTGCTTAGTGAATTTCCTCTCGTCAGTCCTGCGATTTGCGTTTCCAAGGTAATGAACCTGGTTGCGTCATCTTGGAAAGACGGTCATATCGACATTTGGCAACGTAGCTCGCGAAAACAGATTACTCAGTTCGTACTTCCGACGCCGTTGGGTGAAGCACGGCGAAGGCATGAATCGGATAGCGTCGCTCTTGGCATCAATTATCAGCCGATTGTAGGTGTCGAATTCTCTGATCCGATGCAATGTCTTGTTGTAGCCACATTCTACGGTGAGATCCTTGTCTACGACTTGATCAACGGGGATGCTCCAGTGCTCAACAAGCGGTTGTCGGGTGCAGCCGCCGTGAACAGCATCTGCCTTCCAACTGACGGTGATCGTGTCTTCGCTGTCAATACACAGTCCGTGCAGATTTGGTCGCTGGCAACCGGCAAACTGCTTTCCAACTTCAAAGCTGTGGAAGATCCGCAAGCGGCCATGATCGTGGCTTTTGCAGTCTCGCCGTGTGGCAGATATCTGGCAACCGGAACGACGGACGGTTTTGTGCGTGTCTGGCAGGAAACTTTTGGTGAAATCCTCCTTGTCAACGCCTTGCGAATTGAGAGAGATTTTCTAGAGGAAACCTCGATCGATGATTCAGTGTTGCAAGACGGTAATGATGGGACCAATCCAGGCGGCTACTTTTTCCGAGACCTCAAGTTCAGCAAGGCGGGAGATGTGCTCGGTATCGTGTTACCAGACGGAAGACTCGTCCAAATTCAGGATCCAACTTTATTGGATAAGCATGGCCACCGGATTTTGACAGATCCTTCTGCCTTCGTTGCTAAGTTGACCGGGCTTGAAATGACTCCAGACTTTTATGTCAGAGTTCGTAATCGAAATCGACTACGAAAACTGCTCGACGATTAGGTAACCGTCAAGCAGTCTGCGTACCTTCACGTTGCTTAGCAGCGGCTACCAAACGAACGACATAACGCGCGCGGCGATTTGAGTGGTTCGCGATATCAGCTTCGGAAAAACTGCTTGCCAATTTGGCGTTTGGCCGAACCGATAAGTGCCAGTATTTTCGGCGATCATCATGGCTCGCTCGCATGATCGAACAATTCGAATACTCTCTTCTACGCCTAGCAACGCAGGTTCGCTATTCAGAATTGATTCTAGCACTCGCTTGTGAGCCAAATGCCCGCTCTCGTTGAAACTGGCAGTTTCCACGACTCCTCGATCAAACTGCAATCGTAGAGATTTATCGCTTGCTTCAAATCCTTTGCCAACGCTGATCTCAAATGGAATCGAAAGAACATCATTTCGAAGCATTCCTCGAATTATGGCTGCGGTGCATTTCTTGGGCTGATCCGGACCAAGTCGGTACGTCTTGGTCCGGCAAGACTCGATTTCAATGTCGAGATCACTGTAGGCCTGCGAAGCAGCGGCCAGCATGCACGCCAAGCCATGATACCCGGTGTCAAAAACGATGTCATCGATGGCCCGCTCGCCGACACCGCCGGTCTCATGAAGCTTGAATTGAATTCCCCGCACGCGCTCCCAGTCAAGTTCACCGGTTCGCGTCCGCTGACACAGCCTCATCACATCAGCCTTGTATACTTGATGTTCGATAGGAGTAATAGCGCCCGAAAGACTAAGCAATCGCTCGGCTTCATCTGACCGAAGTGCAATCGGCTTTTCGATTGCAATGTGTCCTACGAGTCCATCGAGTAGCTCGGCATAAGCAACGTGGTAAACGCTAGGAGTACACACCAAAGCAAGGACGTCTTCGCCAAGGAAGCCTCGGCTACCCAGTAGTTCCGCGATTTTCGAAGTGTCCGCGAGCAGTGCACGCTTGTCTTCCGGGATCGATTGAAGGGCGTTTCCGTTGATATCCACAAACAGCAGTCTCTCAAGACCGTATTCTAACATGCATTCATGGACAGCACGATTGACTTTTGCATTGGTCACGTCTCCGCAACCAATACATACGAGTGCTTTAAAGGCTTGCTTAGGGCGACAGGTAGCGGTAGCAATCATTACTAATCTCCAAGGTCAAGTTAAAGTGACACGAACCTATAGAGAAAAGCTGATGGGAGTGGCATTTTTTCCTACAGCCAGAATTTTCTTGAAGTTCACCTTCAGCCAAACAAAAGCTACTGTCACGAAAACCTGAAGAAGTAGAAAAAACCGGCTCGCTTGTGCCTTTTAGGGATAGCTCTCCATTCCGAGTCAGGGTAATCCAATGTCTATATCACAGATCTACAGTCAGTTTGATGCTGATGCACACCGCGTCTTTCGTGCAGCTATGGCGCTGCGTCCCGGCGCGGTTTTGGGCGTCGCGCACTTGGTACATGGTCTAATTTCAGTTCCCTGCGTACTTCGGCATCCCGAGTTGGTTTCGCCGGCAAGCAAACTTCTCGAACTGGGCTTTTTTTTATCATCCGCACCAATCAATGAAGGAGTGCCCGTCGCCAACTCGCCGAAATTGAGAATCGTACTTCAAAAGGCACAATGTCTTGGCCTCGGCCAAGACAATCGTCGCTTGAAAATGATCTGCCCGAGTTGCTTGACCATGGCTGTCTTAGAAGAGGATGGTACGATTCCTGCATCGGAAGTTCAGCGAGCCTATCTTGACCTCGGTATGACCCCCTTGCCTAGCAACACCGTTCAACCCGCCGTCAAAGACGTCGCTACTGATTCGAAGGGGATTTTCGCTGCTGTTGATGCTTGGATTGCCGCCAATCAGGAGCGTCGTAGGTAGAGTTTGTGGAGTTGCTCACGTTAGAAATCCAGAAAAGTGTGACAACCAGCACAACTGGAGGATATGGCTTTTCGATTGCCACTCGCCCTAACCCTCAAAAATCTTCTCTTGATGGGAGCATAAAATGTTCAACTAGGATTCGCAGCCAAGGTGACTGTGGAAAAACAAGGAATCAGTGCTGGAGGTTGAATCGAAGAATAGCCTGGCAGATTTGCGAATAAAATACTGCCCGGCTACTGGAAAGGATGCTTCCGCCAAGGTGACTTCGAAGGTTGTATGGAGCGAGGAAATTGAAGAGGCTGTTCGCCATGCAGCTCGCTTTAGGAGCTCCAACGAGCTTCAAACCAACTTTGAGTTCATCGCCAAGAATTTTAAAACCCTTATACCCTTGGCATCCGTCCCTGATCTACGGTTCAGCCTGAACTAGTGAATCCGTGTTAGCCGATCATTGCGTTCTGGGCCGACAACCAGCGATTCGTCGCTGATGTTGAAGCGACCGAACTGTAAACGCGAGTTGGACTCCGGTCCAACTGCGGTATACTTGAACTCAATACCCGCGGGTCGCATTTCCGGCTCGCGGGTGTTGATATTTATTACAGATCGAGAGACGACCGTGGAGTTTCCTCCACTTGCGTCTTTGGATCTTCGAAACTGATACGAGAGCGATTGATTGAATCTCAGGAAAACTGAATCGATCATGACCAGCAGTGGTTCGAGTGAGTATGTACGATATCGAACCTTCTGAGAACGTCCATGGACCGGGGCTGCACGGTGAGGCACCCC
>CAUJKA010000091.1 GCA_963204965.1 Planctomycetota bacterium | reverse complement strand
GTGAAAAACAAAGGGCCAACGGCCCGACGGGCTGGGCTAGGTAAATTGCTGGACCTTCGGCCCGAAATCCCAAAATTAGCGATATAAGCAAACCTGCCCGACCACACTCTATCGATAATCCGCGGCCGAAATCTGATGGCGTTTGAGTAGCTTATGAAAGCCTTGGCGAGACATGTTTGCCTTAAGAGCAGCGTGAGTCACGTTGCCTCGACTGTCCTCGAGCAGCTTAAGAAGATAGACTCGCTCCAGCTCCAATCGTTTTTCGTGAAGCGAGCTGTCCGTGGACTCGGTAACTCCTAAAACATCCGCACCTACTTGATCCATGTAGCTCTGCGTTGACTGGAGCGTAGGAGTTCGAGTGATTTCGGATGGAAGATCGGATACATCTACCAAATCGCCTTCGCAGAAAGTTGCCGCACTAGTGATGGCGTTTCGAAGCTCGCGCACATTGCCTGGCCAAGCATAGGCCAGTAACGCTGCTCTAGCAGGTTCTGATAGCTTTAGCTCCGCTCTTCCTGATTCGGCTAAGAAGTGCTCGGCGAGCAATATGATGTCGTCACCGCGATCTCGAAGCGGTGGCAGCGTTAACGAGAGAACGCCCAGTCGATAGTAAAGATCATTTCGAAAGCGACCCGCGGCAGCTTCTTCTTCCAAGCGTCGTTGCGTCGATGAGATAAATCGTACGTTAATTCGCACGGGAGTCGCACTGCCAATCGGCGTGAACTCCTGATTCTGCACTACTCGCAACAGTTTCGGTTGCAGGCTCAACGGCAACTCGGCAACTTCGTCCAAAAACAAGCTTCCGCCATTGGCCATTTCCAATAGGCCAGGTTTGCGGACATCGCCATCAACACTTCCAAACAGGTCCAACGCCAATTGATCTTCGACTACCGTGTTGCAATCGACAATCTGAAAACTACCACTGCCATTGCGACTGCGTTGGTGGATGACGCGAGCGATCAATTCCTTGCCTGTACCTGTTTCGCCGGATACCAAGACGTGAGCATTAGCTTCGGCGATGCGATCGATCATTGCCACGACGTCCGACATCGCTTGACTGTTGCCAACTATCTTGTCCGATTGTTCTGACGCCGGCGAGGCCTGCGATTTGGAACTGGATGCAAGTGTTCGATGAATACTGCCTAACAACTCAGGAAACGCAACAGGCTTGAGCAAATAATCGGTGACGCCCAGTCGCAAGCTCTCAATCGCTGATGGCAAAGAAGGCACGCCAGTAATCACAATCATCGGAACGTGCGACCAACGTTGACGACCAGCCTGCAATAGCTCCCAGCGTAAGTTGCCCGGCATGTTGAGATCGGTCAGGATCAGATCGAAATCGTGCGTTTCAAGCTGCGAAAGGGCGCTGGTCGCGTCAACAGCCGTTTTGCAATCCGCGCCCTCTTTTTGAAGCAACTGACAAGTCGTCTGTAAGAACAGCGGCTCGTCGTCCACAATCAGCAGTCTTTTACCGACCAATTCCATAATTCAGCCTAATAATCTTCGTCATCATCCAAGTTATCTAGCTGATCGGAGTATACCGACGCTCGATTGAAAACCACAGGAAGATCCACAGTAAACTTGCTGCCAACTCCCGGATGCGTGACCACATTAATGGTTCCGCCCATCGATTCTACCAGCCGTTTACAAATCGAAAGCCCTAATCCCATCGACGGCTCGGCTACACCGCCCTTCGTACTAAAGTAAGGTTCGAATATAAAGGGCAACAATTCCGAATCAATCCCACTGCCCTCATCTTCAACTACTAACTGGACTCGTTCTCCAAAACCCTGGCAAGCGAATCGAACTGATTTGCCACTGGAACATGCCTGGATGGCATTGCGACCCAGGTTGTATAGAACCTGCTTCACTTGACCTTCGGGTAATACTACCCTGTGAATATCTCCAACGGTTCGATGCTCTAAAGTCACACCTCGCCCGCTAGCGGTACTTCGCAGCATTTGAATCACTTGATCCAAGACGGAACTTAGTTCAAACGGCTTAGCCTGCTCCACATCTTTTCGAAAGGTCTGGAACATATTGCGAACCATTCCTGCCAGACGTTCTATCTCTCGATCCACCAAATCCAACAATGGAAAACTGGACGAGTCCTTCGGCAGATCGGCGCTAATCAACTGAAACGCATTACGAATTCCAGCCAAGGGATTGTTGATTTCATGAGCTACGCCAGCCGCCAATTGCCCGAGCGCAGCCAGTTTCTCAAGCTGAGCCTTCCGACGCTCGAGATGTTGCAGCTTGTCGGTCTTCTCCTGCACCAATTGCTCAAGATGCTCGTTGTATCGAGTAATCTGAGTTCGCAACTCTTGTCGTTCGGAAATATCTCGAATACTTGTTCGACACCCGAGATGTTGACCACGTTGATCGAACATCGGTTGCCACGAGATCGCCACGAACGCAATACGCCCATCGCGGTGGCGAATTCGAAACTCGATATCATTTCCTGTGGTACGATTGGCGAAGCCCGCGTACATTTCTGCAACGCGAGCCAAGTCGCCTTCGAAAATTAGCGGAAGCGGGTACCGAGCCATCGCCATGCACTCAGCAACCGTGAACCCCGTTATCCGCTCGACAGCCGGATTGATCCACATCACGTGACCATCGCAGTGATGCCAAGACTCCCAGTCGTAAGTGGCATCAGCCACGATCCGAAAGTGATCTTGTGCAATTTCGCCAGCACTTGAACCAGCGTTAAGACTGCGAGCAGATTTAGAGTTCAAACTGAGTTCACCTTAGCTCTCGCTACGAAGCTGCAACAACTTCGACGCTATCAATGGTGATTGCCTTGACCGGCACATCTTGCATTCCTGCCGATGTACCAGTCTTAGTCTTGCCAATCTTGTCAACAATCGCTTGCCCCTCGACGACTCGACCGAACACTGCGTAACCAACGCCATCGCGAGACTGCGAACGATCAAGGAAATCGTTGTCGGTCGTGTTGATGAAGAATTGGCTAGTCGCACTGTCTGGAACACTGGTACGAGCCATGGCAAGCGTATACTTCTTGTTCTCTAAGCCGTTGGTTGATTCATTCTTAATCGGAGGATTGGTTTTCTTCTGCTTCATATCCGCAGTGAATCCACCACCCTGAACCATAAATCCATCGATGACGCGATGAAAAATAGTACCGTTATAGAATCCCGCATTGGCGTAAGCTAAGAAATTCTGCGCAGAGATTGGCGCTTCTTTCTCAAAGAGCTCGATCTTAATATCGCCCTCGCTCGTTTTCAAAATCAACACAGTTGTTACTCCTTGGGTTGCCCAGGCGCTGCTGGGGTTTGAGGTGCTTTATCGTCAGTCACGAAAGTGGCCGACTTGATGATGTCCAATTTGGGATATTTTTTGAGAATGTAGCTGTTTCCTTCAGCTTGGAATTTACCCTGTACTTCCCTTGAGTTCTCGCCGTACTCAGTGTTTATTGCCAATACCGTTTTCTGCCCGTCAACGATCTGTGCAAAAGGCGTGAACCCCATTGGGTCCAAACGTCGATTGTCGCCTAGATTGACAAAAATCTGATTCGAACGCGAATTTTTACCGCCCATAGCGAACGAAAGATAACCTGGGTTATTCGATACTTTGGCACTTGGATCATCTTTGATATTCGCGTCCATCCACTTTTCGTTGACGGCCGGATCACCATGGATTCCAAACTGGAACATGAAGCCGTCGATCGCTCGGAAGATGACGATATCTTTGTAGTAGCCAATGTCTACCAAGTTGTAGAATCGATCCGCTCCATTAGGCGACCAAGCTCTCGTTGCCTTGACAATAAAGTCTCCCTTGGTCGTCTCGAATTTCACCGTGAACTCTTCTGGAGCCTGCTTATTGGCTAAGGCTGGATTCAGCATCGCGGGATTCTGCGTTACACCGGCGGCAGCCTTAAGCGTCGCGGTCGCGCCCAGCTGACCTTGACCAGATGCACATCCTGCGAAGATCAACGCGGCAAACATTCCAATTGCAAACGTCGAGATTTGAAGTTTCATTTTAGTGTCCAATCATTGTTGACCAAGTTTTAGGTAACGAGCCATTAGTTATCGAGCCTGGGGGTAGTCAAGCATTGGGGTCGTCGTAAGTGGCCTTGCAAACCAAAGTCTACTTCTGCGTAATTGCCAAAGTCTACCTAGCTTAACACGCGTTTATCAAACTCAGTTGAAGTTAGATCCACTCAACACTCGATCGCCGTTGTGGCTCGCGGTATCATCGTAACGCCTGCAAATTGTACTGACATCGGTGCAAGCGGAAACCAGCCCACACCAGGAATTCCCATGATCGCCCCAATCTCTTCCCGAACTCAGCTTTCGCCAGTCCGCGCATCACATAACCAACTTCTAAGTCAATCCAATAGGCTGGCTCTAGTGCTCGGGCAGATTGCGGCAGTGGTCTGGCTTGGTCTCTTTACCGCCAGCTCGACCTGCTCGGGACAATCAATCACCGCCAGCCCAGCGAGTTCGGAGAAGTTTCGACCCAATATCCTGTGGCTAACTTCAGAGGATACGGGAACCGAAATAGGTTGTTACGGCGATGCATTTGCGGACACAACCAACATCGACGCGCTGGCAGCGAAAGGAATGAAATTCGCTAAAGCCTGGTCGAACGCCCCTGTCTGTGCTCCAGCTCGAACGACCATTGTGAGCGGAATGTACCCAACTTCGCTGGGTGCTCAACACATGCGAAGCGCCGTTCGATTGCCCGATAGCGTCAGCCTGTATCCTAAATTAATGAAGGAGCAAGGATACTACTGCACAAACAACAGCAAGACCGACTACAACTTGCAGGTTAACGAAAAGAATCTCTGGGATGAATCCAGCAATAAGGCTCATTGGCGAAATCGAAAGCCGGGTCAGCCCTTCTTTGCTGTGTTCAATTTCACGATCAGCCACGAAAGCAAGATCCGCGATCGACCTCACCAAGCCATTCATGATCCGGCAAAAGTAAAGCTGCCTCCCTATCATCCCGACACTCCCGAAGTCCGCCAAGACTGGGCACAGTACTACGATCGAGTCACCGAGATGGATCAAAAAGTTGGTGAGATACTTCGGCAACTTGAGGCTGATGGACTGAGCGACAGCACGGTGGTCTTCTACTACGGCGATCACGGTAGCGGAATGCCGCGCGGCAAGCGCTGGCTTTATGAGAGTGGCCTGCGAGTCCCTCTCGTTGTGCACATTCCTGATCGGATTCGCCCGTTAATCGGCGGTGACTACGAAAAGGGGTCGACTAGTAATCGCTTGGTCAGCT
>CAUJKA010000090.1 GCA_963204965.1 Planctomycetota bacterium | reverse complement strand
GGATCATAGTGGAATCGATTTCAAACACTGAAACTGGTTTACGCGTAGTTGGACGAGCATGGAAACCCTACTACTCCGAAGATTTCTGTTATACGTTTGGACCTGAGCACATCTATCGTATGGAACCACGTCGATTCTACTTATGGGGCTCTGATGGTATTCCTATCGCGCTTCGAAGCGGCGATGGCCCTGACGAACGGACACCTGTTCGCCCATTGGACTCGCAGGAAAAACTTGTCGCTGGCTGCGAAGATCTAATCTTGGAATTCACGGCCCTGGGAAATAGTGCAGCAGAGGAACACTATCGCTTTCTGTGTTCATTAAATGAGTGGGGGCTTCCTCTAAGTTCCGGAGGCTAGGGTTATCCGTTGGCGACTGCGCTTAGCAGGACTTCGGAATTCAATCAGTCGGAAAGCTCACAATCAAACTAACAACGTCGTCCCATTCTCAACTCAACCCACCATTCGCGTACCACACCAACTTGCACAATGGGGAGCGATACATCGAGTTTAGGAATCTAACCACGGACAAGCACCTTTGGTGTTGCAGTGAACTAGGTCCGGATCAATGAAGTGGTTGTATCACTGCACTTGATTCGTCTCGATTTCCCCTTCAACCGCGAGCGACCGCGGTATGCAGACGGTGAACGTGGTGCCTTTCTCGGACGTCGACGTGACTTCCAACGTGCCGCCTTTAGCGACAACGATCTCGCGCACGATGTATAGCCCCAGTCCAATACTGCCCGGATTCCGTTGTAATATTGATTCCGGTGTCGCATAACGCTTCAACGGATCGAATATCGTCGGCAAAAGGTCCTGTGGAATCGGCGCCCCGTCATTGTGGACGCTTACTACCACGGTGGATTCTTGCAGGCCGGATCCTTCCGAAGCCCTTTTAGAGGTTACCGATAGGTCGATCGGACCATCGGGCGACCCGTGCTGAATCGCGTTGCCCATTAAGTTGGAGACGACCTGTCGGATCCTGCCTGCATCCCACACGCCGTTGACGTCGCCGTCTGATCGAAATCGCAGTTCGCGAGAGGGGTGTGATGTGCGAAACGACTCGATCACTTCGTGGCAAAGTTCACTCAGATTGACTGGCCCTCGATTCAGTGGCATCGCAAGGCCCAAGCCGCTCGAAGAAAAGTCGATCAGGTCGCTAACCAATTGCATCATCGCATCCGTGTTGCTCTTGATCATCGACAGCAACTGGGCAACGTCCGGATCTTTGTTATCCAGCGAGACAATATCTGTAGCCATGCGGATGCATGACAGTGGACTACGTAGGTCGTGGCTTAGGATCGCAAGAAACATCTGTCGCGATTCGTCAATTCGCTTTGCATAACTGGCAACTCCGCTGGCAAGCGATTGATCCAATGACTCGTCAAAGCGTGTGATGTCGTCGATGTCATTAAGACCCGGGCGCGGAAGACTCTCTCGCCACAATCGCAGCACGCTAGCGCGCAGAGCGCGATATTCGGAAACGACATCTGTGATGTGAAAACCCGAGCCCACTCGCTCTACGCCGTGCAAGTCTGAGGCGTTATCGAGCAGATCGCTCGCTATGGTATCCGCACCGCCATCTCCTTTGGACTTGCTCTCTTGCTGTTGAAAGCTCTGGCGGTTCTGCATATCTCGCGCGGTGGCGCGCAAGATCGATCCGGCATCGTCGCGCAACGCGGCAATTGTCATATTTGCACCGGGCAAAAGGCTGCGTGCAAATGCTTCCCACTCCGCGAGGATTGGCTCCATATTTGCGAGAATGAACTCTGCCAGTCGCATAAGCTACTCCATGGTTTGCTCAGTCTAAGACGGGCGGACTGTGCTGACACCTTAGCGACACCGACGGCCCATGGTGAGATAATGAGACAATCTCGGGGGTGCCTGCGAATAGAATGAAGTCCCATTGTAACCCATTTCGCTAATCCAATGGGCTGAGAGTAGCATCTTGGCCGTTGTTACCCAAGACTCAACCGAACTGCGGGTGATGATGAGCACTCGTGGCACACAGGTGAAGCATCAATGGGATAAGCTGAGCTCGATGGTGTGCATAGAAACTGCGAGTCAACGTCTTCGCTGGCTGTGTAGAGTCAATTATCACTCATTTCGCTGAAAACGCTAATATTTCAGATGCAGAAGATGTTCTCGCAGGAACCATAATCGCTTTGCGAGAGGTTTGCGAATCAAGTAAGATAAGGCTGCAATCAGTCCTGTAACGCTATACCCATTTCCAGCCGCAAAGTGAATTTCGAAATGCTTCCGCTCAGCCGTCGACAACTCTTGCAGTATGGCGGAAGCGGGTTGGGGGGAGTGGCGCTCTCGGTGCTCTGCCAACACGAATCTCGAGCGACGAGCGCACAAACAGCTTTCACCCCTCGCGTTAAACGAGTGATTTGGTTGTTCATGCATGGCGGCCCAAGCCATGTTGACCTATTCGATCCTAAGCCTGAACTTTCGCGGCTAGCTGGGCAACCAATGCCCGAGAGCTTTGGGGAGGTGATGACACGCCGCAAGGTAGCTCAAAATCCGTTGTTGCCGTCTATTAAACCATTCCGAAAGCGAGGCCAATCTGGGTTGGAGATTAGTGATTTTCTGCCAGAGATTGCCAACTACGCCGATGATCTTTGCGTCATCCGCAGCCTTCACGGTGACAGTGTCAATCATCCACAGTCAGTCTATCAAATGAATACTGGAAGTGTGTTGATGGGCCGTCCAAGCGTCGGAAGCTGGGTGGCCTATGGGCTTGGTTCGGAGAACGAAGATTTGCCGGCCTTTGTCGTCTTGCCTGATCCAGGTGGAGGCCTGAAAGGCGGTCCACCGGCCTGGGGCAACGGCTTTTTGCCAGCCTCGTACCAGGGTGTAACCATGCGTGCAGGCTCGCGGCCGATTCTTCATCTCGACTCAGCGGCTGGCTTTAGGACAGACCAGCAACGACGGATGCTCGACGCATTGCAGCAACTCAATCAACGTCATTTAGAACAGCGAGACTATGACGATGAACTGTCCGCGAGAATTGCGGCTCACGAGCTGGCCTTTCGCATGCAAGCTACTGCCCCTGAACTGGTCGACTTGAGCCAGGAATCAGCTAGTACCTTGCAGCTTTACGGCGTTGACCAAAAAGCAACGAACGATTTTGGTACAAGATGTTTGTTAGCTCGGCGGATGATCGAACGTGGAGTACGGTTCCTGCAGGTTTATTCTGGAGATACCAATGGTTGGGACGCGCATAGTAATGTCGCTGACAATCACGGTAAGCTGTGCGCCGCTACCGACAAACCTGTGGCCGGATTGTTGCATGACTTGAAACAGCGTGGCTTATGGGACGAGACACTCGTGATTTGGGGAGGCGAGTTCGGCAGGATGCCAATGAGTGAACAAGGAACTGGACGTGACCACAATCCCTGGGGATATTCAGTCTGGATGGCCGGCGGAGCAGTTCAAGGCGGAATGGCCCACGGTGCTACGGATGCGATTGGCCTTCGAGCGCAGGAAAAACCCGTTCATATCAGAAACTTTCATGCCACACTTTTACATCTGCTGGGCATCGATCATGAAGAGCTTTCGTATTATCACAACGGTCTGGATGAACGCTTGATTGGTCCAACGGATGATGTCGAAATCGTGCAGGAGATTTTGGCATGATACGATCGATAAGCTCACGAGCTATTACCTGCTGGTTCGCTTTATTGGCAATCAGCAATCCTCAACTAATCTTCACTCAAGAGTCTCCGCCACAAGAATCTCCGCCACAAGGGAATCCGGCGCAGATCCAAGAGCCTCCAATCACTGACTCAGATCGAGATCATTGGTCCTTTCAACCTATCGTAGCGCCGCTCGTGCCAACCACAAAAGCTACGACTTGGGCTAACTCTCCAATCGATTGCTTTGTGCTTTCAAGACTTGAACAGGCAGGATTAGCGCCGGCGCCCGAGGCGGATCACGGAACGTTGCTAAGGCGTTTGAAGCTTGACTTGCTTGGCCTACCGCCTACACCCGATGAGTTGGCTGAGTTTTTGCAGGATTGCGAGCACGATACATTTGCTTATGAAGGTTGGGTCGAGAAGTGGTTGAGCTCGCCCGATTTCGGCCAACAGCAAGCTCAGCCCTGGTTGGATCTAACGAGATTTGCAGAAACGGATGGGTTTGAACATGACAAGGTCCGCAACGAGGCGTGGCGTTATCGCGATTGGGTAATTTCCGCTTTCAATCAAGACATCCCCTACGATCACTTTATTGCCTTGCAACTGCACGGCGACCTGACAGGCACGGACGATGACCGGATCGCAACGATGTTCTGCCTAGCAGGTGCGGATATGCCTGACATTAACGATCAAGACTTGCGTCGACATGACCGACTCAATGAATTGACATCCACAATTGGAGCGGCTTTGCTCGGATTACAAATGCACTGCGCTCAGTGTCATGACCATAAATACGATCCCATTAGCCAAGGCGATTTCTATCGACTGCGAGGTGTGTTCGAATCGTCAATACCGGAACTAAAGCGGGACCAGCCCTTCAATTTGTTCGCCGGCAACGATAGTGGGATCGAGCCGCGGTTGTACTATCGTGGAGATCTACGCTCTCCGGGCCCTAGCGTCGTTGCGGCTTTCCCACGGATCGGCATACCTCGAGACTCGTCAGCAATTTGCGATACGCAAAGGCCGCGAGAATCGTTTTCCAAGTGGTTGTTCGCTGAGGAGAATCCGTTGGTTGCAAGGGTGATTGTCAATCGAGTTTGGATGCTTCATTTCGGACGTGGACTGTTTGAAAACGCTAGCGACATGGGAGTTGTTCCAGGAGGCCCCTCGCATCCAGAACTACTCGATTGGTTGGCTGATTTCTTGCGTAAGCAGCAGTGGAGCTTGAAAGCTCTCCATCGTGAGATCGTTCTGTCCGCCACCTATCGGCAAGCCAGTCGTCAACAAACTAACGATCGCCAGTGGCCGACTCGATTAGATAAAGATCCCAAAAACGAACTCTATAGTCGTTTTCCCCGACGGCGATTGGATGGCGAAGTGATTCGCGACTCGTTGTTGTCTGTAGCTGGGCTGCTCAATAACGAAGCGATTGGTGAAAGCGTGATGCCGCCTCTTCCTAAGGAGCTAACCGGAACGCTACTGAAGGGACAGTGGCCCACTAGCCAGCGCGAGGCGGATCACTATCGCCGGAGCATTTTTATCTTTGCTCGACGCAACCTGCGATATCCACTTTTCGACGTATTCGATCGGCCTGACGCCGGAGCCAGTTGTCCACAGCGCAATCGTTCGACCACAGCTACACAGTCGCTACAGATGCTCAACAGTGAGTTGTCCAACCGCTGCGCAGCGGCGCTTTGCCAACGGGTCACCGAGGCGTGCGTGGAAGGCGATTTGCTAACTGCATCCGGTTGGATTAACCGTCTTTTTGTTACTGCGTTGGCCAGGCCTGCAACTGACGAGGAAATATCGCTGCTGGAACCATTCTTCGATAACCAGAATTTGCGTCATGCCGCGTGCCTAGCAATCCTCAATTCAAACGAATTCTTGACGGTCGATTAAGAGTGCCTCTCGCGCGACAACTTCGCCGCCATCCTGGAACGCATGTCCACTCCGGTTGCAAACCATTGAGATGCCGAACCAGTGTTGGTAGGTAACGCACTTTCCGTGAATTTGTGACCAACTTCTGGTGACGTATCGGGTGCGATTGGGGTTCTTAGTATATTAGATGCGAAACGCGCGGACGACACCTCCGAGCGCCCTCTCCAATACTCCTAGAATTGAAAACCTTGCTATGTCACAACAAAAATTGCGATTCATCATCGGCTTGTTATCGCTCCTGGTTTCATTTGCGTCGAGCAACCTAACGATATCACTGTTGCATGCGCAGGAAAAGCCGATCAAACCCAAGCCGAAGACGGAGCTGCCTCCGGGCATCGCTTGGGAGTTTGATGTGCCCTACATCAAAGATGGTGACACAGCGCAGCGGCTTGACATTTACTATCCTGAACAGCAGCCCAAGGAATCTCTCCCGCTAGTTGTGCACATTCATGGCGGCGGTTGGATGGGCGGTAGCAAGTTTCCTTGCGACGCTCGAATGATGACGGCACAAGGCTACGTCGTTGCCAGTGTGGAGTATCGTTTCAGCCAAGTAGCGAAGTTCCCTGCGCAGATTCAGGATTGCCAAGCTGCTATCCGTTGGCTGCGTGCGAATGCTGATCGCTACCACATCGATGCCGAAAAAGTTGGCGTGATCGGTGGGAGTGCTGGCGGACACCTTTCTGCGCTTGTCGGTGTTACTGGTGGCAAGAAAGTGTTTGCGCCAATCGGGGAAAACGAAAATATGTCCGATGCCGTGCAGTGCGTCTGCGATATCTTTGGCCCTAAGAATTTTGCGTCGGTGATGGAGCAGGCTGAGAAAGACAGGAACGTGAAGAACATCTTCAAGTTCAACACGCCCAGCGACCCGTACTCGGAACTAATCGGAGCGAAACTCTCGGACAAGGAAAAGACAACTGCCGTCAGCCCGATCACGTACGTCGATAAGAACTCTCCGCCAACTCTCATTCTTCACGGCACTCACGACGCTCTGGTACCCTTCGCTCAAAGTGAAGAATTTGAAGCTGCAATGAAGAAGAGCGGAGCGACTGTTTGGCTTCAAAAATTCCCCGGCGCAGGTCATGGCGGCGGTTCGTTTGGAAAACCGCAGGTCCTTCTCTTGATGAAGAACTTCTTCGACAAGTATCTGAAGAACGCAGACGTCAAGATTGAACTTATACCAGAAGCAGAACTTGCGCAGTAGCGTCATTAGTGACCTGTAGTTCAGGTCGTAACAAGCTCTGAAACGCTACTGCAAAGGTGAGTTAATTAGTACGTTCGTGGGTTTTCGTACCTCAACCCGCCCTACGATTAATGCACTACACTGAACTTTAGCCCAATCCGGAAAAAAGTCCGATTCTAAAGTATTCGACGTAATGAAACGTGAAAAGTCTACATTCTGAATTGTGGGCTGTAATCTTCTGGCAGGGTCCTACATATTCTTCATGAAGCGTCCTCCTGACTCCTGGTTTTGATTGAAGCTCGTCTTGATTGAATGCGTTTTGATTGAAACTAGGTTGAGTTCGTCTTCAACGTTCTGCGAATGAGTCGTCAGAACAAAACGGATATACGTAACATGAATGCAAGGATGCAGGTAATGTCGCAAGCTACACGGTCGCCTAGATTCATTCGTGCTCGCAAATCGATGCGATTTCAATTGCGAGCATTACTTCGAACCACCCTTCTTGCTGGTCTTGGGCTAGCAGGCAGTTTTGCCTCAACTGCCTGTCTACTTGCCCAAGATGTAAATAACAATTCGACCAAAAACTTGCAAACCAATGCGGTCGAAAGTGCTGCCAGTGATTACAACAACCTGAGCGCAGGAGTTTTGAACTTCAACGGCCCAAGTGGTGCAGCCGAGTGGAGCGCGGGTAGTTTGACAATTACCAATGCCGGCCAAGTTAGTCTGGTCCGAGCCAACCTTGGAATCATCGGTGACGTTACCAATACGGGCACCTTTCAGATCAACGCTTTGGGTGGGATCGTCCAAGTTGACGGCCACTTTACGAACTCTGGGACGGCCGGTGTAGTAAATATCCTGGGCGGTGGTATGGAACTAATCGGTGATGGCGACCCGCAAACGGCAGGCTATGTCCCGGCAGATTTCACCAATAATTCGACCGCGGCAAATGGAGTCGTCATTGGCAATAACCGTTACTTAGTTGCTGACACCATCACCAACGCCAGCGGAGCAACATTCTCCAGCAATGGTCGTATCGAAGGTCGAACAGTTATCGTCAACAACGGGACGATCAATAGCAATGCCGCGACGAGCATTCTAAAGGGAGCTATCACTAACAACGGCACGATTAACGCTCAAGGTAGTGTTGAAGGCAACGTTACCAATGCGGCTTCCAAGTCATTCTCCTTGAACGGAAATCTGGCTCAGACTGGCGACTTTGCTAACGCTGGCACACTGGCCGTATCTGGTGGAAATCTGACTCAAACGGGTCAGTTATTGAACACTTCGACTATCACCATCTCCAACAATCGAAGCCTCACCTCCAGTGCTGTAAAGAACAATACGGGTGGCTCGATGTCCGTTGGTGACGACGCAACTCTATCTGGAACCAAGCTTGAGAATAACGCTGCAATCACAGTTGGAGCTGGTGGTTCAGTTCGCTCGACAAACACGACTACCGGAGAGGATTTGACCAATAAGGCGGCTGGAACAATCTCGTTCAATGGAGCTACCGGTACTGCGAATCTTTCGAGCGGAACAGGAAAGATCGTCAACCAAGGAACGATTAACCTAAACGCTGGTACCGTGCTTGTGACAGGCAACTTAGCCGACTCAGGAACCGTGGCGATTGCTAATGGAGCGACTTTCAAAACCGGGAGTGCTAACCAGACTATAGCCAATGCGATGACTCTGGCTGGCACTTCGACGATTGACACCAACGGTTTCGATGCAACCGTCGCGGGCAACATGACGGGTGCAGGTGGGTTTACCAAGAGCGGACTAGGCGATCTCACTCTCGAAGGAGCCAACACCTTCAGCGGAGCGACTTCGATTACTGCGGGTCAGTTGACTCTCAAGGGCGGCAACGCCTTGAATAATTCGAATGCTGTTACTGTTGGTGCGGCTGGTAAGCTCAAGATTCAAGATGCCGAGACTATTGGCTCGTTGGCTGGTGCTGCTGGTAGCGAAACGAATTTAGCCTCGGACTTGACCACCGGCGGCAACGACAGCAGCACAACCTATTCCGGCAAGATCATCGGCAGTGGCATGCTGACCAAGGACGGTATCGGAACCATGACCTTGTCAGGTGCGAATGCCAACACGTTTAGTGGCGGCTTCGCTATCAACAATGGTGTCATCACTACGACAACCAACGAGCAGCTCGGTACGGGCGCAGTCGAAATCGCTGCCGATGGAAAACTTGAGGTCAATGCCGGGACGACACAATCAATCGCTGGCCTGAGCGTTTACTCGACAACGAATGTCGACCCAATAACCAACGTCAGCACAACGACACGGGGAACAGTCGACAATTCGGGGACAATTACGTCAACGACTACCGCCTTCAATGCAGGCCAGATCAATAACAAACTTGCCACAAGCGTTCTCAATGGAGGAGTGTACAACGACGCAGATTCAATCCTGGACAATAAAGGAACCGTCAATGGCGGCGTGGAAAACTTCGGATTGGTTGAAAACAACACATCGGCCAGCGTGATCAACGGAGGTCTTGAAAACAGCGGCTCTGGCATGACGAACAGCACAGGGACAATTAACGGTGGTGTAATCAATTCGGCAACGCTCAACAGCAATACGGCCACCAGTATCATCACCGGTGGACTGACCAATCGCGGAGAGGCAAGCCTTCGCAATCAAGTTAGTGGTGCAGTCATCAATGAAGACCTGAACAACCACGGTAGTAACATTTCAGCGACGATGACCGTAGCTGGAGATTTAGTCGGCGATAGTACTTTGCTGAATAAAGACACATCCAAGCTCCACGTTAAAGATGGCAACTTCACTGGCATAACGACCCTAACCAACCAATCGACCAATGCTGCTGGGATTCAAGTAGATGCCACTCGCACGCTTGGCGCTGCCGCTGTTACCAACCAGTACGGTTCGACCATCGCCAACTCGGGAACACTCCAAAGCGGCAGTGTGATCAGTAATAGCGGAACGATCACCAACAACACTGGGGCAACAGTAAATGGAGGCGTCAACAACGCTCATGTTGGCTCGCTGGTGACCAACAATGGCATAGTCAATGGTGGCATCACTCAGAACTTTGGCACCGTTAACTCGCTCGATTCCAGCAGCGTTATCAATGGCGGCGTGAATAACTCGGCGTATGTGAACGCGCAAGGGCAGATCTCAGGGGCGATTGTCAACAACGCTCAGCACTCATTTACCGATGTCACGCTGACTCACGTTCAGGCTAATGCAGCGGGTACTGTTACCTTCGGTTCCGGCGCTTCTGAACAGACCTTCAATCTTTCGGTTACCGGTGGTAATGCGGGTGGAGCGGAAGGTAATGGCTCGAAAAACGTCCAGGTCATTTTTGATGCTGATCCGGCAGATATTGGCACCAGCAGTTATGATCCCGACAACGACGTCATCACGGTTTATGTAGCAGGCGTAGCCTCAACAACCGTGCAGGATATTCAAACTGCAATCAACAACGGCAGCGGATTTACAGCATCGGGTGGAACAGCTGCGGGAACTGTCGATGTGGCCGATGGGACTGGAGTCACGAATGCACTGAGCGGCGGCCGAGATAGCGGAACAGCTCTAATACGCGTTCTAGCCGACTCAACTGGCTCCGCGGCACAGAACAAGCAAGTCGCGATCATCAACGACAGCACCATTGCGACGGACTCAGCGGTTGCATCCGTTGATTCTGCAACGGGTGATATCGTAGTCAAAGTGAATGGCGATGTTGGTTACAGTCAGATCGCGACGGCGATTGACAGCCTAACCGGATACAATGCGTCCGTTGCTACATCGATGGGAGATCAAGGCTACAAGTCGACTGTCGACACGCCGCCAACTGCTTCCACATTGACCAATGGCATCTTTAATGTCGAAGGTAATCTAGTAGTTGACAACACCTTTGCCAATGGCGGTCATCTCAATCTGAACAATGGTGATCTAACTGGTATCACCACGCTTGCCAACACTGGCGATGTCGCAGTACAGGATGGCTACACTCTGCAAGCTGAAACGGTCAACAACGACTCTGGTAAGATCGATGTCGGAAACGATTCGGTTCTGTATTCGACTGCGGCAACCAATAATAGCTCGGCGATCAATGTACTTAGCAGAGGCATTGTTGCCTCAGATGGAACCATCACCAACAATGCTTCGGGCACGATGACTTTTGGCTTGGGAAGCACCACATCTAGCGATGTTTCAGAGTTATACAGCGACACGAACTCGATCATCAACAATGGGCAGATCGATGTGACAAAGGGCGTGCTGTTAACGACCGGCAATGTAAGTGGTAACGGAACCATTGCCATGGGAAATGCTACCACGTTTCGTACTGGCAATAGCGATCAAACCGTCACCAACACCATGACAATCGCTAGTGGTTCGGCAACATTCGATACAGCCGGCAAGAATGCGACCGTTTCAGGTGCCATCAGCGGTGACGGCCAATTGAGTAAGTCGGGAGTCGGCAATCTAACGCTTTCGGGAACTAACACATTCACGGGGCCCGCCACGATCAATGGTGGACAAGTTACTTTGCAAGGCGGAAACGCTATCGCGAACAACACAGCAGTGCAGCTCAACTCGGGTTCATTGTTAGTGACTTCTGCAGAGACCATCGGTTCGCTGGCGACTTCATCGGGAACTCAAACGACTCTCGACGCAACTTTGACGACTGGCGGGAACAATACCAGTACGACATCCTCTGGGACAATCAGCGGTAGTGCGGGACTGGTGAAGCAAGGCACTGGAGTCATGACACTCGACAGTTCGACCGCCAATACCTATGCCGGTGGAACAACTGTATCTGGCGGCACACTGACCGCTGCTACCACCGAGCAGCTCGGATCAGGCAGCGTCACCGTCGGTAGTGGGGCAAGTTTGACCACGGGCAACGGAACGACACAAACAGTAGGCGGACTTAACAACCAAGGGTCTCTGACTCTCGGAAACAACGCGACTCTAAATACTGGCAGCAACCATTTCATCAATTCGGGTACTGTCAGCGTTGGGACAAATGGCAGCATCGTCGATACGGGTGCCATTACCAACTCAGGGACTATCAACTTCACAGGCGGCACAGCCACGCTATGGAGCGGCACGAACTCGATCACCAACACAGGCAGTATCAATCTCAATGCAGGAACGGTTCTGGTAAAAGGCAACTTGCTTGGAACAGGTTCCATCAACATGAACAATGGCACTACGCTTCGCTCAGGCAATGCCAATCAACAAATCGCTAACGGGATCGCCGTCAACAGCGGAACAGCAGTCATCGACACCAACGGAAACAACGTCAACCTGACGGGTAACATCTCTGGTAGTGGAACGCTCAACAAAATCGGCAATGGAGAGTTAACTTGGGTGGGCGTCAACAATGGAAACGCTCTGATCAATTCGGGAGTGATGATTACCTCCTCGCAAAGCCAGGTTGGTAGCATTCACATAGCGAACGGCTCTGGAGTCATTTTTGACCAAAGCACTAACGGCAACTACGCAGGCAGTGTTTCAGGCAACGGTTCCTTTACCAAGACGGGTTCGGGAACTGTGACCATGACAGGCAATAGCGCTTACACAGGCGGTACTAGCGTGATCGGAGGTACGCTGCGAGTTGGAAGTCATGGCACCGGTCAGGTACAAAGCAATGTCAATGTTGGCACCAGCGGTACTCTTGGCGGAGGTGGAACAATTGTCGGAAACGTCACCACTCAACAAGGAAGTCGTATCGCAGCCGGCAACTCGATTGGCACGCTGAATATCGTCGGGAATTTCAATGCCACCGGAACCACAATCGAAAACGAATTGAACGGCACAACCAGCGACTTGATCAACGTCACGGGTATAGCCACGATCTCGGGGGCGACTCTAGAAAACCAATTCGACCCGACAGCAACTTACACCACTCGTATGTATCGTGCCCTGGATGCGACTGGAGGCGTGTCGGGTCGATTTTCAAACGTTACTCAAGTCAATGCGCCTAGAAATTTTCTGATTTCGACTTACTACACACCCACGACTGCTAACGTGGTTCTGACCTCGATGTCTGACGCAACGCTCGCAAGTTCGGCATCAACATCGATCCTTAGCACGGGGCAAGATTACTTGACGACGATTATGAATCAAATCAACGGATACCAAATTGGTGGCTTAGGATTCGCTGCCAACAACAATCCGAATCCAACACATCGCAATGTATGGTTCAAAGGTGTAGGCTTCTTCAACGATGTCAATGCGGTTGGAGCCGCACCGGGATACGCGGCCAATACAGGTGGTGGAATTGTCGGCGCGGATCGTGCCATAGATCCTTACACGAGAATAGGGATAGCGGGTGGATTCACAACTACAGATCTTAGCATGAGAAATGCTTCGCGAGCCAATGCTGATATCAACTCGGCTCGCGTCAATCTGTATGGTGCTCATTCTTGGCAGCTAGTGACACTCTCGGCGATCGGTGGCTACGCGCATCACGACGTAGACAGCAGTCGGAGACTGGTTGGAATTGGAACTGCGCTGAGTAGTCAGTCACAGCATGAAACATCTGCCAACTTTCAGATCACGGTGAATCCTACCGGGCAGATTCATTCACTTCTACCTTACTTCGGCGTTCAATGGGTTAACCTGTCGCAAGAGGCCTACACAGAACACGGAACCCCGGGATTTGATATGGCCTTCAAGAAGGCCAACGTTGACTCGTTGCGACCTTATGTTGGAACGCGTTATCAATACAGCATGCTCAACGCCTCTGGGTTACTCGCCGTTCCCTACCTGTCGGCTCGTTATAGCCATGAAACTATCATGGACTCCAATCTAACCAGCCTATCCATCAACGGTTCCAGCTTTACAGTTGCAGGCGTTCAACCCAACCGAAGCATGATTGGCTTAGGGGGAGGCATCAACGCTCAGTTGCGACAGAATATCGACTGGTATGCAAACTACAACATCGATCTTGGAGATCGATGTACAAACCAGAATGCCGCCGCCGGACTCGGATTCAAATTCTAACACCATCAATTAACTGCTGAAAATCAATTATTCAAGTTATCAAGGACGATCAATTATGCGAATGACTATTGCCCTACTCACTACCATTGCTTGTTTTTCTGTGATGGGTTGCAATCGTGATGAGAAGTCAGACAACGGGCCGATCGCAGTGGTTGACTTAGATGCGGTTGCTCAGAAGCTCGGAAAAGACAAACAAATTCTACAGATGATCGAGCAGCGGCAAGTTAGCCTTAACGATCAAGTCGTAGCCACACAGAATTCACTCATTCAACAACTGAACCAAAAGAAGGCTGAATTCGGAGACGTTAGTGACGCCGAGGCCCAGGAGTTAGCTCAGCTTCAAACCAAGGCCAACACTATTCTTGCGACTACCCGCACTCAAGCACAATCGAACTTGACCAACTTTCAGCTAGATGTCGTCAATCGTTTTCGAGCTGAGGTCAAGCCAATTGCCATGGAATTGGCTACGAAGAAGGATTGCCGTGTGGTCCTATCGAAAAACGATAGCGTAGTCTTTGCCTTTGATGACACCATCGATTTGACCGATGAAGTTACCGAAGTCCTTAAATCGAAACTTGCCTCATCCAGTTCGGCTACTCCAGCAACCAGCGAAGCATCCGTGAAGCAAGCCAGCACTGATACGAAATCAAGCACTAAGAAGTAGTTGTCGTAACTCGAAGAAGAAGAAGAAGAAGAAGAAGAGGAAGAAGAGGAAGAAGAGGAAGAAGAGGAAGAAGAGGAGAGGCGGAGCCTCGAAGACAGTGCGTTCCCAGGCAGAGCCTGGGAACGAGTGCAACTTTAGCGTATGGTCAGACAGGGTGCGTAGTCAGTGTTGACTAACCAGCGCCCATCGCGACTAAAGTCGATACTACTACAAGTTCCGCGAGTTGTAAGGTCGAGCAATCGATTCATGCCTCGCCAATCCCAAATAGCAATCTTTCGGTTAGACATGGCAACCGCCAGTCGTCTTCCATCGGGCGAAAAACGTATCGAAGTGACACTTGCTTCGGCCGGAAGCTTCGCAACACGCGAGTGAATCGTGCCTAAAGAAAAAATGCTAACGTCGGACGCTTCAGCGATGGCGAGCAACTGCTCGTCCGGAAAGTAGTCAGAGTGAGCTGGTATGAGCCCTGGTCCTTCGTCCATAATGCGTGCGGAACGAGCCTGGGCATCGGTAAATTGGGCGTTGGCAAACTGCAATCGGTGGACGACATGATCTACGCCAATAGCAAACACCCCAGAGCTATCCGTCATGGGCATGACTACAAACGGACCGTTGGACAGCTCCCATTCCTTTGCCAAACTTCGACTCGACCAATCGATAGCCGACACGCCTTGAGTCGTACCAACGAAGAGGTTCTTTCCATCGACTGATGGTGCTGCTGACCATGCAGTTGAGTGAATTGGCAATGGCTTTGCCACCGAGTCCTCTTCTAATCGAAGTATGGCAAGCGATGACTTCTCTTGCTGATCGATTGGCGCAGGCGGATTACCGACTATCGCGGTACCATCGGGGTGAAAAATCGGCAGCCTGGTCCACTCCGACTTTGGATTCTCGAGCGTTTCAAGCACGAGTGGTGGTGCGTCGTCTCGAAGCGAACTCCAAAAAATGTTCTGTCGCGACCAAGTTTGATAAATGCAAAAATCGCACGACGGCGAAATTGCAACTCTTCGCCCTTCCGGGTCAGGAGGCTGAGTGCGACTTGTAAACCTGCTGCCAGCAGACTCAACAAGCTCCCGTCGGATTTCAAATACACCGTGCGGCAGAATAGTTGCATAAGTCCCATCAAGTAATGAAGCATACTTCGTTTCATTTTTAGTTGGTAGTAAGACCGGATCATTCTGCTCAACAATGCAGTGCGAATCTGTGATCGCGATCCATTTGTGGTCGCTCGTCCGGTTCAACCTATGGATCTCTCCGCACTTTCTGTCGGCCTCGAACAGAGTCTTGAGGTCAGCGTTGCTTTCAAGATCGACAACATCAATCTCGGACTGATCCCACACAGCTTCATGTACGGCCCCAGCTTGTGTAAAGACCACAGCGGACTCATCAACATTGAACTCGAAATCCCCTATCAAGTTGCCAGGGAATCCGTAAATGTAGCCGGCAATCGAGCAGTCAGCTAAGCGAATCACCGCTAGCCGATCGAAGCAACATCGCACAATCGCAAGTGATTTGCCTACGATCAGTCCTTTGTCCGCTAGTTTCCATCGCTTCAAGCCAACCTTGGATAATACTTTGCCGGTTGAAGATTCCAGTTTTTGTACGCTCCACGGAGCAGGCTCAGATCCGTTTCCTTCGACAATTAACAAAGCCGGTGAACTTGTTCCAAATTCCCACGCCAGAGAGGAATCGCCATGAACGGGTATCGACCAAACTTCGGAAAGGCAATTTGTATCGGTGGACGAATCAGTCGACGAATCGGCTTGCTTAAATCGATAGACTTTGATCGAAGAAGACTTTTGGTGTGTTAACGCAGCGATGTACTGACCGTCATCACTTATCGCGATATGTTGGATCAGGTTTGTTGCTTCACATGGATTCGACTTCTCGCTGGACTGTAGGTCGAGCCGCGACAAACTGCGGCCATCGCTTACAACGGCAAAACGACGGTTGTGGGAAATGGCTAAGGAAACAGGTCGCTCGACACCCGAAGAAACGGACAATTCAGGCTTTGGAATTTGCGATTGTAGATAGGTCCACTCCCAGCCTCGCAACGAAGACTGCGTTTCATTCAGAATCTGCTCGGCCAAGTAAGGCTGGTTGTTGGTAATCTGAATTGTGGCCAGCTTGATATTCGATGCATAGGCAGATTGCTGAGCCAAGGTACGCTCATGAATTGCCAGTTCCCGCAACTGATTCGCTTGGAACTTGGCATCGAGCGCCGCCGTCCTTTCCTGGGCGAGCTTGGTTGAGTGTTTGCGTTCGCGTATAGCGAGTGTCACACTCAATACGGCTGTTAGAATACAAGCTGCTAAAGAGGTGAGCAGCGTTGCGGTTTGCCAACGATAGCGAGACGCGAGCTTGCGTAGCCGATAGGTTAGCGAGGGTGGTTTGGCTAAGATTGGGTCTCCCCTTAGCCAGTAAGTTAAGTCGGTGGCGAGCTGTGAGACGGACTCATATCTCTGATCGCGATCAGCGGCTAGAGCTTTTCTACAAATGATGTCTAAGTCATCATCAATGCGTCTTCCCACAGGATAGATTGGTCCGCGCGAGCTTGGCTTCGGCGCGATGTTTTCCCTTTTGTAGTTGGACCATTTCGAGTGCGGAATCCGTTTCCATGTGTCATGAGGCCAAGGTGGGCATTGTGCGACGAGTTCGTAAAGTACAACACCAAGACTGTAGGTGTCGCTCAGAGTATCCGAGTCCTCTGTCCCATCGGCTTGCTCTGGGCTAAGGTAGCCCGGAGTACCCATTGCGACGCCCAATTGAGTGACCCAAGCGCTAGAATGCATCGACTGCGAAGGATCGTTCCAAGACTCAAGGGCTTTCGCAAGACCAAAATCAATGACACAGGGAACCGACGCCCCATCATGACTAGCGACTAAGATGTTGGCAGGCTTCAGGTCGCGATGAATAATTCCCTTTTGATGAGCGTGATGCACGGCTCGACAAACATCTACGAACATCTCGATGCGAAGCTCAAGAGGCAGTTTCTCAACATCGCAGTAGTCCGTAATTCGCAGTCCATCAATTTGCTCCATGACAAAGTATGGGCGACCGTCCTCTGTGAAGCCGGATTCAAAGACGCGAACGATCCCCGGATCTTCTAGTCGCCGAAGGATCTCGTGCTCTTGTTCGAATCGCGAAAGAAACTCGGTCGAGTTCAGCCCCATTCGCATCACCTTAATCGCCAGCGGAGGCCGATTGGGCAAATCGCAATCAGTGACCGAGTAGACTTCAGAAAAGCCGCCCACGCCCAGCATCTCGGTAATTGCAAATCGATCTATTCGCGAGCCAGGTTGAAACGTAACGGATTGCTCGCGTGTACTCTTATCCGCTTTCGAATCAGCGACAAGAGACAATAGGCAAGTCGAGCAATAGAACATGCCGGAAAGTGCGGGCGAATCGCATGTCTTACAAACGCTTTGGGGGATGGGCATCGTTGTTTCTATTCCTCGAGTCCTTCAGAACCAAGCACTTGTGCATTATTGCTTGTGCTTCCTGATGCGAATCATATCATCCATCTGGCAAGTTGTCGGTCGACACAGAACTGTAGTTGGTGCAGAGAGTGTGATCACAACTAGCCTCTAGGATTCATGTCGAATCTCAACGGCGAATTACTTGGGTTCTCAAAATATTCCGAAACTAAGTTGGTTTTCTTGAGATGCTGAACAGTCGCTGAACCTCCTCATCGAACTGCTCATCATTTTCCAGGGTATCAAGAATTTGATTTCGAAGCTCTTGGGAATATCGCTTTCGAAGCCGATGAAGCTGGACACGAAAGTTTGCTAAGCCAATTCCGCAATTTACGGCAGCTTCCGCTTGAGAGGACTCATCTTGGTCACCAATGAGCCACGGCTGCAGAGCTTCAAACAGTCGCTCTTTTCCCGTGTCGCGATACTGCTTTGAAAGAGCCTCTAGCGTATTGTGCAAGATGTTGTTCAGCCAGGCCTTGTCAAAAGCATCTGTCGGACTGGTGGCAACTGCGGCAATTCCTTGCATCTCCATCCGCAGGCCTTCGTCCTGAAGCCCCACGATCTTGACTCGCCCGCCTCGCTTCACCGAATTCTGCGATCGAGATCGATTGGCGAGGCAGTAGTTTAGAGACTTTAAAAGCCACGATCTCAGTTTACCCTCAGTGGAATCTGCCCGTTGAAACAGTTCCTGCTTCATTACGGTAAAGAAAAACTCCTGCGTGATATCCTCAGCATCAGCGCTCTGATATCGCTGACAGAGGAATGCGTAAACCGGCCCCCAGTACTTCTTGCAAAGTGCTTGAAAAGCATCCTCGCGAGTCTGCGGATCGGCTAGTTTTCGCACTAGCGTCCATTGCGTTGATGGAAAAGCAAGAGCCATATTACGATTAGTTGAACGAAGAGAACTGGACTCGGATCCATCATATCGGTTTTGCAGGGGATTACCAATCACACTTCGATTCGATTTGGCGGCCACTTGGAGGGCCACTTTCACATTGACTTTCGGATGGCAGTTCATTTGTCGCTTGCAATAATGCAACGCCTGCAATTGCGGGTTTTACGATGACACGGTGCTCTTTGGGTTCGCTACAATATTTGGCCATTGTAGCTGTCCAGGTTGGCAACATCAGTCTGATATCCTCGTTTCTTTAAGCTCACTCGATCGATTGAAGGTGCGTGTTATGGCGTTCGAACCAATCAACATCTTTTCGCACAAGATTGATCCGGCAGGAGTCATCAAGCTGCTGCAAAAAGAATTTGGTGAGGTCAAGGTTACGGGGCCAGTTGATGATTGGTCTGAAGCAGAGATTCGGCTTGGTAAGAAGGGATTCTTTTCGCGACCCAAAGTATTCACGTTCGGACACAACTCTGAGTACTATGACGGCGAAGGGTGGCCACGACAGGTGCTGGGCATGCAAAACTATTTTGCAAATTTCCCAGACTCGCCCAACAAAATGAGCTGCCTCCAGCTAATTCGCTCGTTTCGCTTCAGCCTCGCCGTTCCAGTTCATGACTTGGATATCAATAGTCAAGATGAGCGATTAGAAATTCTGTATGCAGTGTGCAAATACCTGGACGGTGCGATCTTTACTCCTACATCACTACGCGACTCACGAGGGAGAATCCTTCTGTCGGCAGATGGACATTATGACAGCGCGGCGATTCTTCCTACACTTCCACCGACCGAAGATCATCCTGACGCAGTCGATGATGCAAGTGAGGATGATGACGAAGAGTATGAAGAGCCTGTTCGGCCGACTCCAGAGCGCATCGCGGCGCGGACCCTGGCGCTAACCGCGGTGGCGGCGCGGGCCACGCTCGAACTTGATAGTATGGAAAGCAAGGACGATATGGATATCCACCGAAAAAGGATTTTGGAGTGGATTGAAGAGCTCGGGATTGGCAGCGAACTGGAGCCACAGGAATGGAAGGTACTGCAAAGAGTTGTCGGATCACTCGAGCAGCAGGACTTCATCAATGCGATGTGGCGAGTTGAGGGACTTGCAGTGCTTGCATGGGCGTTACAACTTTACCCAATTCCGGAATACGACGAACTGGTGAATCCACCCGAACTCTACTCAGCTATTGGATTGTTCGATGCGGACGCTGGCCGAAGAGTCTTGTCTGAGCCCAGTCTTCGAAGTGAACTGGAGCTAGAAGCGATGGCTGAACACCTGCTCGCACTGCACTGGCGCATGCGCGATTTCTCGATTCGACCCCAGAAAATGGACTTTGTCAGTTTCTCGAAAAAGTGCTGGTTCGGAAGCTTTGATTTGAGCAAGTTTCGAGTGATCAATGGGGATCTCGCGATTGGCAAAGTGGCGATTTCGAAAGCCGATCCCGATGACGTTTCGCGAGTATCGAGTCTTGCTATGGAACGCCATCTGGCGATTAACTGGCTATTTGGCCATAGCACGATCTACTCCCAAACAGATACCCCAACCTGATCAAACATCGTTTAACCCGTAGCCGATTGCTAACGCGTTTCGATCACGAGGCTCTTCTTGATGATCGGACTGGATCGCTGTGGGTCGAACTCATGAACGAAACGATCGGCGATGTTCTTGCCGCGATACAACGTCCCGGCCGAGAACTCGGTTTCACTGGCATATACCGTAATCAACTCGTGACCCAAACTAGGCTTAACCGTGATGGTACCGGTCTTAGGAAAGCGAATCGAAGATCCTGGGCTTAGTCGCACGCCTGCCGGTACCAGAACCACCTTTTCACCTTTGGTCCCCGTGCCAACTAGCTCGACGCAGATTTCTGACTTGCCTTGATTTGTAACGAGGACTGCGATTTGGTCTCCGGCGGAAAATGTTCGACTGTTCTTGGTTGTCGTTATCTTGATGTCGGGACAATGTCCCAATGGTGCATAGTCATTACGAGTATTCGCGTCTAGCGAAACGATCGCGTCGCCCAATCCCAACTCTCGGACAATTTGATCGAAGTAGTCTTCCCAGGTATCGCGGCGAACCGCACTTTGGCTCGCGAGTGGAACTAGTCCCAAGGCAGCAAACTGTCGACTGCGAAAGATGGCTCCCAAGTCTCCAGTCTTCATCAGCCCTAGTTCACCTGCTGCGGTCGTAAGCGTGATCGGATCTTCAAGGAACCGTCGAGTCACTGGCGCTAGCGGCTCAACCTTTTGTGGATGACCAAGCACCTTTTCAAGAGCTGACATGAACCGACCACCATCTGACTTGAAGTATCCTGAGAGCTCTTCTTGCTTTGGATAAAGCTTCAAGACATCGCTGCGGCTAAACCCGAGATTTCCTGGCAGTGATTCAACTGCCGGTCGTACTGAGTCTTTGAACGCCTTAATTCCTTGGTCGTGACAACGAATGCAAGAGAGCGCATTTCGAACAAGTTTGTCCTCAGCGAATTTATCGGTCACAATCTCGGTGGGCCCCGAGTCCAACCGATCTCCCGCAGCGGTGGAAAGATAATAGCCATGCAAACCATTGGGCAAGTTGAAAATCATCTCGCCACCGACACCATGAAGGTTGATTGGATCACGAAAGATGTTCTCGTCCCCTTTATTGGTCGCGTAGTCAATCGATTTCCAGTAAGCGCCATGAGGCGAAACATAACGTTCCGCTGCTCGATTGTTGCGAGAGACTCCCGAAAGAATCACGGCTCCACGAGCGACGTTTCGGTGTGTGAGTTCCGCATCGGCGTTAATGCCGACGATCTCGCGTTCCAAGTCTTGCACATGGGAAGGCATGTGCATTATGTCGTGATATAGCGGTGGTTGCGTGGCAACGCTGCAGAACCAATCGATCCGCATGTAAGCGATCTGGCGGACCATTTGCGTTGGCCCCATGAACTCGGCTTTCAGCTTTTCATAGGTATCCGAGTCTTCATAAGCGATTGCATAGGGGTACTCCAGCAAAAGCATGTCGTAGTTGTTGAGCGAAGGCAGCATCTTGCCATGGCTGCCAACCGCTTTAAGCGACTCGTGATGCCAACCCAGTTTGCGAATATCGACGGCAAACACGGTTGCAGTGTCACCGTCCACTGCTTCGATCATTACAGGATCGCGAGCATAGGTCAGGTGATTGACTGTCTTAGCCAATGCATCGCGTTGCAAGTCCAGCTCGTCACGTGTTGCCCCACGTGTTAGAAGGTGATTGCAACTGAAGTAACGAGTCGATTTCGCTTGAACGGATGAAAGTGATCGTTGATGAGCGAGAATTTGCTTGAGCACATAATCCACCCCGGCAATCGCACTAAACGAATCATCACGTCGATCTTCCTTGGGTACAGGCACGTCACTTGGAAAATCCTTCGCGCCGTCGGCAATCCAACTCCGAATCTTATCGATCTCGCTGGATGACAGTGCCGGAAGATCTTGAGGCATACGGGTCTCTTCGTCCTCGGTGACAAGAACCTTTAAAAGCTTAGATTCTTCGGGCTTTCCAGCCGTAACAACATCCGCATCGATCAATGACCGTGCACTAAGCACATCAAACTCAGTTGACGAAGCGGCAGTTCCATGGCAATCCGCACAACGGCTCCGCAATATCTCCTTGACCTCAGCGTTTAGGCTGCTTTTTGTTTCATCGCCGAAACAAGAAGCGGCTAACACTACGTTAAAGAAGCAAATGCTAAGGAGCGTACGAAACATGGTTAATCTGTTTTGATTCGTGTTGAAGAAGGATGTCTAGCTAATCAAGCTAATAATGCCTGACGAGTTATTGACCGGTGATCGTGAATGCGGCCCAGAAGAATGGATGCGCGGCTCCATTGCGATCGCGTCGAGCTTCGATGAGCTTGAGTTGGGACTCGCGAAGCGATTTAGATTTATCGTGGGTCTCGGCCAAACCCACAAAGAAATTGGTCATCAGCTTGGCAGTCTCTCGATCGGGAATCTGCCACAAGGTAGACACGACAGATCGAGCACCGGCCAATTGGAACGCTTGTCGCAGGCCCGATACCCCCTCGCCGTTTCGAACTTCGCCGAGCCCCGTTTCACAAGCGCTTAAGACCACCAAGTCGGTGCCGCGCAAATCGGCGTTGACAATCTCGAGTCCAGTCAGAATTCCATCCTCGCCGTCGCTGACGGACGCATCGATGGGCTTGTTGCATCCAGCCAAAAGCAAACCACAGCGAAGTAATGGATTTGGGGAAGACTGCGACTTTTCATTCGATGAATTTTCCTCTTCGAAAAATCCGTGAGTGGCGAGTACCAACACGCCAGGCTGACGAACCGATTTAAAGACCGCTTCAAGAGCCGATTTGCCAGTGAAGATAGTTGCTTTCTTGGCGGTAAACTGCTCAAGTTGTGGCAGGACCGCTTCCGCTTCTGACTTCGTTCCCGGCAAACGCGACACCGTACCAAGCTTGAACTTGCCCGACTTCGCAACGGCTCGAAGCGTGTTTCTCTGGCTGGGAGGACTTTGCAAGACTTGCTGTGCTGCAGCCTCTACTGCCGCTGGATCAAGATTAAAGTCAGGATCGGCAAAGATGACGGGGTTGGTGACTTTAAAGTCTGTTTCGCCACGAACCAAATCACGTCCGGTTACGAGGAAGCGAATATCGAACTTCTCGATCGCGTATTGACCTTCTGCAAGCGGTAGTGCACTCCAAGGCACCAACCAAAGCAAGGAGTCTGGACTGAGGTAGATCGTTTTGGATTGTCCAAGTGATTCAAGCAACGGATTCAAGATTGCGTCTGCCAGAGAACGAAGCGATGGCTCCAGCATCTTCTCCGCGTCTTGCTCACCGTTCTCTCGAATCAGCTCGGGAGCTTGCTTCAGAGCTGTGCGTGCAACGCGAACCTGTTCATCAATCTTTGCGGCATTGCCAAGATCGATCACGCGAATTTTATCGCCCTCACTTTTCGGGATGATCCAAGCGACGTAATGCTCGGGACGCTCTTCGTCTTTGGCTGCAGGATTTCCGAAGTCGTACTTCTTGAATCTCACAATCTCAACCAGCACCGAATCCTCTTGCAGCGTCTTGCGAACATCCGCGGTCTCAATCCAAGCGGTTGAGCCTGGCGAGCGACCGCCTTCGTCGGATAGCTTTCGCGACTGTGATTGCTCTTGTCGAACCAGTTCGTCAATGCGATTTTGCTTAGCCGGATCTACTACCTTGGAATCGCTCACCATCATCAACGATGCAAGTTGTTTACGAATCACAAGCAACGCCTTAACGGCAGTCGCGAGCTGCGAATTGGTGGTGTCACGAGCAATAAGCGCCCGCTGTGCAAGTGCCTGCTGCGAAACCGCTTTTCCGTTGAGTACCCAGCCGGCCGAGTAATCGATGACCTTTTGGTTTTGTGGTTGGGCCAATGCTATTGACAATGACGAGTGAAAAAACGGCTCGTCAACGTACTTAAGAAAAGTCATTTGATCGAGTTCCGGCAGCGAGGGCAAATTCTGATCGATATGTCGCCGGAACCCGCGTCTGGCTAAATCAAAATGATCGCCGCTTGAATCCCAGCTTGCTGTAGCGGCGTTAACCTCGCCCATTGCTGTGTGAGTGTAAGCTAGTTCGGGATGAGTTTCAGGAAGCTGACTTTGACGAATCAGTAAAGCCTCTTCGTAACTCGCCTTTGCCTCGTCGAACTTACGAAGGGCAAAGTGCACATCACCAATGGCCATGTTGGTAAATGCCACAGTGGTGTGGTTGGGACCAAATGTTTTCAGCCGACTCGTTAAGGCTTCTTCCAAAGTCTTTAGAGCTTGGGGATAGTCGCCACGTTCTGTGTAGAGCTGTCCAAAGTTATGTAGCGTCAACGAAATGCTGGGGTGATCGGGGGCCAAGATTTTCCGACGAATATCGATGGCTCGCTTGTACATCGCTTCAGCTTCGTCATACCGCTTTTGCTTTTGATAGGTCAAAGCAAGGTTCAATACGACACTGGCAACACTGTTATGGTTCTGACCCAGAGTTGCCTCGAAGACTTTAAGATTCTGCTTATGAATCAATTCGGCTTTTTCGAACTGGCCCATCGCAAAGTACAAGGCAGCCAAGTTGTTCCTTGTGCGGCAGACTTGAAGATGGTTCGTGCCAAAAGCCTTTTCGTTGATTTGAATCGATTCCAGAAGCAGCAATTCCGCTCGAGGGTAGTTCCCCTGTCGCGAATAGAGATCCGCCAGATTCATGAGACTGCTGGCCAATTCCGATGCGTGCTTTGGCTGATTACTCCGCAGTGTTTTGATAGACTGCTGCACCATGGATTCGACTCGCGCGTAGTCGCCTAGCTCCTTGTAGGTCTCGGCAAGGTTATTTCGACTGACGGCCGCCTGTGGCGAATTCTCGCCATAGGTTTTGCTTAGCATCGCTAGACCACGTTCGTGAAGCTTCTGCGACTCCACATATTCGGCCTGTTCCCACTTCACGGTAGCAAGGTTGTTTAAAGCTTCAGCCGCGAGCGCGGTATCGCCGTTAGCGACAGAGATATCGAGTGTTTGCTTGATCAGTACCTCAGCTTTTGCGTATTCACCTAGGTCTTTCCAAATCAATCCCTGCGCCTGAGCTAGAGCTGCGACAGCACCATGGTTGTTACCCCAAGCCTGCGCGGCAAAGTTGCGAGCCTTTTCGTATTCGGCCGCAGCTTCTCGTCGCTTGCCTTGCTTTTCGTACTGTTCCGCCGTCGTGATCGCGCTGCTGATCCGCGCGTCTTGCCCGCGTCCGATGGATTGAACGAGAAGTACTAGAGCAAACGCGGCACTTAGAAATATGGGGTGCATCATGTTGAGATTGGATTCGTATTGAGACTAGTGCTGAATTGTTCAAGCTACTTCTTGGGAATGTCGCCGGGCTCTGCTGAATCAGGAAGCTTTTCTGGATCGATCGGCAACATCTTTTCGCCGTCTGTCGAATCCGGGATCGCAGGCATCGTGCTGGGCTTCGGGAAGGCCTCTTCAGGAATCGACTTCAAGTCTTCCTTGCGATCTTTCTCGGCTAGCATCGAGTAGCCCTTTTCCTTCAGATCGTAGCGTCCCCAGTAGTGTCGCGAGACGGGATTGTAGTAGTAGACGTATCGAGGCTGGCTGGGGTAGTAGATGCAGTAGTGATGCTTGTAGCTTGCCGAATTTACTTGCGGCTTGTAATAGTAGTTCGAGTAGTAGTAGGTCCGCTTTGGCTGATAGTTCCAGCCACCGTAATAGTGTCGGCCATAGCCGTCATAGGCCGAAGCAACGCTAACACAGCAAGCAACGGCGAGGATTCCGAGAAGCCATGATCGGAGAGTTTGAGGTAGTCGAAACTGGCGAGGAGAGTTTTGCATATTGGTACCTGTGTGAGTTCTTTTCTGTGAGTTCTTTTTTGCGAGTTCTATTCTGGAAGGTCTTGAGGATCGTAGTACTTGATTGTTGCGGTCATGATCGGGATCGAGTCCCCTTTGAACTGCGTGACTTGTACATTCTGCTGAACGACGGCACCGTCAACGATCAATCCGCGAGTCGAAGCGTCTGCGAGTTGATTGCGCAGTGCACTTAGATTGCGAGCTGGCTTCTTTGGGAATGCGCTGCGGGTCAAGATAGCAAAGTCCTCGCCATCCTCGGACAACAGGTCGGCTGCAATCTTTGGTTCAACGGTTTGCTCCTTTAACACGCTGATAGAAATCGTTCCGACAAACTCGCCGTAGTTAATCTCTTTAGCTTTCGATTCCGTTTCCGAGAGGACTTTGAACTCCTGCATCGATTTGGCGTCAAGCTGATATCCGCTGACTTGAAACTCTTTCAGCGAAGGCTCGAAGATCCATGGTGAGCACTGCGCATCGGGCAACTTCTGACGGTAGAGCGTATTCTCGCCGTTGACCTTGAGTACGATGCCCAAGCGTGGTGTTCCGCTTCCTTTGCGACGCACGATAAAAGTGACCTTCTGATTTTCAGCAGGCTCTTTCACAAATGCAGCTCCCTGACGAAACTCTATCGTTTGCGGAACTCCCCCATAGCGGATCTCCAATGAGACTGGCGAATCAGGATTCGAAGGCGAGAGCGGATGGAGCTTTGAGGAGACGGACTTCGTTGTCCCAGCCGTTTCGTTCTTGACTAGTACTGTGGCCTTCACGGCCTCTTCCGTGGCTTTATCCTTTCGCTCGTCTTGAGTCATTTCCAGACTGCCTTGATCGAAGACGCCGCGTACCGTAAAGCTCTCGCCGCTCTCCAGCAAATCTTCTAGGTCAGGCTTGGCATCGAACTTAGACAGCGCGACAAGTTCGTCACTGGACGCGTCGAACATCGAAAGTCCGATCGTGATGGTCTTCATGTCTGGATGGATGAAAGCGACTCCCGTTACAAAGGCATCGGGAGTGACTTTCTGATCGCCCCAAGCCAGATCGTACTGAGTCGTAAACAACAACTTGCGACCTTCAACCGTCAAGTGATTCGCGCCAGCGATGGTTGCCGCAGTTCG
>CAUJKA010000089.1 GCA_963204965.1 Planctomycetota bacterium | reverse complement strand
ATTCCACCGGAGAGTTCTGGAGGCGACGATGAGGGTTCGTCAAGCGAAGACCCGGGCCCACGTCCATCATGGTGGCCCGAGGATTGGCCTTGGCCTCCTCCACCGGACGAGCCAGTGGTTATTGAAGCGCCGCCACCACTACCCAACATCATCTGGCCGCGACTCCCGCCAGATCATCCCTATCACCTGCCGCCAGGTTATCACTACCCCGACAATCTGCCCGAAGGCCATCCAGGTCACTATTACCCAGGGATGCCGCCTTATCCAGTAATCGCTCCATGATGTTAGGATGTCGGATCTTGACCAAAGCGATATTTGATTGTGACGGCTATTGCTGCCAAAGGGAGTTGGTGATGATCAATGCGTTGAATGCAAAAAATGCGAAGACGAACAAGCCAACTCCCCTTTGCAAACGGCACAAAAACTGATTTCTAAAATGTGTGATTTCTCATTCACAATCCAAATTGAGATCGATTTTCGGACCTAGTCGTTCAGCAAAATGCCAATTTCGTTAACCAAGCAACTCGCGACAAGGGCTAGGTCGTTCTCGCGAGTTTCGCGACCAAGACTGAACCGAATTGCCCCTGTGCATCGATCGGCGCTGAGTCCCATGGCGGATAGAACCGGACTCAAATGCTGTTTGCCGGCGTGGCAAGCGGAACCGGTGGAAGCAGCCAAGAAGGGCAATTGAGCAAGTAGGTCGTAGCCAGCGATGCCGTCGAAGCTGACGTTCAGCGTATTGCGCAGCCGTTTACTTGGGTGTCCGTTCAGATGGACGCGCTCGCCGAATTCACTCTGCAGTCGTTCCCAAAAATGGTCTCGCAGCTCTTCGATTCGCGCATCATCAATCCAGTCTGCAGCTTCTTGGCAAGCGACTCCCAGCGCAGCGATCTCGAGGATGTTTTCGGTTCCCGCGCGTCGGCCCCCTTCGTGCCCCGCGCCGTGCATAAAAGGGGCAAGCTCGATTCCTTCTCGAACGTAGAGTGCGCCAATCCCTTGCGGCGCATAAAGCTTGTGTCCCGCGATCGATAGCATGTCAACGCCCATCGATTCAACGTCCACTGGAATCTTTCCGACGGCCTGGGCGGCATCAGTGTGAAAGAGAATATCGTGTTCATGGGCGATGGCTGCAATCTCTTCGATAGGCTGAACTGTGCCGACTTCATTGTTCGCCAGCATGACCGAGATGAGCACCGTCTCATGCTCAATAGCTCGTCGAACATCGTCAGGATCAACCAAGCCGTACTCATCAACAGGCACTCGAGTGACGCGAGCCCCCAGGGTTTCGAGAAAACGGAGCGGTTCCGTGACCGCTGGGTGCTCGATCGAACTGATGATGAAATGCGGCTGCTTCAGTTTTCGTTGGTTTGCGAAAAACGACCCCTTGATTGCGTGGTTGTTGGCTTCGGTACCGCCGGATGTGAAGATGATTTCAGTTGGATCGCAGCCGATCAGCGAGGCAATGCGAATCCTTGATAGCTCGACGATCTCTGCGGCGGCCGTACTAGCCCAATGTCGGCTAGATGGGTTGCCGAGATCGAGCTCAAGCAATCTCAGCAACTCGGCTTTGACCAACTTTGAAAGTGGAGTAGTCGCGTTGTAATCAAGGTAGATTCGCTGGCTCATGCTCGCGCTCGCACAGTTCGCTTGACTGATGGCTTCGCTTTCTTTGGAATCGCGCCTTGTTTGGCTTCAAGCTTGGCCTTTTCGGTTTTGATCCGCTCTGTTGACTTCGACACGGGAGTTTCGTTGCACGCAAGCTCTTCGAGCAGAATTCGCGTCAACTTCGGCTTGGCGAGATAGTAACAACGGGTCTGAGCGTCCTGGGCGAAGTCCACCAACTGCGTATGCCTCAATAAAGCCAAATGCTGGGACAAGTTCGCTTGGCGTGCGGGCAGCAAATCTTCGAGGTCCGTCACGCACTTTGGACCTTTTGAAAGCTCTTGAAGAATTGCCAGCCGAGTCGGGTGCGCAAAGGCGCGCAGCAGCACGGTCGCTGATTTCGTGTCGATTTCAGTCAAGATCTCGCTCCGGGTTGTTGTATTCGCATATCCGAATACAATCCTACTGTTTTCATTTCGCCGCACAAGCTGAGTAGCCACGATGGACCGAACGCAGCATTGGGAAAACGTGTACCAAACGAAGAACTCGACCGAAGTAAGTTGGTACGAACCTGATCCGAAGCAATCACTCGATTTGATCCTCCAGGTTGCTGGAGAATCGCGAGGCCGAGTGCTTGACGTCGGCGGTGGCCAGTCGTTCCTTGTCGATCGACTGCTCGATGCGGAATTCGAGCACGTTGCCGTACTCGATATCTCTCAAACCGCCATCGAGGCGACCAAGGCTCGGCTTGGTGAGCGGGCTTCGCAGGTCGAATGGATCGTTGCTGACATCACGCAGCACGACGCAATTGGTGAGTTCGACGTTTGGCACGATCGAGCCGTGTTTCACTTCATCACCGATCCAGATGACAGAAGGCACTACGTGGATTTGCTGAAGCGATCCGTGCCAATCGGTGGGCACTTCGTCGTAGGAACGTTCGCCAAAGGCGGGCCCGAAAAGTGCAGCGGCCTACCGATTTGCCAATACGATGCAACCACAATGCAAGCAGAGCTGGGGCCATCGTTCGAACCGCTAAAATGCAGCGAGTACCATCACACCACGCCCACAGGTAAACCCCAGCTTTTCTTTTTCGGCGTTTTCAGGAAGGAAAAGTGACTTGGTCGTAAACAATAATTGCGAAGGAGCGAGCGACAATTCGGATGTTTGATGCGAGGCAGGCATTCGATGCTGCGTGGTCATCGGATAGAATGTGACGGTTTCATCGGAGTCTCTTTTTTGCGGCGTACCATTAGTGCTAGTAGATCGTTTTGGTAGAAATCACACGAGTCTTCGCGTAAGCGTGACGGACAGATGCAATCTGCGCTGCACCTACTGCATGCCAGCAGAAACCCCCGACTACTGCGAACGTGATGCGATCTTAACATTCGAGGAGATTGCGAGGGTCGTACGAATCGCCGTTGAACTGGGAGTGGATGACGTGCGGTTGACCGGCGGTGAACCGCTCATGCGTTCTCAGTTGCACAAGTTGGTGTCAGCGATCAACGAGATCGAAGGCGTGAGGAAGCTTTCCTTGACAACCAACGGCATCCTGTTATCCGAGCAATTGCCTGCCTTCTACGCTGCAGGTTTACGGAGCGTCAACGTGAGCTTGGATGCACTGGACGAAGCCTCCTTTGCGGAGGCGACCCGGCGACCTGGGCTGCAGCGAGTGCTTGGTGCAATCGGAGCCTGTCGAACGATGAATGTGAGGGTGAAGATCAACGCGATCGCCATGCGAGGCTTCACAGAACGTCAAATTGTGGCTTTTGGCGAGTTCGCTCGATCCACTGATATTCCGATTCGATTTATCGAATTCATGCCGCTCGATGCGGACGGGAAGTGGAACGCGGCGGGCGTATTGGCTGGTCAACGAATTTTGGAGCTGTTTGCAGAACACGTAAGGCCCCTTGTACCGCTGGGTCAGCCAGATGCTTCGCCGGCTAGAGACTATCAATTCGATGATGGCAAAGGCTGTATCGGAATCATCGCGTCGGTTACCGAACCATTTTGCGGCACCTGCAATCGGTTCAGGTTGACGGCGGATGGGCAGTTACGCAATTGCTTGTTTGGCAACGATTCCGGCGATGTTCGAGCGCTACTCCGTAGTGGCGGTAACGATGCCTCGATTGCGAAACTGATGATTGATGCAGTTGCGGCCAAGAAACGAGGACACGGAACCGATGACTTATCTTTTGGTCATACGTCGCGTCCAATGTATTCCATCGGAGGCTAAGTTAGTCGCAAACTCGTGGCGAAAGCTTCAGTGAGCCACCGCCAAAGGTTCTTTGGCTTTTTGCGTCAGCTTGCCGTCTTCCATTTCGTAGAGAGTGTCAAAGACGTCTAGTGAACGGTGATCGTGAGTGACAACAATCACTGAGGTGCCCTGTTCGTGGGCTACTTTGGTAAACAACTCCATGACTTGCCGGCCGCGAAAACTATCGAGCGCCGCGGTGGGCTCGTCCGCGAGAATTACCGAAGGGCGGTTTGCTAGAGCGCGGGCCACAGCCACCCGTTGTTGCTGTCCGCCTGACAGCATCGAGGGATAACTTTGGGATCTGTCTTTGATTCCCAAGTAGTCGAGCAACTCCAAAGCGCGAATCCTGGCCTGCCTACTTGATAAGCCATTCAGCTCGCAAGCAATTTGCACGTTCTCTCCCGCTTTTAGGAACGGGATCAGATTAGATTTCTGAAAGACAAATCCCAGATGCTTTCGTCGAAACGAACGCAAGTTTGTCAACGCCTTTGGGCCATCCATGATCAGTTGATTCGCGATGTAGATCTTGCCACTTGTCGGAGGATTGATAAGACCGACTGCGGTAAGGAAGGTCGACTTGCCAGAGCCGCTGGGACCGAGCAAGGCAACGACTTCGCCAGCCATTACTGTCATCGACGCATCGCGCATGGCGACGACTTCAGTGTTGCCTGCTCCATAAATCTTAGTAAGACTTTCGGCTTTGATCGCAATCTTTGCCGAAGGATCATCGGCAGGCAGTGGCGTACTCATGCGAGGGCCTCATTGGGCGAAACCACCATCGCTTTCCAGACACCGAGACCGCTCGAGGCAATGGAAATGACGAACACGATTGCCGCGAGTTGGATCAAGTCTTCGCTGGTGATGATCACACGGCGGGGAAATTTGGGGAATATCTGCTGGCCAACCACATACGCGATCGCGAATCCGCTGGCTCCGAGAATCAACGCCTGCTGTAGAATTAGGCCCAGCAACACACTATTCGACGCGCCGATCAACTTGAGAAGCGCAATGGAGTGCAGCTTGTCCAAGGTGAGTGTGTAAAGAATGAGCGCCATGATGATCGTGGCAATGATGGTCAGCAAAATGCGAAAAAGTCCGATCTGGCTTCGAACTTTCTCAACGGATCCTTTTAGCAATAGGTTTCGCTGCTCGTCCGCAGTATAGACCGTCACATCCGTCCAGCCTCCGATGACTTCCGCGACCGCTTTTGCATCGGATGGATGTTCAAGAGTTACAAGGACTGCACTGATAGATGGACGAGCGATGGCTGGAAGCTGGCCTGATTGACGGGTTGCATTCTCGAGCAGCGCGGGTTGTTGAATTCCGACGTCAAACAAGCGTCCACGCGATTCACGAGCCGCTCGCTCCAAGCGAACCGCTTCTCCTGGAACATCGAGTTGTACAGCCAAAGCATCCGCTGAACTTAAGAATGCAATACCATCACCAGCCGAGCTGATCATGCCACGGCTTATACCTACGACTTGATAGACTTCGTTGCCAATCTCGATTTGCTTTCCCAAGGGAAGCTTCAACGTCTGATCGGCGATGAGCTCAAACCGTGATTGACCAAGCGGGCGACCTTCCACCAATGGAATCCAGTCTCCCTTGTCGGTCGGCCAACTTAATCCGAGCACGGCCATCCGCAGAACTCGATCGCCATCTTGCCTCTGGATCGTGTGATAAACGAACTCACGAGCAACGCGAACTCCCGGAACTGCTAAAGCACGATCGGAGAGTTTCGCAGGAACCCGAGAGATCTCAGCAAAAGGCCCTCGCGTACTTCGCTGAACGACCCACAGGTCAGCATCGAGCCGGTCGATCAGCAACGTGGCATCCTCGACAACTCCACGATAGATCCCTCCCATGCCCATGACCACCATCAGTAACATTCCGATTCCGACGGCAGTCAGAACAAAACGTCCGATGTTGTAACTGATGTCTTTGATTGCCAAGTTCATGGAAGCCTCACCTTCTGCCCGTCTCGCAACTTGGCTCCGTCGGGTGAGCGAAGCAGGATATCGCCCGCGTTCACACCGTTACTAACAGCGATTCGATCTCTTGCGCGAAGAGTCACGTCGACCGTCTGAACTTTTGCCACGCCAGATTGTTCAATGAAGATGGTCGCCTTATTCCCCTCCAGTTCGCAAAATTTGAGCGGCACCGTAAGTGCATCTGCCGACCGTCCGTTTTCAATGTAGACTTCGGCACGCTGACCTATCGCCCAGTACTCCGGACGTTCGAGCAATTCGACATCCACAATCACCTCTCTCGTTTCGCGGTCCGCTTCTTGGCCAATGCGTACAACCTTGCCGAGAAAGGAGCGTTCCGGTTCGGAGCGAAAAACAATCCGACTCGGCTGCTCGATACGCAGTTTCGCGATTTCGGTTTCATCAACCCAAGCGCTAATCCAAAGGCTATCTATCGAGATAAGTGTGAGGATATTCGTGCCAGGAACAACGATGTCGCCAACCTCACGACGCCGTTTGATCACTAGCCCGTCAAACGGAGCCATGATGATCGTGTCCGAAAGACGCGCCTTGTGATAGGTAAGCAACTCTTGTGCAGCTAGGAGGGACTTCTTTCCTTGCACGATGGCGGATTCGGATGCTCCAAGACCAGCTTGTGCCACAGTCAAGGCTTCCAACGACTGATCAAGTTCTTCCCGGCTAATAGCACTTTGCGAAGCGAGCGACACCTTCCGCTCATGGCTACTTGTCGCCTGCGTCACTACCGCCTCCGCGCGAGTCTGATCCGATTCGAGGCGATCAATGTTGGACTCAGCGACTTCGACGTTGGCCGCCGCGATGGCAACTTGCTGCTGTAATTCGGCGTCATCGAGTCTTACCAATTTCTGACCGGCTGTGACCTTGTCGCCTTCATCTACTGTCAGTTCAAGGATGCGCCCCGCAATCTTAGGGCTGATCATCGTTTGCGTGCGAGCCTCGAGTGTGCCCGTCCCCATGACTTCCGACGCGAGAGCACCCCGCTCAACGACATGGGACTCCACTGTTACTGGAGCCCAGAGTCTCCAGTAAAGCAGTCCACCAACAACAGTTGCCACTCCCATGATCTTCAAAGAGGTGAATATTATTCGCTTTATCATTGCTTAGGCTGTCGATTCTGACTTGGGAAATATCAACTGCCACGCGAAAGCAAGCAGCTATTTGGCGGGAACGCCTGTCGTTTCAGAGGGTCTTGCCGCTGGATTGTCTTTTGGTGCAGCAAGAATCGGCATGGTGATCACGACTCCTGCCGTTCTATCTTCATTGCTTGTGCGGCGCTGTACGTGGCATTTAAGGCATTGCGATCCCAAGCGAATCGCTCCGGCATATTGGTAGCTGCGTTCCTCGATCTTTTCTGCCATTTGCTTTCCTGCGGCGAGCTCTTTCACCGCAGCCTTTTCGAAAGCAGATTTTGCTTGATGGTCGACGTTAACTAAGTCCGTATTCACAGTCAGCCACTTCATTTGCACGTCATAGCTTTTGCCCATCTCGTGAAAGACGTCTTCGAGCGACGCGGATGGGATGGCATGAGCGTTTTCTTCGTCGAAGAAATCACGATGCATAATTTGCAAAGCACCACGCACCATTTCGTGTAACAGCTTCGCACGTGATCGGGCTTCTTCCGGGTTGCTAGGAGGGGAGATTTCAATTTCGCTCTTGGATTGGCTCGTCGGTTGATTTTCATCACCGAGTACCAAGGCTGACACCAACAGTAAAACAGCAAGTAGTCTAAAATGAACGAAGACGGTTTTCAGATTCATCGCGCGGCCTCAACGGTCTTCGGTCGAGCGTCGGCTGGGGCGTCGTCTACACACTTAACGCAATTGAGTTCAAGGCCGAGCATTGTGTCGCGACCATTCGGTGACAGAACCCAGGGCCGTTGTTCCCATGGCGGATCGTGCCGAACATGCTGATTGTGGCCGCACGACAGTTGCGCAACCCAGTGTCCTTCATCGTCGAGGTGATAGCCGGTGATCTGCCTTGGGCAACTGGGTTTGGGGCCACTCATCGCGATGCACCCTCACAAAGCGGTAGGATTGCATTTGTTGATTCAACGAGGTCCTTGATGGTCACGCCAGCAAACGCCTTCTCCATGGCTTCGTAGGCCTTGTCGAGTTCTGCATGCAAGGGACACAGGCTCGTGTGCGACTTAAGCCCAAGTGGACATCTCTTGATCCGCGCGATGGGCTCGACGGTGTTGATGACATCCAGAATCGTCAGCTTGTTCGTCGCGTAAGTCAGCTCGTAACCGCCACCGGGGCCAGGTCGAGAGTGCACTAAGCCAGCATTGCATAGGTCCTGGAGGACGCGGGTCAGATATCGACGCGGAACTTTGGTCTGTTCTGCCAGCACGTTGGCTGACAGAGGATGATCAACTTGGCTTCCCATGCAGGCAACCGCACGGAGAGCATATTCGGCTGTTTTAGATAGCATTCAATGAGCCTATCGCAGTGACACAAGCAAACTCGGGCCGCCAGGGGTAGCGACTTAAACTATACGCGTGGGTGCAGATATAAGCTTAACTAGTTGCTCGCTTCTTAACAATTGCAACCGCGCCGAGGCGTACCGCTAGTCGCCGGTCAAAGTAGCCATAACGTTGGCCTGGGTCGCAAATCCGGAACTCTTCCCTCTGTTTTCCGCAAGGGACGGTCGCCCCGGCTTAATAATGCACCTGAAAGTGCAGATATTGCACATGTGCTCGCTTTTTGAGTGCGGTCGGCGATTTGGTCAGGGAGGGCCTAATGGACATCAGAAGAATCATTTTGGGCGCCGGTGCCCTGTTTTTGCAGTTGAACACAGCGATGGCGCAACCTTGCAGCTACCAGGCGACATCTCAGTGGCCTTCCCTTTTGTGCCAGCCAACGCATGAGCAATACGCACCGATTCCACAAATCCAGCGTGGATGGGAACCGTACTATCCGAGCCATGGATTAACGACACCAAGAACAGCCTTTGACGGTAATGGCTGTTCTAGTTTTCAACAACCGAGCTCACCACAACCGATCCATCAGGGATACTTCCCTTTGCCACCACAGTCGGCACCATGTCTAGCACCGAGCGTCTGCGCCGGGGGTTGTGGGAGTTGGCCAGAGGATCAGCGACTATATTCAGATGTTTCTGTCAGAGGATTCCATGGTGGCCTGGAACTGATTTGGATAAGACCCAACTTTGATCAGAATGTGGCCATGATTGTGGACCCACCCGTCGGAAACATGTTGGTACCGTTTGAGTACGACTACCAACTGTCACCGAGAGCTTGGTTGGGCTGGCGATCCTGTAACGGAATAGGATTTCGTGCGACCTACTTCCGCTTTGACGAATCGGCCAATCGAGAGGCCGTCACTGCCGTGGCAGGAGCGACTCCAGTGTATCTGTTTGTGTATGGGGCTGGCGGAAATCTGTCTCGTAATGCTAACGCAAACATTGGACAGACGCTCGTGTCTAATCATGCGCTAAAGCTGAGTTCGCTGGACCTCGAAGCAACACAGCTCTTTCGTTGGCGTCAGTCCCAAGCGATTTTGGGCATGGGAGTTCGCATTGCGGATATGGAACAAACAGCCCGCGGTGAAGTGTTCAACGCTGGCGGGGCACTTGAGGAAGTCGTCCGGAACGACCTTGATTTGGCTGCGGCTGGGCCAACTCTGTCTGCTCAGTTGACACGTGGCATCGGTGCTAGCCATTTTGGAATCTTTGCAGCAACAAGGGCTTCTTTGCTGGTGAGTGAAACAGAACAGCGAATTTACGAGATGAAGGGTGCGTTCACGACCGAGCTGGAGGACATCGCAATTCAGCGCGAAATTCTCGGCAATTTGGAACTTGGCTTGGGCCTTCAATATGAGCAGGCGATTGGACAATCTGCAAGCATGTTTGTGCGTACCGGCTATGAATGCCAACTATGGCTCGACGCTGGTGGCCCCGTCGACTCCCACAGCACGGTAGGACTGGACGGAATCACTCTTGCGTTGGGCTTGCATTTTTGAACTCGCCGCTGGGATCGCCGAGCTCGTCGCGCGCAATTGGCAAATGAGCGACAACTGACAACCCATAAATAGCAGCGGACGCAATGATTATTTTGAGCATAACCGAGAGTGAACTGAAGATCAGCGTGGAACCGACCAGCAAGGTCACCATTCCATAAGCGAGATGTTTTACGCTGCGGCGTACTCCGCCTTGATCTCGCCAATCTCGGAGTGGCCCACCGACCAGCGGCCACGCCATCGCCTTCGCGTGCATTGCTGGTGAGACGCGTAACAAAAAGTAGCACATAAGCAGCAAGAATGGCGTGGTTGGGATTCCAGGCAAAGCAACACCGAGCATTGCCAAAAGAAAGAACACACCAGCCATAAGCCAATAGAGCAGGCGTTTAGCGCCGCGGGCTGTTTCAACCATCAAAGAACTTCTTGATAACGTGAATGGTTGCTGCTCGGTTGGCTCGTACCCAAGAGTGCATTAGCGGAATGTTTTTCGGGCATACGGCTTGGCAATTGCCCGCTTTTCCACAATTTTGAATTCCACCTGGTGCGATCATAGCTTCAATACGGCGTGTCACGAGCGATTGGCCATTAGGGCTTGAGTTCATCAACACCGCTTGGCTCATTGCTGCGGCACCAATGAAGTGTTGATCAAGCTCCTCGTCGCGGCGTTTCACAAAGGCCTCTTCCGACTCCTCTTGATGGCGATTGATGACAACTTCATTGAACTGGGGGCAAGCTTCCAGACAGCAGCCGCAGCTCATACATTGACTTAACGGATAATCCCGTTCTTGTTGTTCGGATGACTGTTTCGGTCCACTACCCATGTCGTAGTAGCCATCAACGGGAACCCAGCATTGAAGTTTTTCCAAGGCACGGAACAAGCGATAACGATCGACGCACAGGTCGCGAACGACCGGGAACTTACTCATCGGCCGCAGTTCAATCTCAGTGGGACCGTCCAAAAGCAAGCGATCGACTAATGCCGAACATGCTTGGCGTACTCGCCCGTTGATGCGCATTGTGCAGGAACCGCAAACCTCTTCCAAGCAACCTGACTCGTAAGCGACCGGCGCGACCATCAGCCCCTCGTTTGTAACCGGATTCGCCGAGATCCGCTGCAGCACGGCGGTGATGTTCAGTCCAGGCTCGCGGTCGAATGTGAATGACTGCCAGTACGAGGGCTTTGATGGATGGTCTTGGCGTTCGATGCGAACCGTGAATTGTTGGATCGTCATGTTAACGCTCGCTAAGAGTCCTGGGAAATTTACACCTGCATGTATACAATAGGGCATCTCGTTTGACTTCGATAGACCTATCCGCGTCCAGGAGATGCACGATGAACCAGCCGAGCACGGTTTACGAAGTGCCACGGACAAACTTTCAACAGACCGCTGAACTTACCCGCGAGGATTAGATTCAATGACTTGGTTCAAGGTCGCTTGCCTGGAAGACATCCCACCGGGCTCAAGAAAAATGGTAATCGCAGATGATCAACTCATCGCGCTGTTTAATGTCGACGGAACGATTTACGCAATCGACGATTTGTGTCCGCATCAGGGGGCTCCATTGAGCGAAGGACTGTTCATCGGCTGCGTTGCCGTTTGCCCATGGCACGGTGCTGAGTTTGACGTCACCAACGGCAAGCTTCTCAGCGGGCCAGGCGTTCGTGACGTCAGAGCTTACCAAGTTTCAATAAAGGGTGACGATGTGGAAATTGAGTTGAGTTGAGCGGAAGAAAATCAATCGCCGGTGCGGTTCACGGAACCCTTCAACAAGATCGTGACCAACACGGTTGAATCGTCAACGGCTTCGACCGCATGCGGGGCGGCAGCAGTCAGGTACAGTAGGTCGCCAGCAAGAAGTTCTTTGGCCTCTCCTTGAGATGTGAACTTCACGCGTCCTTCCAGACAAAAGACAGTGATTTCGCCTGGCGCTTTGTGCTCGGCGATCTGCTTGCCTGCTGGTAAGACAAGCCGTATCGCCTCCATCACCTCAGTTTTGAACAACGTAGAAGTTTTGGTGCTTCCGATCTCGGAACCCAGCGGCTGCAAATGAATCACTTCGGATGGATTTGCGTGTTTAATGGACATTGGAACTTCCTGTTTTTATGAGTGGAACGTTAGTAAAGTCACTGTCCGACGCAGTACAAGTGTTGGCCGGTGCGAACGAGCAGACGATCACCGGCTACTGCGACGCCATAAACCATCGGGTCGCCATACGAAAACATTTCGTGGAGCTGATTCTCTGGCATCCCTGCAAATACTTTCTCGGGGCCAGTTTTAGGAGCAGCCTGTTCTGGAGGAACGGCATTCGCCTTCCTTTGCTCCGCCGCCGCACGGCTCGCCTCCATCATCGCGTCGGCGTCATAAAGCTGATTGCGGGCAACTTGATTGTACTGGTCGCCGGGCTTAAGAATGACCGTAAACCCATTCTTTAAAACAAAATAGACGAGCTGCTCCCCGTCGGGTTGAGTGACTCCGACGGCCGATGCCCAGCATGGATTGCCGATTCGTTTGGCAAAAACTTGCTTACCTGTCTCTTGATCGACGCAGAACAGCACTCCAACCTTGTTGACGTAGTAGACGTATCCAGCGAATGCCAGCGGCGTCGAATAATACGAATTTGCTCTTTCAGCGCCCCAGCGGACCTTATAGCCTGCTTTCCCATCAATATTCGTTAACTTGATGCAGCAATTCGATCCAGCCGTTGCGTCCTCGTCGGTTGCCCCACCATACATGGTCGTTGAGCCGACGAAGATTTCGTCACCAGCGATGGTTGCCGAGGGAATGTGATTGCCCTGCAAACCGCCAAGCTGCCAGAACGACTCTCCCGTCTCTGCATCGTACGCATCCACCGTGTCGGCAGAGCTGGTAACGACAATGTTGCGGTCTCCTGACTTTGCGATTACCGGTGAAGACCAAGAAGGAACTCGTTCTCCACGATCCGTTTTCCAAGCCACCTCGCCGCTCTGCTTTTCTACTGCCACCAAATAGGACGGCCCATGGTGATCGATCAACACGAAAAGGAGATCGTCTGTCTGCGCAAGTGAACTTGCGACACCGCGTTCATTGTCGACGTTTCCATAGGTCTTGAGCAGCGGAAGACTCCAAAGTTTTTTACCGTCATGCGACATCGCCGTCACATCGCCACTAGCAAAGAAGGAATAAACCGCGTTCTGGTCGACGCAGCAAGTTGGGGCAGCGCGGCTGTTGCGAAAATAGTTTTCAACTTTAGTGGTCGCCTCGATATGTGAAGTCCACAGCTTGTTACCGCTTTGCAAGTCGAACGCGTGGACCTGGCAGTCTTCCTGAAACGGACCCTCACTGCTGGTTACATAGACTTTGTTGTTCCATACAACGGGTGAGGACTGCCCATAGCCAGGGATACTCGTCTGCCAGGCGACACCTTCAGTAGGCGACCACTGGGTCGGCACGTTCGCCTTGGCTACGCCAGTTCCGTCACCACGAAAGCCGGGCCACGAATCATCACCAAAGCAGGCTGACGTCATCGCCAAACCGAACAACGCCGCGAGCATCGTTCGGTTAACTGAGATGGAGCTCTGCTTGAATCTCTCCGCAATAGAACCTAAGAGTATGTTCATGAAACTGCCTTTAGAACCGTCTCAAACTCTTGGTTGTCGTAGCAACGCATGGTTTGAGTTCTTACGTTGCCATTTTTTGCCAACTTGATGAGTAACGACGAACCAACTGTCTCGTCTGGAACTTCAAAGACAACGCAACCATCGTATTGCCCAACGGTCCAAACTTGTAAGACAAGCTTTCCACCAGCGTCACTGACGGACTTGCCGAAATCCGAAGCACGCTGCACCGACTTATCGACATTTTGGGCACCTTGGTCGGTGAACTTGAGCATGGTTAGGTAGCGAATCATAGGGAGCGTCTTTTTCAACGGGGGACAAATTTAAAAGAAATATTTATTGGATTCTCACGCTCGACTGTGTTCCAGCTGAATCGCCTTTGGAAACAACACGTTGTTTTCCTTGTGGATGTGCTGGTGCATATCTGCTTCTAGTCTTGCGAGCGAATCAAGCATCGCTCGATAGGTATTGCAGGCCCATTCCGGTGGTGTGTACGCGTCAGTGGACTCGTTCAGTATCGCCAGAGCATCACCCGCTTGGTCATGTTCGTGCTCCATTTGCCGAATGGGATTTGCCACACTCCCGCAGTGAAATTCTTGACGCTCCGGTGAGGCCTCAAGCTGCCGAACGATCGGGAACAAAATCCTCTCTTCTTTCATCATGTGTGGTTCGAGTTCTGCTTTAAGAGCGACAAAGGCCTGACGCATCTTCAACAATCGCTCGTCCTTGTCACCGTGAACTCGCGCGACCTTTTCGGTCATCGCATCCAGTCGCGGCAGTTCCTCGCGGAGGTAAGCATGGTGTGTCGCTTCGATGTGATCGGCTAGCTCAGTGAGTCCCATCGAGTCAACGTCGACTAGTGTGCCAAGATCAGCTTGTTCATCGTTGGTACTGATCGCCTGCAGCACTTCGCCCAAGTCGATGCCCCGTTTCTCGCAAGCACGAACGAGCGAGACTTTACCGCCGCAGCAGTAGTCAATCTTGAGCGATTCAAAGACTCGGGCGCGAGTTGGTTTTTGACGAACAAAGTCACCGACGGTTTGTTCGGGATCGAGAGTGATCATTTTTTGGTTCCAGGGGAGTTCGTTGAAACAAAGTAGATTGAAATGGCCTGTGACAGCCTGGGCACACGCGATCAGCTTGAGTTCTTAGACAAGTGCTGTATCACGTTGCCCCATTTGGGCGTCGGGATCGAGAGTATCCAAAGCATCACTTTCGGGAGGATCAAAACCGTCATCGACACTGGAGAACGAATGTCCGGTCTTCAGCCCAAGAATGAACCAGACTAAGGCGACAGCTCCCAGGAAGAAGATGGTGTCACCAGGAACTCGCATCCATCGCAGGGTTTGCATAAGATCTGTCTGCATGAATTCACTACTGCGGGCGAACCAATAGCCGCTTTCTACCGAGGCTTTAGTTTGCAACAGGCCAACTGGTAGTAGGCTCAGTAGGCACATTGCCATGAGACCGACATTCATGCCCCAGAATCCTACTCTCAGCATGCCATCTTTCCAGGGACGCCCCGGAATCAGAACTCGCAGGCACATCAGCATGAGGCCGATCCCGAGCATCCCGTACACTCCGAAGAGCGCGGCGTGTGCGTGCAGTGGTGTCGTGTTCAAGCCCTGCATGTAGTAGAGTGCGATTGGCGGATTGATCATGAACCCAAATAAGCCAGCACCGATCATATTCCAGAACGCGACCGACACGAAGAAATAGATCGGCCATTTGTATCGCTGGACCCACGGAGACGCTTTGCTTCGTCTTAGGTCTTCCGTCGCATCGAAGCCGATGAGCGTGAGCGGCACCACTTCAAGTGCACTAAATACTGAACCCCATGCAAGCGCCACCGTCGGTGTTCCCGAGAAGTACAGGTGGTGGCAAGTTCCAATGATCCCGCCCGCCAGGAAAATCGTAGCCGACAGTAATGCCGCCGCTGCCGCTAAGCCAGGACGAACAAGGTTCAGTCGCATGAATACGAACGCGATCACCGTGGTCGCGAAGACTTCAAAGAAGCCTTCAACCCAAAGGTGAACGACCCACCACCGCCAGTACTCAACCATCGTCAGATGTGAGTGCTGCCCCCACGTCAACCCGGCTCCGTAAAACAATGCGATCGCGGCGGTCGCCACGGCCAGCAGTACGACGAGATGACGTTGGGAATTAGCTTCTGTCGTTGTGGGATCGGCCTTCTGACGCAGCGCGGGCCAAAGAACTCTCAGCATTAAGACTAGCCATAACAGCAGTCCACCCAATAACGCGATCTGCCAGATTCGGCCAAGCTCCACGTATTCGTAGCCCTGGTGTCCGAGATAGAACGAAACAGTGTCGCTCATGTAATTTTTGATGCTCAGCCATTCGCCCGTCAGTGAACCGACGACGACCAATAGCAGCGCTCCGAAAAGAATGTTGACCCCTAGACGCTGATACTTTGGTTCGTGATTGCTGACTAGCGGCCCGATAAACAGCCCGGCGGCGAGCCAAGCGGTTGCAATCCAGAACAATCCGATTTGGACGTGCCAAGTTCGTGAGACGCTGTAGGGTAAATACTCTGCAAGCGGAAAGCCGTAGAACCCTTCACCTTCAACACCGTAGTGAGCGGTTATGATTCCCAACGACATTTGAGCGAAGATCAATGCTGCAACAACCCAGAAATACTTGATGGTTGCCTTTTGCGATGGTGTCGCCTTCCACCGAGCCAGTGGATCGCTAGCAGCGATGCTATCAGGCTTTTCCTCATCTTCACGACGGGATGCGTACCACCACGCCATACCGGAAATCCCAGCCAGCAGCATGATGACGCTCACGCCGGTCCAGACAATGTTGTCACCTGTCGGGCGATTACCAACTAACGGTTCGTGTGGCCAATTATTGGTGTAGCTGGCAATGTCGCCTGGCCGCGTTGTCGAGGCGGCCCAAGATGTCCAAAATACGAAAGAGGAGAACTTGCGCAGCCGCTCTTCGCTCGAAATGGCTCCGGCTTGAATCGCGTAGTCGGCGTTTCCATCAATAAAGACGGTCCGGTAATGATCGACGTTGGACTCAAACGCCTCTGCCCGAATGGGATCGATGGTCACGACACCCGTTGATTCTTCATACGTGTTGTTTCGCATCAGGTCCGACAAGCGGCCACTTAGTTGAGCTTGTCGTTCGGAGTCAAGGTCTGCGAACGGCTTGCTGAATTCGGCTTTGGCCCACTTGTCGAGGATGAACACGGCCTCACGGTGCAACCAATCAGCCGTCCAGTCCGGGGCCACGTAGCTGCCGTGGCCCCAAATGGAGCCGACCTGCATACCGCCCAGTGACTGCCAAACGTTCTGGCCTTCGCCAACTTCACCACTGTCTATTAGCGTAGCGCCAGCAGTAGTTACAAACTTGTCTGGTATCGGTGGCATCTCTTGAAAGATGCGAGTCCCAATCCAACCAAGGACTAGGAATGAAAAAATCATCACGGCCCCGAAGGCCATCCATAAGCGTTTCATTGATTTAACTTTCAGAGCTATCGGGACCTGTGACCAAGGTCTCTTGTTTTGGTTTTATGACTATGCGTTTCTCTGAACTAGACTGACGCGGCGACCAGATCTTCTTTCGGCCCGAAGAACTCATATCGAATTCGATCCTCTGCGACGCCAAGCTCTTGCAATGAAGTGTGGACGTTTCGCATAAACGGTTTGGGCCCGCAGAAGAAGAACTCGGCCTCGGAATAGGGAGTCCAGTCTCTGAGCAGATCTGTCGTGATAAATCCCGCCGTATCACACTTTCCGCCTTCCACGTCGCCGGATAGAGGCGCATCGAATATGACCTTCGTACTGACATTGCGTCCCGACACCGCGAGATCGCGAAGCTCGCCCGCAAATGCTTGTACCTGACTATTGCGAGCAGCCTGTATGAAGCAAACCTTTGCTTCTGGATTTTCTTTGACGAGAGACTTGGCCATGGACAGCAGTGGAGTCACGCCAATTCCGCCGGCGATCAAAACGATCGGCTTTGCAACGGCCGCTGGATCAATCGTGAATTCGCCGCAAGGCGGACCTAGTTCGATGCGGTGTCCCTCTTCGACTGCGTCGTGCAAATGATTGGAGATCAAGCCGTCGGGTGCATCCGGAGCGAGACGCTCTTCGCGTTTGACACTGATTCGGTAATGGGGCTGGCTCGCGCAATCCGAAAGGCTGTAGTTCCGTGGTGACGTTGGTGTATGAGGATGATCGATGTGAACGGTGATATATTGACCTGGCTTGAACGGTGGAAGCGGGCCGTCGTCAGCGGGTTTCAGGTAGAACGAGGTTACCAATGAGCTTTCAGGAACCTTCTTCGCGACGACGAATGTTCGCGTGCCGTTCCAGCCGCCGGGCAGCGAAGCCTGCTCTTCGTAAATCGCCCCTTCACGTCCGATGAATAGGTCGGCCAAAAATCCGTATGCCTCGGCGACTGCTTCGACGATTTCGTCGGTAGCTCCATCGCCCATCACATCTTTGATGGCAGCCAGAAGATTGCTGCCGACGATCGGATAGTGCTCAGCCTTGATGCCGAGCGACACATGCTTCTGCGCGATCAGTTCGACGGCTGGCAATAGCACGGCCGGATTATCGATGTGCGTGAAGTACGCACAAATTGCGCTGGCGAGCGCGCGTTGCTGATTACCTGTGTGCTGGTGAGCCTGATTAAAGAACGCTTTCACTTCAGGGTTGGCCTCGAACATCCGTTCGTAAAACCGTCGCGTAATGGTCTCCGCGTTGGCAGCCACCAATGGCGTAATTTCCTTGACGATCCGAATCGTTTTTTCACTCAGCATGGGTGGGGTTCTCAATTTTGGGAGAGGAGCTTCCTGGAAGATTGCCGCTAGCGCAATGCAATGCGGCCCAAACCTGCATATCAAGGTATACTATTCAATGTACACGTCAAGGTGTATGTTTACGGCGTCAAGATAAAATTCGTCTGCCAAGAAAAGACTATGCTCACGCAGACATCGGCCCCCGGCTGCTTCGAAAAGCATCAGAAATCAGTACTTGCCATGGTGACTTCGAACCATCTCGATGAAGACTTCGCGTGCGCGAAGCGTGGGTTTCGACTTTGAAGTCAGCAGGCACACCTGACGTTTGGGCGCTGGACTCTCAAGCCGAATTGCGTTCACGGCCTTCGAGTCGATTCCCAACCTAGGAAGAATTGTCGGTGGTCCACCTGCCCTCACCAGTGCTAGGAGCCCTGCTATCGAATTTAACTCAACTGCAACAACCAACGGTGTCGTCGCCTGGCGAAAACACTCTTCGATGATTCTTCGAGTGCAGAATCCTCTTGGAAGAAGCGAAAGTGGCTCATCTTTTAGAGTCTTGAAAGAAATGCTTTTTCGCTGTTTGTAGCGGTGATTTGGATGTACGGCCAAGACGAGCTCTTCTTCAAACAAGGGCTCGCTGGTCAGGTCACAACCGGGAGAAGGCGAGAATGATATTCCCATGTCTAAAGTCGACCTCGAGAGTCGGTCTTCAATCTCGGATGCGGGCAATTCTTCGATTGCCAAATGGACTTTCGGATACTCGCGCACGAATTGTGCAACTATCGGAGGAATCAAATACGAATTTACTGTTTGGACGACGCCAATCGCCAGTGAGCCTCTTAATAATTGGTCAAACTCGAGAAGCAACGCTTCGCCTTCTTCAAGGACATTTAACGCGCGCCGAGCAACCTCACGGTACAGTTCGCCAGCCTGGGACAACTTCACGCGACGCCCCACACGTTCGAACAATTGGACTTCCAGCTCCGCCTCCAATTCTTTCATCTGCTGTGAAAGTGTCGGTTGCGATACCAACAGCTCTTCTGCAGCAGCGCCGAAGTGTGAGTGTTCAGCAATGGCTAGGAAGTATCGAAGGTGGCGAAGTTCCATTGTTGACCCCTTCTATTCATAGGCACTGCCTATCGGTTTGATTCGAAATTAGTATTGGACCAATGAATCTAGCTTACTTACATTAGTGGAGGTTAACAACACGTAGTCATCAAATGTCCGTTTCGTTTGATGTCTTTCCACTCGTTTCAAAAGGAACAAAACATGTCGAAAACTGTCTTCTTTCACGCAGGTTGTCCTGTTTGCGTGAGCGCTGAACAAATGATTGCTGATGCATTAAAGCAACCGGTTGAAAAGGTACACTTAGGGGTTGCCGCCCATCGCGTCGCTGAGGCAGAGAGCTTAGGCGTCAAATCCGTACCAGCACTTGTGATTGACGGGCACGTATTTCACATCAATCATGGAGCTGATTTGTCAGCCCTGAAATAGAATAATGGATATCCGCATCGAGTCGGTATTCGTCGGTCGCCCTCAGAGCTTTCCATCTGAGGGCGATTCTACACCTTGGACATCTGCCATCGTCAAGCAAAGGGTTGATGGCCCCGTTTATGTACGCACCACAAATATCGATGGTGATCAGCAAGCTGACCTTGTCCATCATGGAGGTTTGGACAAGGCGATTTGTGCGTATGCTCTGCAAAACTATGCGTGCTGGATTCCAGAGTTTCCCTGTATCGACTGGCAAGCGGGTTGCTTCGGTGAAAATCTCACTTTGTCAGGTGTCGATGAATCCGATGTCTGCATCGGCGACATATTGAAAGTTGGTAGTTGTGTTCTGCAAGTCTCGCAGCCGCGCCAGCCGTGTTGGAAGCTGTCGCGGCATTGGAAACTTCCCAACCTTGCAGTTCGCGTTCAACAAACTAGAAGAACCGGCTGGTATTTTCGAGTATTGAACGAAGGCCTGCTCGAATCCGGCCAGGTGATGAAATTGATTGACCGAACTTACCCTCGATGGACGATCGCGGCCGCCAATGATGTCATGTTCGCAAAACCTCGAAACTCTGAAAATGATAAGAAACTAGCCGACTGCCCGTTATTGTCAAGTTCTTGGCGAGAAACCCTGGGGACACGGGCACGATCTAGCGAGCATACCATTAATGAAAACGAACAAAGACGGCTCGGAAACCTAGACCCATGAAAGGTCAACAATTCATCACGCCGCGAGTTTCTTTCGACTTGTCTTTTCAACGATTGCAAAACCACGCCGCTTGAGCTCGATTCTGTGCTCCGCGGCCACGCTAGCTTCAGCGGCCGAGACTCTGCAACTCAGTTCCGCTTCGACTTCGGGGGAATGTCCGCCAGCGAATTGAGCCGCTACATGCTCGACAATTCCTTTGAGTGTTCCAGCCGCCACGACAACGTCAAAATGAAGTATTGAACCGTCGTGTGCAGTTGCGTAGGTGTCATAGCAATCAATAACCATAGCATGCAATCCTTTTGAAAGCGTATCGAGACTAGTTGTCACGAGTGCTCTCCCGCCTAAAGAAAAGCAACTCATTGCTGGCAGAATCGTAAATGCCACTCAATTGAACTTCGATCGGCAACGCACCTTTGATCCTGTAGAAAAACTGTTGCAATCGCTAAAGTCTGCGCAAGCTACCAGAGAGTTGTAGCAACCGTTGGGTACACGATTGCGAATGATTTTGGTGGTGGGATTCCCCGGCATGATGGTGTCGCACCACATCTCGCCTTCAAAGACGTATCGCACCTGAATCGCATGTGCTTCGTCCGCTGCAAAGGCGGCTTCCGCAGTCGCAAGCGGTACAGTTGCATCGGTCGCCGCTGATTTCAATTGCACATGCTGCACTTGAGCTCCCGCGGATAGGTCGGCGAATAACTGCAACACTTGGTCTTTGGCCCATTCGGCCTGCAGAATCTCGGGCAGCGGCACATTGTTCTGAAGATCTTCGAGGCTCAGTTTTTTGGTGGTCATGAGCTTGGTAATCCTGGTCGTGAGAAGGCAGGCATGAGCAGAATCGCATTTTCGGGGGCTGGGCAAACGTAGCGACACACGCCGCAGCCTGTGCATGTTTCTTCGTTGACCATGGGCTTCCCATCAGTGACCGTAATTGCGCCATCGATGGGGCAACG
>CAUJKA010000088.1 GCA_963204965.1 Planctomycetota bacterium | reverse complement strand
GCCTGCGCTTCTGGAGATGTCGTAGTGACGGGAAAGGTGAGCTTAGCCATTCCCTCCATCAGATAGGCCGCACTGCGAGGACCTTCGTTGTACGCCTCACCGTGATACGAATGCCCTTGAGCAACCTCTGCGGCTGGCTTTTCTGTGGCTGGCTTCTCTGTCGGAGCTTTTTCAGAAGCGGCTTTTTCAGTTGCCGGCTTCTCTGCTGAGGGCTTATCAACGGGCGCTGCCGCGTCTTGGGCAGCCGCATGAGTTTGACAAAGCAGAATCAAAGTTAGCGGGAGAATCTGCCGTAAGTAAGATTTCAGCGTTTGCGAAACGCAGCAGGCTTGAATCGAGTGGCGTTGCATGGACGGTCAATTCGGCTGAGGTGGGATGCATAGGCGGGATGTTGAGCACTTTATGCTCACTCAAATCCCTAGCTAATGCAATTCCCCTTCTAGGCGAAGCAGCCAAAATAGTCGCATGCAGCGAAAATCGTCGAATGCGGCGATAAGAATTCAGCTAACGAAAAAGGCCTGTGATACACGCGAGGTTTATCACAGGCCTTGAATTGTCAGGCTGGGAACTATGGACCGTCGATTGGCTAGGAACCAACCTGAGCCGGATCAAATCCACCGTTACTTACAGGTGAAGGAGCCGTAACGTTCGAGCCATTCTCGCGAGGTGCAAAGTAACGGCCTCGTTCCTGAGCGTCTTGATACGCTTCGGCGTCCCAAGGTCCTTCGCTCATCCCAATTTGGTTGTACTGAAGCAAGGCGCCTTTTTCACGATTGAAGTCTCGCAGTGCCAATTGATAGTCCACCAAGGCTCTGAAGTAAGCCGTTTGGCTGGTTGCCAGTTGTTGCTGAGCTTGCAAGAGGAAATTAATGTTATCCAAGCCACCTTCATAACGAGCTTGGAGCGCTGCTACTTGAGCTCGATCCGACTCTTGGCGATTGAAGTTAGCATCCATCAGCGCGAAAGCTCGACTGACCCTACGCGACGCATTGCTCAGGTCGTGCGAAATTTTCAGTTCGGTTTCTTCAAGCAACATGCGTTCACGAGCGAGATTCAATCGAGCGTTGGAAACAGCCACTCCGGCGAGTCGTAGCCCAACCGGACGACTGAATTCGATACCAGCATTCCACTCTTGGTAGTTTCCAGCGAAAAGATCTTGATACAGGCTGTTAGATGCAACCGGAGCGTATCCATCGATTAACTTGTCACCCAGTCCTCGGGTACGATACTGTGTCAGCAAGTCCAATGTAGGCCGACGATTGAGTCGTGCGGCAATCATCTCTAATTCACGACGCTTGACGTTCCACTTTTGGCGTCGAAGTTCAACACGGTAGGTCAACGCATCCGACATAGCTGACTGCCAATCATATACGACTTCGCCTTCCATAGGATCGCTAGTCGGCTTAAGTAGCGAACCGTCGTTTGGTGCCATGCCTAAAAGGTATCGCAAGCTTTGCTCAGCAGAGTACAAGCCGATGAGAGCCTCTTTGACTTGTACTTCAAAGTTGTAGTATTGGGAACGAGCTTGGGCCTCTGCTGCTGCATCGCCACCCTTCGCACCAACTCGCTCGAGTTCCTTGACACGTTGCCATGTCAGCAAGGCACTATTACGCCCTGCTACCAGCGATTCGAGGTTATGATAGGCAAAGTACAGATCCCAATAGTTCGTTTCCACGTCGTTGATGTAGGTAATAACGTTCGACTCAAAGTCAGCCAAAGAAATATCGTTATTGATACGCGCTATCAGAACGCCATTGTAGACTCCGAATGCGCCACTCGTGCCTGCGATTCGGTTGTATTGAACGCCGGCACCACGTAACAATGGTTGACGATATTCGAGTTCGATACTTCCAGCGTACGAGCTCGGGTAAAACAGGTTAGGTGTGTTGGGCAATGTGTAGTTAATTACGTGTCGAGCTGCAAAGCTTGCACCAGTTGCGGTCCTCTTTGAAATCTCGTAGCTGAAGTCAGAGGCGTCCTGCACGAACGAAAGTCTTTGGAATTGCTGAATGATCGGGTTTGTCGGATCGACGTTGTTAGGGCGATTATCATGTCTAAAGAATAAGCGTCCAGTAACTTGAGCATCAAAAACTGACAAAGCAGCCTCGACACTTCCCTGTGGATTCGACTCGACAATCGCTGGGTTTAGCTTAGTTCCAGTTCCTGCTGCATTCTGAACAACACTGGCATTAAGCGATCGAAGAATATCGCCATTGCTCAGCGCTATGTTGATTGCGTCCGCTAACAGTAGATCGCGACTCGGAAGATCGGCCGGGTTCTCCAATCGGAATGGTTCGGGCGATTGCACCACTTCCGTCTTCAAGACCGATGCGACGTTCGGATACTCGATCTGCGTCGCCACAGTTTGGTAATGGCTAGGTGCCGACTGCCAACTATCGCGCAGACGGAATGGCCGATTAGGGTTGCAGCCGCTTGAAAGCACTGCCGCCGTGCTGAGTAGGTACGCTAACTTTTTGAATCGACTCATTCGCATCTGATCACCCTCGCTGTGAGAAGCACTAGCTTCGTGTATCGGAGTGCGTGCGTTTGCAAATCGATTATCCGTTACCAGCCGAACAGCAATCACTAATGCTAGCAACGGAAAAAGTGGCACGATCGGTAGAGTTTGACAAAAGCGGACAGTCATCTTCACCTTTTCTTAACCAGACCTGGATCGGTGTTCAGGTTGAGTTGTACGGATTATTCCGGTCGAATCGAATGGGGTAGTGGACGAGCAACAACTGGCGACCCATTTCGAAAATTCTGCTGCTCAATCCGAGTGAGGCGACCTATGGTTTGCTAGTTGCTTGTTGATCCAGGTCTAGTCGACCGTTCAATATTCACCTGCATCTGCGAGAGAAATCCCATAGGGTCCACCCATGTCAGCCGAAGCTGAAACACCATCACCACCGAAAAAGTCGATGATGCCGAAGCTGATGATCGGAGGCTTCATCGCGTTCATTGTCATTGCCGAGTCCATGATATTCTTCCTCATGGTTCCGAGCGCGGATGATGTAGCGAAGCTTGCCGAACAACGCTTGAGAGAGCGGTTGGAAGAGAAGATGAAGTCGCATGACGAAGAGGTCGTGGACGATTCGCACTCCATCGAAGAGTTTTCACTCGGCGATTTCAGCCTGAATTTCACCCCTGGCGGTACCGAATCCAACTACCGAATCGAGTTCGGGTTGTTCGGAACGGTTAAAAAGAAAGACCTCTCCAAAGTAGAAGAGCTTTATAAGAAACGCGAAGGGCGATTCCAGAATCGGCTGATGTTGGAGATTCGCAATGCTACTATTGATGAACTTACCGAATCTCAGTTGGGCTTGATCCAAAGACGCATTCTTGCGACAACTAACGAAATCCTCGAAGAGCCAATTATCTTGGGGGTTGGATTCAAGCACTATCAAGTATTCGAAGAATAGTTTGCTGAATCATCCGTGACGCGCTGGTTGCAAGGAGGCGGCCTGTATGTCTACTGATTCTAATTCTACGAACAAGTCAGCCGCTGAGGCTGCATCGAGCAACGTGGCTGACAAAGCTTCGCAGCTTTTGCAGGAGGCAGAGCAAGCGCTCAATGCATTGGATACGCCTCAAGCAGCTCCGTTCCTTCTGGAAGACTTGATAGGAAGCGAAGGTCCACCCGAAAAGTGTTCGATCGATCTGCTGCGAGACGTCGATCTCGACCTCAAGATTGAACTTGGCAGGACGCATATGCTCTTGGAGGATGTGTTGAAATTACGACGTGGCTCAGTCGTAACGCTTGATAAATTGGCCGGCGATCCAGTGGATCTGTATGCCAATGGGCGATTGGTAGCTCGAGGTGAAATCCTCGTTTTGAACGATAACTTCTGCATTCGCGTTGCTGAACTGGTCGGAACAGACCCGCTGTCCGGTCGGCCCTAACAGCAAACGTCGACAAGGATGTCGATGATGAGACCCAGGAATTTACTCAACTTCATGCTGTACGCATGGGCGCTGACCTGCGCACCTTCGTGGACTGCTGCGCAGTCGACAACGTTTCAACCACCTGATGGGGTTCCGTCGCAGCCTCCACCAGTCTTGAGCGCGCTGTCCGACGAACTTTGGAAGACTAGTAGGCAAGGCGGTTCTAACAACTCCGATTACAATGCGCAGACCAACGCACAGACCCCCAATCAACCATTCGGTCGATCGTCGAGTCAACCAGCCGGTCAATCGTCGAGTCAACCACAAGGTCAGACACCCGCTCAGGTTCCGAACCAGTCTGGCTTGCGACCATCGGGGCCGGCGAGAATCAACTCATCGGGACAAGCCAATAGCCCGCAGAACTTGGGCACTCAGAACGTAGGCCAGCCTGCCAACAACGGCGCGGCGGTTCAGCATGCCTTCGCGACGCAAACTGGATCACAGCAATCGCAGGTCGTTCAAGCAAACGCTGAAATCTCGCGGACTCAGTCCCGTACACCACTTCAACCCAAGAGCAAGTCAGATGACGCTTCGAGCTCTAAGTCCAATGGTGGAACCGCGAAGATGTTGGTTTCGATCATCTCTAGCTTGGTGCTAGTAATCGGACTCTTCTTGGGAGTCGCCCTGCTCTACCGCAAATCGATTTCAACCACGCTCGGTAAAGGCTTACCGAAGAATGTCGTTCAAGTGCTCGGAAAAACCACTATCGCTCCGCGTCAACAGCTTGTCTTGGTGCGTTTCGGATCCAAGTTAGTGCTGGTGAGCATGTTGCAAGGCGAAGCAAGAACGCTGAGCGAAATAACGGATCCATTAGAAGTCGACCAATTAGCAGGCTTCTGCGAAAGCGGCCAGTCGGGCAGTATGGCTAGTTCATTCCGCGAGATTCTTGTCCAAGGAGTCAAAGCATGAGCCAGCTTCACCGAATGAACTTGATCACTTCATCCATCCCGCGGTCAGCGATTGCATTCCTACTGTGCCTGATAGTCACCGCTTTCTCGTCCACTAGCGCTGTTGCTCAGTCCAGACTAGAAAACGCGTTGGGGTCATCAACCAATAGGTCGGGCAACAACTCGGCTAATGGATCATCCAGCGAATCATCCAGCATTGGTGCGGGGCGCTTGTTCGATCAGGTTACTCAAAACCTACAACAGAATTCTACGGCTCAACAAGGTTCCGAAGCGAACTTCTTCATGGCAGGTCCAGAGAAGTGGACAAGTCGTGAGGGGTTATCGAGCAGTCTACAAATTGTCCTGTTGTTGACTGTGCTCAGTTTGGCTCCAGCGGTCCTATTGATGACCACCTGTTACGTTCGCATCATCGTAGTCATGGGACTGCTGAAGCAAGCGCTTGGAACTGGTCAGTTGCCGCCCAGTCAAGTAATCACGTCGATATCGCTGTTCATGACAGTCTTTATCATGGCCCCAGTTTGGAATCGAGTGTACGAGGATGCGATTGCTCCCTACACAGCCGAGGGGTCAACGATGTCGCTACAACAGGCTTGGGAGGCTGGTTGTGCACCACTGCGTAGCTTTATGAGTCGCCAGATCGACATGGCGGGTAATCATGACGATGTGCACCTGTTCTACTCGTACCATAGCCCTGGTGCGACTCCACCTCAGCACATGGAAGATGTCCCACTGCAAGTACTTCTTCCGGCTTACATGCTCAGCGAGTTGAAGACGGCATTTTTGATGGGGTTCCAGATCTTTCTGCCCTTCTTGCTGATAGATCTAGTGGTGGCTTCGGTCACGATTTCGATGGGGATGATGATGTTACCCCCAGCGATGATATCGATGCCGTTCAAACTACTGCTGTTTGTCTTGATCGATGGCTGGCATTTGGTTGTCGCGATGTTGCTGCAGAGTTTCGGGACGTACACGTAGTCGCTCGTTCGTTGAATTACAAAGGCTGAGGAATAACATGCAAACTGGTGATGCCGTCGATTTGGTTCGCACCGCAGTCATGAACGCTATGATCATTGGAGCTCCTTTGTTGGTTGTGGGCATGATTGTGGGACTGGTTGTCAGTTTGCTTCAGGCTGTCACACAAGTCCAAGACCAAACGATCAGCGCTGTTCCTAAGATTCTGGCTATGTTAGTTGCGTTGGTGTTCTGTTTGCCTTGGATGGCGGACCGCATGATCGAGTACACCCGAAGTACTTACATCAATATTCCCGAAGTCGTTAGCAAGTAGTTCTTTTTCGCGTGCTGAGCATTGTGACCTTGGATGATGGATGACTCAATTCTCAATCTGCTCAGCCAACCCTTGTGGGTCTTCTTGACCGCGCTGGCACGCATTAGTCCAGTCTTAATGCTCACGCCTCCAATGACTTCGGCCAGTGTACCGATGCGAGTTCGAGCGGTCCTGGCGATCGCGATCGCTCTAATGTTAACGCCGCTGGTTTGGTCTCGAGCGACACCAATTCCTTCAGACCTGATTCACTTGCTGATCGGTATGGCTGGAGAGATGTTGTTGGGATTCTTGCTGGGTAGCATCATCTTGATGACAGTCGTCAGCCTTCAACTTGCTGGACAATCGATCGGTCACTTAGCTGGATTTGAAATGGCAACCGCCATGGATCCAAGCTCCAACGAAGATATGCCCGTAGTCTCCAACATGCTAGGCTTGCTTGCGACTGCGATTTTGCTGTTGATTGGCGGTCACCGTGAGATCATGGAGTGCGCTATTGATAGTTTCACGCGGTATCCGGCTGGTGGAGTGTACTTTGAAACACATTGGCTAGACGAACTTGAGGGCGTGCTGACTCACACTTTCGTCGTTGGCATTCGCGCTGCTGCTCCGCTGGCGATTGCCCTACTGCTGTCCAATGTCGTGACCAGTCTGTTAGCGCGGACTTTACCGCAACTGAACGTGCTTTCAGTAGGCTTTAACATCAATATTGGCACCATGATGGTTGTCTTGTTCGTATCGACGGGCAGCGTTGCCTGGGTCTTTCAAGGTGAATTAGTTTCGTGGTTCGATGCTTGCCACCGGATTATTGCGCCTGATGGTTAGGCAGTATGAAGTTCGTTCCTAATTCAGTTCTAGTTCGTTCGTAGCTACCTTCGCTTGAGCTTAAATCTTGGCAGAGAATGACGACAAGAAGCACGACGCCACCGACTATCGGCGCCAGAAGGCGCACGAACAAGGTCAAGTTGCGCGAAGCCAAGACTTGGGATCAGCCTTAGTACTTTTTGTCGCGGTTTTGACGCTCTGGTGGTTTGGGCCAGGTCTTGCGACTTCCCTGGGCGAGATCATGAAGGCATCGCTGACTCAAGAAAACTACTGGACGTTGGATAGTCGATCCGTAGCTGGTCTTTTGGCTGCTTCGATGATGCAGTGCATGTGGAGCCTGCTGCCGCTGATGATGGGAGTCTGCTCGATAGTTGTACTGAATAGCTGGGGCCAAGGTGGCATTGTTTTTCTGCCGGACAAGCTGGCTCTTGATCTGCAGCGAATTAACCCGCTGACAGGACTCAAACGACTGTTTGACTTGCCCAACGCAGTGCGTGTGATTTTTGGCGTAATTAAGATTTGTCTGGTTTGTGCAGTGATCGCCATTGGGCTCTGGATGCGCTGGGAGACAATTCAGGCAGCGCACGAGCTAACTGTCGGAGAAATTGCGGCCTTGATTTGGAGCACTACACTCGATCTTGGCTTATATGTCTCTCTAGCGCTGCTGGTGTTGGCTATTTTTGACTATGGATTTCAATGGTGGAAGCATGAACAAGATCTCCGCATGAGCGATGAAGAGATGCGGGAAGAGATGAAGATGATGAACGGCGATCC
>CAUJKA010000087.1 GCA_963204965.1 Planctomycetota bacterium | reverse complement strand
AGCAACCGACAGTTCACTGCTATACACAACTCATGGTCACAACCTGCACTTGACGCTCTACAGCGCTCGGCCTGGTGAGACTTCGATTAGCTTGACACATGCGGGCAACTATGATCTCACAAAGGCACCTCGCGTTAAAGTAAAGGAGACAACCTATAGTGGATTGACGACCGTTGTCTACCGAACTGAAGCGACTTTGCTTCAGGTTGAAATAGAGTTGCTGAGAGAGTTCTACAAGGCGGGATGGACTAGCTTCGCTCGATTGAACCGTAGTCTGAACGAAAGCACAGATCACCGAGACCTCGAATTTCTCAAGGGTGGAACGGTGTTGCGAGTTATGATTCAGCGAGACCCGAAGGACGATAAACTTTCCATCGTCAACTACACGCAATCGCTATCGTTGCACGCTTTGCCTGTTCCGCCGGATGCAGGTCTGATGGAATGGGATGATGCTTTGGAATGCCAGATGGTAGCCAATACAAACTTGAGCCTAGAGCAGGCGATTGCGTTTTATGAAGATCAGATGAACAAGCAGGGTTGGATCGCTCGTGATAAGGGGCGACGCATCGAAGAGAGCTTAGCCTATCTACCGTACTATTGGGGACAGCGTGACGTGACCGTGGCCCTTGAGAAACTATCAGACGGTTCAGTCCGAATACTTGCTGGTAAGTATAGTGAAACTTCTTGGCAGAAACCCAAGGCATCTGGTAAAACGCTCGATGCTGACAAAGCAACGTCTGACGAAGAAAATCAAGATACAAAAGCAATTGGTATCGAAGCAGCTGACTTTCCCATACTCCACGCATCAGCCACAGTGTCTTACGATTCCACTCGCGGCGAAATCCGTTTTGAGCTAGACAAATCGCCACTATTGGATGTTGCGAAGGAATACGAAACCGCGATGGAAAAGCTCGGCTGGAAGGTAGTGCCTTTTGGCGATGCCACCGCTGAATCTGTGAACCTGATTTTCAAACGAGAGACCGCAACCGTCTACTATCACACTACCGTTGACCCATTAGGAAAATCACAGTTGACTGTCGAAGGTGGTCTGTTATGGAATAAAGCAATCGACAGTCAACAACTGATCTCCTACAAAGCGTGGTTACGAAATCGAAAGTTGCCAGCTTCGCTACGATCGTTGGACGAGTACGAAAGTCAAATGCAAAAGCTCGCGAAGTAACCATGAAGCTCAATTCTGTATTCGCCTTTCTATGGCACTTTTTGTTTTGCGTTTCTTGCGGGCTGTGTACCGCGGATGAGCCTCGCACGCGAGTCTCGATCGTTGGTGATGCATTTCACATCAATGGACGACCGACTTACGCGGGACGAAATTGGCGGGGGAAGCCAATTGAAGGGCTGTTGATGAATAGTCGAATGGTTCAAGCCACGTTTGATGACCGCAACTCGGAGACAGTGGCGAGATGGGCTTATCCCGACACGAAGCAATGGGACGCTGACCGCAACACCACTGAGTTCATTGCTATGATGCCCGAATGGCGAAAGCATGGACTGCTGGCAGTCACTTTAAACCTGCAAGGCGGCAGTCCAGAGGGCTATTCTAAGTCCCAACCATGGCACAACTCGGCGATCAACACAGATGGATCTCTGGACGAGAAATACATGTCGCGGTTAGCTTCAGTCATCGACCGCGCCGACGAACTAGGCTCGGTTGTCATTCTCGGATTGTTCTACTTTGGACAGGACCAGCGGGTGCGAGACAAATCGGCCGTAATTGCGAGTGTAGATGCCACCGTCGATTGGCTAGTCGCGAAACGATACACCAATGTTTTGATCGAAGTGAATAATGAGTGCGATGTCGCATCCTATGATCATGCGGTTCTGCGGCCAGGTCGGGTTCACGAGCTAATTGAACGAGTGAAAAGTCGAAGTTCACAGCAAGGTCATCCGCTGCTCGCTGGGACTAGCTTCAAAGGTGGAGCGATACCCACTCCGAACGTTGTCAAGGTATCCGACTTTTTGCTCCTGCACGGCAACGGCGTGAAGGAGCCGTCGCGGATCATTGAGATGGTTCAAAGGACTCGCAAGGTTGACGGTTATCGGGCGATGCCAATTTTGTTCAACGAAGACGATCACTTTGAATTTGATAAGCCTGACAACAATTTTTCGGTAGCCGTGCAAGAATTCGCCTCGTGGGGTTATTTCGACTTTCGCATGAAGGAAGAAGGCTTTGATGAAGGATTTCAAAGCGTCCCCGTGAACTGGACAACCAGCAGTTCGCGAAAGAGAGGTTTCTTCAAGTTGCTAAGTGAAATCACTGGGGAATCGCGGTAACTCGATTTCCGGTCAGTCGCAATGTCTCTCAGCGGTGGATTTAGAGCCACAGCATATTGACGCTCCAGTATAACGATCGGTATACTATTGGGATTGCGGGATCAAAAACGTCTCACTACCAAAGCAGAGCATTACCAGCGATGGTTCTTCTTCGATCGATTTCAGCCTTACTATTTTCCATGATTATCTTCGGTGTCGTGGATGGTCAGGATACGACGAGGATACCGTTTCAGTTTGACTTGCAGGCGTTGGATGGCCAGCAGCATGTACTCTCCCAGAATGACAAGCAGGTGAGTCGAGCCTTCGTCTTCTTATCGACTACATGCCCTGTATCGAATTCGTACATCACCGAACTTAATCGGCTAAGCAAGGCGCTTCCCAAGGGCGTCGAGTTGTATGGAGTGGTTTCAGATCCCAACACAACTCGAGATAACGCCACAAAGCACTTCGCAGAGTACAAGGCAGAGTTCCCGATCCTCTTCGACGCATCGCAGCTTATGAGCTCGACTCTTGAGCCTACCCATGTTCCCGAGGCGTTTGTCTTGAACTCAGCGGGACAAATTGTCTATCGCGGGGCAATCGACAATGCCTATGAGTCTATTGGTCGACGACGAGTCAATGTTGAGCATCACTACCTTGAAGACGCTCTCAAAGCTGTTCCTTTCGGGAAGAAGCCGCTTGTTGGCCAGACTAAGCCCGTTGGTTGTGTTTTCTCATTATCAACGTTGAGCGGAACTTCAGGGGAGATAACTTACTCGCGAGACATAGCTCCGATCTTGCAGCAGCGATGTGAAACATGCCATCGCCCCGGACAGGTCGCTCCGTTTGCCTTAACCAATTACGACGAGGCCAAAGCGCACGCTGCGATGATCGTAGAGGTCACCCAACGCCGAATCATGCCACCCTGGATTCCCGGTCCAGCGACAGCACATCGATTTGTCGGACAACGTTGGTTGAGCGATCGCGAATTAGAGTTGCTGGCCCACTGGGTTGAAAAAGGCTGCGCAGTGGGAGACGCTGCAGATCTACCGCCACGCCCCAATTTCGTAGAGGGTTGGCAATTGGGAGTGCCTGATCTCGTCGTAAGAATGCAGGAGTCGTTTTCGGTGCCAGCCAACGGTCCCGACTTGCTCCAGAATTTTGTGCTTCCAATCGACATTCCGATAGACAGGATGGTTGCGGCTGTCGAGTTCCATCCAGGTAACAAACGCGTGGTTCATCACGCCGTTCTATTCCTTGACGACAAAGGCCAAGCTAGAAAGCTTGACGCAGCAACACCGGAACCCGGATATGCCAACTTTGGCGGACCAGGTTTTTTGCCGAGCGGTGCGCTGGGTGGCTGGTCGGTTGGCAACACTGCTCGTCGATTACCCAACGACATGGGCAGATATTTGAAGAAGGGAAGTGATCTTGTCGTACAGGTCCACTACCATCCAACCGGCAAGTCCGAAGTCGATCAATCCGAGGTTGGCCTCTATTTTGTCGATAAGCCAGTGGAGGAGTCTTTGAAAGAACCAGCCAAGCTTGTCGGTAGTATTTGGATGGCCAACTACGAGATGGACATTCCTGCTGGGAAGGCAGACTATACACGTTCGACATCCTATACGTTACCCAAAGACGTGATCATGGTTGGTATCGTTCCACATATGCACTTGCTCGGCAAATCGATGCGGGTAACGGCGACTCAACCCAAGGAAGAACCGGAAGTTCTGATTGATATTCCGATGTGGAACTACAACTGGCAGGACGAATACTATTACGAACAGCCGATTCGATTAAAAGCTGGCACCAAGATTATTGTCGAAGCGTCCTTTGATAACTCGTCCGAAAATCCATCTAACCCATCGTCACCTCCCCAGCGAGTCACTTGGGGCGAAGAGACCACGGACGAAATGTTGTTCTGTTTCTTTCTGTTGACGGCTGACAAGACCGAAGACTTGATCCATACGATCTATGACAACTTGGGACATGACCTGAAGCAGAATCGCAAGGATGTAAACCCATCCCCATGAATGCCCGAAGTGAAGCAACAGCCAAGACACGACAGCGATTGCTGGACGCCGCCCTGACGCTATTCTCGCAACGAGGGTATGCCGCCACTGGGATTCGAGAGATCCTGGAAGTTGCCGGAGTCACTCAGCCTACGCTTTACCATCACTTTGCAGATAAAGCATCTCTACTGCAAGCGTTGATCGAACAACATTATGGTGAAAGTCAAAACCTATTGGCTAACGTTCTTGCTGTAGAACCGACCGTCGCAGGTAAGCTGATCGCCTTTGTGACATCCTCTTTCGAGTATTGTTGCGCTGATCCACGAGGACCGAGGCTTATGTTCCAAACCTACTACGGACCTACGGTACCTGAAATTGATGGTGTGCTGGACAAGCTAACTGACAGGCGTTATCGCTTAGTCGTCGACGTCATGCAGCTTGGTATTTGTTCCGGCGAGCTTTCTAAGTCCAATCCGGAGTTCCTAGCCCTGACACTTTGCAGTATGGTGGATCAGCCACTGAACATTTTCTCGCGCAAGTCTCGCCCCAAACGCTACCTGACCTCAGAATTGGCTCATGCGATTGTGGAGCTGTTTCTAAAGGGAGCAGGAAACCCAGCTTGAATCAATCCAACATATTGGGTCAGCCTGCGATGGTGCATGCACAACCCTGCGAAATTAAACTCTTTGAACAACATTTTGGCCGCAGCCCCGTCGCATCTTCGATAGGTAGAGCGTAAGCAAGTGGGGCTAGGAACCGCTCGAGAAAACGAACTTTCTCGGCGTGAATGAACAACGCTGATGACTCTACGAACCAAACAACTGAATTGTGGAGGCTCGCAATCGAAAGCAGTGAATCGGTGGAACAGATGACCAATGATAGCGGCGAATCGGATACTGAGCTTTACCTCAAGTTCTTTGCGCGATGTTTGATCGCTCTTGGAGTACCAAGTTTTCTATGGGCCGTGTACATCTGCACTTTCTATTCGGTTAACTTTCAGGCTGGACTAACACGACTGGCCGTGACGTTTTCAATGGTTGCAGTTGGACTGATCCTGTTAGCGTTGCTTCCGGGAAGAATCTACACGAAGAAAAGATCGAAGAAGTACAAGTCGCAATCTGAGTACTTCTTCATAGGAGGACGTATCGACGGACTGATGCTCTTTCTGTCGATTCCTGCAATTCTTGGCATGGGGGTGGTACTCCCTTCGTTCATCGTTGCGTATCGGGACTCCGCATCTTTTAATTCGGAATTTGACTCGGTGCGGGTGAAAATCGAGTCTGTGGAAATCAAACACGTACCACAGGAGAAGATCAGCGAAGAAGTCTTACTCAAGGGAAACAACTTGCCGGAACGATACATCGACCTATGGATTGCGTGTGGGATTGTAACTGTCTTTGAACTAAACGGTCTGATCATTGAGCCCAAAACGTCTCCTGCTCTCTTTAGCTATCCGAAGATCCATTCAACCGGCAGAAAACGCTCCTATACAACATACATCTGTCATCACAAAATGGACGCCGAGATGGACAGTGAATGCTTTCATGTTGGCGAAATCCGTAACGCATGGATGCGTCGCGACACCCCCGAGGCTGGCGTCCTCATCACGCGTCCCTCTGACAAGCGACTCAAGGACACTCTCATTCTCGCTGCCTTGTTCTTGATCACATGCCTTTACTTAGTGACGCGAATCGCGATAGGAAGGAAGATTCGCGATCCGCACTGGCGTTCGCTCCACGAAATTTGGACTAAGTAGCCTTTATTGCACGCAACACTAAATCTACGCCGTTGGCTTACCGCCAAAACATGGCTTTCACAAACACTATCCTGTCAAATGGTCATGGTCGAGCCGTCGTTGTAGCGTACGAAGTCTGTAGGGTGGACTGCAAGTAAAAATGGCGGATTCCTCCATGGTGTTTTGGTGAATCCCTTTATGGCTGTTTGGGGGCTATCGCATGAAACTAAGCTTGGGGAAATGAGCCCCTTGCGACGCAACAAAATCGAGGAAGAAAAGTGAACAACATCAGTCGAGCTATCAACGCGGCGGAGTACTTCTGCGTTGCCACGAAGATCTCGATCGATTGGCTCGTATGAAGAATCACTCTCTCGCTATTCGCATAGCCACAGGTGTCGCCGTTTTGGTGGCAGGTTATTTCATTTGGCAATGGTGGTTGGCACATAAGTCGAAGCCTCTGCCTGATGGAATTGTCTTTGGAAACGGACGCATTGAAGCGGTCCAGGTAGACATCGCCGCCAAGTATGCGGGCCGAGTGCGTGAGGTTCTGGCTCGCGAAGGCGACTTGGTCGAAAGAGATCAACTGCTGGTGCGGATGGATACGCTGGAGTTGGAAGCCGCCTTAGCACAAGCTCAGGCTCATTTGGCTGAAGCCGAGCAAGCGATCGCTCAGTCGGAGGCCATCATACTAGAGCGCGAAAGCGAACTGCGACTTGCAGAAAGCAATCTGGCTCGTTCTGCCAAGTTGCTACCTCAACAAGCGATCTCACAAGAGGAGTTCGATCAAAAGAAGAGTCAGCGTGAGGTTGCCAATGCCGCGGTGGTGGCGGCGAAAGCATCTGTAAATACTGCGAAACGCGGAGCAGATGTTGCGAAGGCAGCCGTGACACAAACGGAAGTGCAGATTGCAGACTCACAATTGAAATCGCCGACTATCGGCCGTGTTTTGTATCGGCTGTCGGAGCAAGGCGAGGTTCTAGCTAGTGGCGGCAAAGTCATGACGTTGATTGACTTGAGCGATGTCTACATGGAGATCTTCTTGCCAGCGAAGGATGCAAGTCGACTTTCCATAGGTGCCGAAGCGCGGATCGTACTGGATATTGCTCCTGGTTATGCGGGTATGGCTAAGGTTAGCTTCGTTTCACCGGAAGCTCAGTTCACGCCGAAGCAAGTGGAGACTCAAGATGAACGCGACAAGCTTATGTTTCGCGTCAAGGTTCAAGTTCCCCAAGATCAAGTCCTCAAGCATATCGAGAAGATCAAGTCGGGCGTTCGAGGAGTCGCCTATGTGAAGATCGATGCTGCTGCCGAGTGGCCGGAAGAACTCAATCGACTCTTCCCTGACGACCTTTCGCAGATGAAATACCAGCGATGAGTGTTCCAGTTCGTACTGATGACCACTTATCCGTTAGCAACGTCGCTGAAGTAAACAACTTGAAGCATGTTTATGGCAAGACGGTTGCGCTAGACAACGTAACGCTCCAGATTGCCACAGGAAAATCGTTGGGGCTGATCGGACCCGATGGTGTTGGCAAATCGACGCTACTAGGTTTGATCTCAGGTGCTCGCAAAATGCAGGGTGGTGCTATCAGCGTGTTTGACGGAAGCATGGCTAGTGCCAAGCATCGCAACGCAGTTTGCACTCGTATCGCCTACATGCCGCAAGGGTTGGGCAAGAATCTCTATCAGGAGCTAAGCGTTCGCGAGAACCTCGACTTTTTCGGTAAGCTCTACGGGCAGTCTCGCAGTGAACGCCATGCACGTATTGATCGACTTACTCAAGCGACTGGACTTGCTGATTTTCTGAACCGACCGGCCGGGAAGCTCTCCGGTGGTATGAAGCAAAAGCTTGGTCTATGTTGCGCGTTGATTCACGAACCCGACTTGTTGATCCTGGATGAACCAACCACGGGAGTCGACCCGCTGTCGCGGCGACAGTTCTGGGAGTTGATCGATTCCATTCGCGCCGAACGCGCGGGAATGACTCTGTTAGTTTCGACGGCATATATGGACGAAGCCGAGCGATTTGACTCGTTGGTTGCCATGGATGCAGGCAGAGTTTTAGCGAGCGGTACTCCTGCTGAAATTAAGGCCACTACGAATACCGACAGTCTTGAAAAAGCATTTGTCGCTTTGTTGCCGATCGATAAACAGGGCAATCGCAAAGACCTAATGATTCCACCGATGATTAGTACGGAAGGCGAGCCAGCGATAGTAGCTGAAGGTTTGACGCAGCGCTTCGGAGACTTTACTGCCGTCGATCAGGTCAGCTTCAAGATTCATGCTGGCGAGATTTTTGGCTTCTTGGGATCCAATGGTTGTGGCAAGACCACGACGATGAAAATGTTGACCGGCTTGTTGCCTCCAACCGACGGCAAGGCATGGCTGTGGGGCAAGGTGGTCGATGCCAGCGACTTGGCGACACGTTATCGCGTTGGTTTTATGTCTCAAGGCTTTTCGCTTTACGGCGAGCTGACTGTTCAGCAGAACTTGCAACTCCACGCTCGGCTATTTCACATCTCGGCCGTAAAAACGCAGCAGCGGATTGAAGAACTCGTCAATCGTTTTGGTTTGACCGACTACCGCAACAAGCAAGCGGCCTCGCTGCCACTGGGACTACGTCAACGCTTGTCGCTTGCCGTCGCTGTCATTCATGAGCCCGAGATGTTGATCTTGGACGAGCCGACTTCGGGAGTTGACCCGGTAGCTCGCGATCAATTTTGGGAGTTCTTGATTGACCTTTCGCGAAATCAGAATGTCACGATCTTTATCTCAACGCACTTCATGAATGAAGCCTTGCGATGCGATCGAATCTCATTGATGCATGCTGGAAGAGTGTTGGTACAAGATGATCCGCGAAGAATCGCAGAGTCCTTTGGAGGTGGTGCCCATGGTCTTGAAGAGGCGTTTATTCAATCCATTGAGAAGGCGTCCCGCGAAACGAAAGAGAATTCGAAGGCAACGGAGTCTACCGGTGCGAGCCTTCAGCCTATGTCAGCTTCGTTGGTGAACAGTCCACGCTTCCCAGGTTTAACTCGGCTGCTTGCTTTTAGCTATCGCGAGACGATGGAAGTCATGCGCGACCCTGTACGGCTGAAATTCGCATTTGGCGGCAGTCTGCTACTGTTGTTGGTAATAGCCTATGGACTTTCTTCTGATGTTGAGAATCTTGCCTACGCCGTTCTTGACCAAGATCAGACACCAGCCAGTCGCGCGTACCTGCAAGAGTACTCTAGCTCGCGATACTTCCTTCAAGAGCCTGAATTGCGCAACAAAGACGATCTTGAAGCAAGACTCGCAACTCGCCAAATCACAATGGCAATTGAAATACCTCCTTCGTTTGGCCGCAATCTAAAACGTGGTGGCAATCCAGAGGTCTCCGTCTGGATAGATGGAGCCGAAACGTCTCGGGCGGCGACGATCGAAGGCTACGTCGAGGGTGCGCATGCCAAGTTCATGGAGCGTCTGGGGCGCGAAAATTCTTCAGCACAAATTCCACGCGAACAAGCGTCGTTCCAATTTCGCTACAAATACAATCCAACTTTCGAGAGCATCTATGCAATGGGTCCTACGATTCCCACGATGATGCTACTTCTGTTTCCGGCGATCTTGATGGCCGTCAGTGTCGCTCGCGAGAAAGAGATTGGCACGATCACTAACTTCTATGTGACGCCCACACGACGGATGGAGTTCTTGCTCGGTAAGCAGCTTCCGTACATTGGTATCGGTATGGCCAACTTTGCGATCCTAACGCTAGTCGTTGTTTTCTTGCTCCAAGTTCCGATGAAGGGAAGTCTAATCACACTCACGCTCGGGGCATTACTTTACGTGACTGCCACCACGGGCTACGGACTGTTGGTTTCGAACCTAGCCTCCAGTCAAGTCACGGCTGTGTTGCTGGCTGCGATACTATCCATGATGCCTACGATGCAGTTTTCGGGAATGTTCCAGCCAGTCTCGACACTTGAGGGAGCTGCGCGAGTCATGGGAACAATGTGGCCGGCGGCTTACTATCTGCACATCAGCGTCGGTACATTCACTAAAGGACTCAGCGCTTTTGCGCTCCTACCAGACTTGATCAAGCTGGCGATGTTTCCACCAGTCTTCTGGTTCCTCTGTGTGTTGCTCCTGAAGAAGCAGGAGAAATAGCCATGCGAACTGCGGCGATCATCTTCTGGTTGGGGACTAAAGAACTGCGGACGTTGATTGGTAGCATCGCGCTGATGGGCTTCTTGATCTATTCGTTCACTTTCAGCGTCTATCAACAAAGTCAGGGAGTGCCCGAAGATGTGAATCGAGCGTCGGTAGCGATTGTGGATGAGGATCAATCGACGCTATCGCGAAACATGCGCTCCGCACTCTATCCACCGTACTTCAAAGTTCCCGAAGGGATTACCGCCGATCAAATCGACCCATTGATGGATGCAAGTAGGTACTTGTTTGTTGTGGTCATTCCTCCAAAATTTGAATCGGATGTCCGCGAAGGAAGGTCACCCGAAATTCAGGTGAATATCGATGCGACTGCAGTTCGACAAGCCGCATTGGGAGCTGGATACATTCAGTCAATTCTGGCAACGGAGATCAGTCGCTTCGCGAATCGTAACGATTCCAGTAGCGTCTTGCCAATTAAGCTGATCAAACGCAAAGCGTTTAATCCGAATGGAACGAACAAGTGGAATCGAGCCGTGACGGGATTGCTCGATCAATTGTCCATGTTAACGATCATTCTAACTGGGGCCGCGATCTTGCGAGAACGCGAACATGGAACGTTGGAGCACTTGCTCGTCATGCCCATCACATCATTTGAGCTCGCATTTTCGAAAGTTTGGGCCAATGGACTGGTCATCTTGGTTTTCTTTACGCTGTCGATGCTCTTCGTCGTGGAAGGGGCGATTGGTGTACCCTTCGCTGGTTCAAGATTGTTGCTGTTGATGGGGACAGTTGTCTACCTATTCGCAGCTGCTGCAGTAGGCATCTTACTGGCGACTATCGCTCGCAGCATGGCACAATACGGACTGCTTTGTTTGATTACGATCATCCCCATGATGATGCTCTCCGGTGGTATGAGTCCGCTGGAGAGTCAACCCGACTGGTTGCAGCGCATCACTTGGTTCTTGCCGTCGCGACAGTACATGAGTTTCGCTCAGGCCATCGCCTTTCGAGGAGTCGGGTTTGAGAATGTTTGGCCCGAGTTCTTAGCCATGTGCGGCTTAGGCCAAGCTGCCTTTCTCGGCAGCCTCGCACTGTTCCGTCGCTCGATCTCTGCCACAGGGTGACACAGTTAGTCTCGTTGAGGTAATGAAGATTTAAACGCTGAGACACGGAGGTCACAGAGAGTTGTTGGTGAAACCTCTGAGAACTCTGTGACTCTGTGTTTTAGAATGTAACGACTATTGAAGAGCTACTTGGCTGCTTGCGAATGGGCTTCGACGAACCAAAGCATCTTATCGATCCCGCGAGAGATCTCGGTGAAGATATCTGCGGTGCCTGCATCATCCAAAGCACTCGCTTCGCCGATCATGTTGCGAACCTCGCTGCCAAAAGTCGACAATGCTCGCGCGACCGCTTCGACGTGGGAAGATCCTTCCGAGATGGCTGCCGGATAGTCAGCCAGTTCCGTAGAGGCAGCGCTGCAACGAACGGTTCCCTGAGCGATACCGCCGAATTGCACGATTCGCTCGGCAATCGTATCCACATAGCTCTCCACTTCTTCGTGGGCCTTATCGAACAACTCGTGCAACGCGATGAAGTTAGGGCCTTTGACATTCCAATGTGCCTGCTTCATCTGCATTTGTAGGTCGATAGCCGAAGCCAACCTTTGGTTCAGAAGCCGATTGAGATTCATTCGGCGATCGAGCGAAATATCATTTTCGGTCGTGTACATGTCCGTAGCTTCATCAATAATCGCTTCGGTTTTTCTCATGGTTAACTCCTTTTCGACTGCTTGCTTCAGGAAAATCTTGAAGCATCTTTAAGCGGCTTCATTGTCTAGGCAGCAGGCTTCGATCGATATCGAGACTTCATCTACCGCGACATGGCGGAATCCGCGATTAGGATCTACCGACGTAGAGGCACTTTCCACAAATTTCCTTGCTAGAATCCAGATTTCTGACTTTTCTGTTTCGTTTCGGCAAGCTTGCGGTATTACCCTTCACTGGAGAATTAACTCGAATGATCACACAGAGGTTCTCTTAGACTTAGACAAAGCTGCCCGAAAATACGCAGAACTGCAATGAAGCGAATCCATCTTTTCGAATTCGAGGATCTGGCGTGGTTTCCCAATTGGATACGTCAATGCATGACTCAATACATCAAAGCACTGCATCGGAGCACCGATACAGCTTCCGTCATTTTACCGTTGGTTGAGCGTGGCTTGGGCGCAGCTCGGAACAACCAAGTCATCGACCTGTGCTCTGGAGCTGGTGGACCCATGGTGGATGTGGTTCAACGCTTGAATGGCTCGACTGAGAAGGAGTTGGTGCATCTGACGCTCACCGATCTCTATCCTAACCTGAAGGCAGCCGAATCCTTAGAACGAGATCCATTTAAGAATATTCGCTATAGTCGACAGCCCATAGACGCAGCCAACGTATCTGAAGAGATGGTCGGTATGCGCACCATGATCTGTAGCCTACATCACATGAGACCCGAAGTTGTTAAAGAGATACTGACGGATACTGCCAGCAAGAAACAACCGTTTTTAGCGATGGAGTTGAGCGACAACTCAGCACCGCTTTGGCTTTGGTGGCTAGCGATTCCCGTGGGCTTTCTGCTGTCGTTGTTTCTAACGCTTCGCGTACGTCCGTTGAGTGCTACTCAGTTGATCTTTACTTACTGTTTGCCGATAGTACCCCTATTCCTGGCCTGGGATGGTGCGGTTTCGAACGCAAGAACTTACACCAAGCAAGACTTGGAGTACTTAATAAGTCAGATTGATTCGCAGGCATACTCTTGGGAGATTGGTACGGTTAAGAACGCTAGGCTTCCAGGAAAGATGTCCTATCTGCTAGGTCTGCCAGTTAAGTCAACAGCAAGCTCCTAGCTCAACTCCACTACAGAATAAACCTATGGTCACTTTAACTATGCCAATCTCTGGAAAACGCCCCAAGCTGGGCGAAATGCTACTACAACACGTCATTGTGTTTCTAATTTGTGTAGTCTTTCCTGGCGCGACAACCTTGATGGCTCCTTCGACTTGGTTGACTTTTCAACGTGGGGAAGCTGGAGTTAACTGCACTGCACGTACCTGCATGTTCTTTGTCGTCCCATTCAAAGTTCAGAGGGTTCAACAAGTGGCGGAAGTCACCTTCAGCGAGCGCGAAGGTGGCATCAAGCGACAACGCAAGTATGGGCGCGACACCAACAAATATGTTCATGTCGATGGTGAAGGATTCCTACGAATCCAAGGGACCGGCGAACAATTTGCTGAAGTGAGCGTGTCGCCAGCAAGTATTGAAAATGTCGCCGGCAAGGCCAACGATTTTGTGAAATCAAATCAAGCAGGTTCCACCACGATCTTTGCTATAGCCAATTGGAAGTTTGGAGGACTGATGGGCGGCGTCCTTTCAATGTTCACGTTGCTGTACGTAGTGGGCTATTCGCTAAGTCTAGTAAAACTGGTTCTTGTTCGATTTCGAAGCCTGTTAGCTGGAGGCACATAAAGCTCCATTCGCGACTCACGGCTTGACGCGTGAGCTACTCTCACAGCGAGGATGCTAATCGGTCTTCTATCCAGGGTTCGATATCGATGCTTCGGATCACAACGGACTTCCTAATTAGGACCCCGAGGTCGCAAAACGGGCTTAACTGAATGCTAGAAACATCTTGAAGTTTCGCATGCACGAGGCCTCCAAAATGCTTGACTTGAGCCTCTAAAGCACAGATGATGAACCTAGTCCCAATCGTGGCTCCGTTGAATTCGCCATGTCAACCTCTCACCAACTCGAACAAGCCAAGGCTGTTTATTCCGGCCGAGAGAGCCTGCAATGGTCGGTTCTGAGAACTTCGTTTTTGCTGATTGGGGCTTGCTGGTTTGTCTTTTTTTCAGCGCACCAGGCACAGGCTTCCTGTGGAGACCATCTGCAGAGTACTTTTCACTTCAACGGTGAATCAAATAACTCTCGCGAGCCGGTCAGTTGTATCCATTGCAGCTATCGCTCCGATGCGCCTTTACCGTTGCCGTCGCGAACTGCAGAGCGAGTGGACAAGGATTCTGCCAACGTAGTTGAGCCACACTTAGATGAGTTAAATTCAGCTGATGCTGTCCGAGTCTCACTCCTATTCTTTGTGGCACAGTGTTTTCGCGAGGTTTCTACTCCTCCTCCGAAATTTCCCTCGCTGCTTAACGAGCCAAACGCAGGGCCAAAGTGGGTTTGACGAATGCCCGCCGGTTGCCAGATTGCGGCTTGGCTTTCTTTAGAATTCCCGCACGAACGGTCTCATCGCTGAGATCAGTTTCCACACAACGTTGATACGTCGCACTCTGACGTCGGCAGTTGCTATACGAATTTGCTAATCATTTCGAATCTGCACTCATTGTCCGCAACTCAAGTGGACCTACTTTTTCGGACTATCAATCATGAATCAATCTCAGTCTTTAAGTACACAACCACGCCAAAGAACTGCGTTTACTCTGGTCGAACTCTTAGTTGTGATCGCCATTATTGGGATCTTGGTCGGTTTGTTGCTACCAGCGGTTCAAGCAGCCAGAGAAGCAGCGAGAAGGATGCAATGCACCAACCATCTCAAACAGATTACCTTGGCTGTTCATAATTATCACGACACACACGGAAGACTGCCTCCGGGTCGTTGGGGTGGAACAGGTGGGAAAGTCTGGGGACCCCACAGCCTGATCTTACCGTTCATGGAACAAGGAACTGTCTACGATCGAATCG
>CAUJKA010000086.1 GCA_963204965.1 Planctomycetota bacterium | reverse complement strand
GCCGGAGAGTTTGAGCGAAATTACCGAAGCTTTTGACGCAGGCGTAAATTCAGTTAGGGAAGCGTTCTCGAGCTTTTCCGACGAGTATATGAACGCGACCTGGAGATTGACTCGCGACGGCAAGGAACTGCTGGCCATATCACGCAAAGCAATGATTCGAAGCTTCTTGCTCAACCACTTGTACCACCATCGTGGCCAGTTCGGTGTCTACCTGCGATTGATGGGTGCCAAAGTTCCTTCGAGCTACGGCCCTAGCGGTGATGAAATGCCGGATTTTGCCAAGTAGGAATCGCCGGAAGTCACCCGCACGCGGACGGAAACCCCTGCCGTTGAGCGATGGCCTCGTCCAGTTTTGAACACAGACAGCCAGAATTGAAAGCTAAGCAAGTTGAAAATTACCACATTACTTCCGATGGTGGTCATAGTTTTAATGGCATCATGCACTACCAATGGTCTCAAGGATCCTACAGTCGTGGAATCAAAGAACTTCTCTACGTCGGTCACAGTCAACAAATCTCCGAACGAAGTGTTCGATGCCATTAACAACGTGCGCGGTTGGTGGTCGGAGGAAATCGTAGGAGATACTAACAAACTAGATGCAGAGTTCGACTATCACTATGAGGATATCCATCGCAGCAAGATGAAAATCGTCGAATTCGTCCCAGGAAAGCGAGTTGTTTGGCTAGTCAAGGAAAATCACTTCAATTTCACGAAGGACGCGACTGAGTGGACTGGAGACAAGATCGTTTTCGACATAGAAGTGATCGGCGACAAAACTCGTGTTGTGTTCACACAAGTCGGTCTAGTGCCCGAGTCTGAGTGTTACGAGATCTGCGAGAAAGCCTGGACGCACTACGTTCAGCAGAGTCTTGCGGCATTGATCACCGAAGGTCGTGGTCAACCCAACGGCAAAGGAAAGGCTCAAACAGAGGACGAGAAGCGATTGTCAAATCAGTAGGATGCCATTGGCAATCGCGTACACCTACATTCGCACGCAGGGGCCTGCCGACTGAACATGCGATTTAACAATTTTACGGTGATGACATCATTACCTTAGCAATTGCTGAAGCGTCAAGTATCCATGCGAAATGCATGGCGGCTTCATGCCGCGAGGACTGGGTTACGTTTGTGGGCACCGTACGATTCCTTCCAAAGATCCGAATTACTTAATCGGACTTCATCGGGGAGCGATAAAAATCTCTCATCGCTCCAAAGTGGTTCATTCCAGACAAGAGAAACAACCGGATTTCGGCATTAACCCGCCAGTACTACATCCAGCGATTGGTAGCTCATCTCCATACCGTCAGTCATGCCTGTCGACATCGCTGCATCGCGATCGGACTGCGAAGCAAACTTGATCGACGTTTCCACGTTCGTAGTCCCATTGACCTCGACGAAAGTTACCGTAACGATGGACGGCTCGGCTCCCATTGACCCACCTTGGTCGCCTGGGTCATAGATCTGCGTATGCGAGATCTTCGAATGTAGCACGACCTCAAGCATCTCGCCGATGAACCCAAACTCCTGGCCGCTTTCTTCAAATCGCCATCGCCAGCGATACTTCCCACCCACATGAACAGCCATTTCACACACCGGCATAGACCATCCGGGCATGGCTGTTAACCAACGACGCATCAACGCTGGATCCGTGTACGCTTGCCACACAAGGTTAACCGGCGCGTCAAAACTCCTTTTAACCAACACTTCTCGATCTGACGGCGTGCTCACTTCAGCAGGTTTCATTTCTTTCGCTCTTCTTTCTGTGCTTGCTTCAACTCGGCGAGTAGCGCGTCGAGTCGTGTATATTTGCCTTCCCAAACCTCTTGAACCTTGCTAAGCCATTTGGTGACTTCTTGCAATCGTTTTGCTTCAAGCTTGCAAGGCCGCATCTGGGCCTGTCGACTTCGCGAAATCAAACCCGCCGACTCCAGCACCTTGATGTGCGAAGAAATCGTGGGTTGCGTCAAATGGAAGAGTGCAACCAAGTCATTGACAGTTGCCTCGCCACGCGCCAAATGCACTAGAATCCCACGTCGAGTGGGATCGGCAAGTGCAGCAAATGCTTGGTCCAGTTGTTTCATGTACATAGATTATCGTCTATATAGACCGTTGTCAATGTGTGATCCGATCGATTTTTGAAAACCTTCCGCTTGACGCACCATTTCTCTTTTCGTTGTTGTCGAAATCCACTCATCTCTTTCGACTACCAGCTTGAAGGCAGCGCAACCGACCGTGCTGCTGTTTCCAAAACGTGACTCAACTCCAATAAAGAACAGGAAATTCTCTAATATGAAAATCTTAGCATTCGTCTTCCTCGCCCTGTTTTCGACCTCCGCAATTGCGCAGACAAAAAGGCCCTCCACAACAGATTACGCACCGGTCAATGGCCTCCAGATGTACTACGAAATCCATGGCAGTGGCGAAGGCGTACCGCTTGTCTTACTGCACGGTTCCTTCATGACAATCACGAACAATTGGGAACACTGGATTCCCGAACTGTCAAAAAATCGCAAAGTCATTGCCGTGGAATTGCAGGGCCACGGACGAACTGCCGACATCAACCGCGACATCAACTCTGAAAACCTCGCCGACGATATCGCGGCGATGCTCGATCATCTCAAAATCAAGCATGCGGATTTGCTTGGCTACAGCATGGGAGGAGGTGTGGTGATGCAGTTTGCCATCCGCCATCCTGAGAAGTCAAGAAAAGTTGTCAGTGTTTCCGCCGTGTTCCGTCAAGTCGGCTGGGTCAAAGAAGCGCTCGACATCTTTCCGAGCCTGACGGCAGACGTCTTCAAAGACTCACCTCTTGAAACCGAATATAAAAAGCTCAGTCCAACCCCCAATGACTTTGCAAAATATGTCAAG
>CAUJKA010000085.1 GCA_963204965.1 Planctomycetota bacterium | reverse complement strand
AATGGCACTTGGCGCACAGACAATGCTGACTTGTATTAGCCGCACGGCCACGGCTAGATGCATGTTGGGCCTGGCAACCATCTTATGGACTGAACTACGAAGAATGGGCAATGCCTATTTCTATGGGTTGTTTGCGATGGCGGGTTGCGTTGTCGCTTACTTTGCGACCGGAATGGGTTGGGCAGACATTTTTCTTCAAAATCTAGTCGGAAAAATAACTAAGTCTGGATCCATCGATGAACTGTCGACAGCGACGGGCCGAACCGATATTTGGGCTGAGGCGTTCCGACTGATTTCGGAGTCACCAGCGCTTGGATACGGTTACTGTGGAGCAAGGTTTGTGATGGAGGATTACAGCTACCACGCTCACAATATTGTTCTCAATGCCGCAATTTACGCTGGGATTTTCGCCTCTATGGTGATTCTCGCCATGATCTTCGTGATAATTCGAGGCATCCTACTGCGTCCCGACCCAGTAGTCGATGGATTGGCCGTTTGCATGCTGGCTGGAGGGATGCTGGAAGGCTTGCTGGGTGCCCCGTCACCGGCAGCTTCGGTCACGATTTGGATCTGTATCTTGCTCTGGCGACCGATGAACATGGACCAAACTTCCCTTGCAGGAAACGAAAAGTTAGCTTAGGCTAATTTTTATCTTGGTGCGTTCCTGCACCCCTGATTAGCAAAACTCGACCAGTTTCGAGAGCTTTCTTAGAGAGGTTGGTGAGCATCGTGAAGGAATGGTTGTACGAGTTCTTCGGCTCGCAACCCCCGGTGATTGCAGCTTTGATTGCCACAACATTCACGTGGTTTATGACTGCGTTGGGTGCGGCTTTAGTGTTCGTCTTCAAGAGCGTTCATCGCGGGGTCTTCGATTGTCTTTTGGGTTTTACAGGTGGCGTGATGATCGCTGCCAGTTACTGGTCACTACTGGCTCCGGCAATCGAGATGGCCGAAGAACAAGGTGTACCGGGTTGGCTGCCCGCCGCTATTGGATTTGGTTCTGGAGCGCTATTTCTCTTTGGCCTAGATAAACTTCTACCACACTTGCACATTAACTTTCCGCAGGCCGATGCAGAAGGTGTGCAAACCAACTGGCAACGAACTACCTTGCTTGTTCTGGCGATTACTCTACACAATATCCCCGAGGGCTTGGCCGTGGGAGTCCTTTTCGGCGCGGCAGCCTTGGGACTTCCTCAAGCTACGATTGGCGCTGCTATTGCACTGGCCATTGGAATTGGTATTCAGAACCTTCCTGAAGGTGTCGCCGTTGCCATGCCGCTCAGACGCCAAGGCGTCTCACGAATGAAGTCTTTTTGGTACGGTCAGTTAAGCGCTACGGTCGAACCCATCGCTGGCGTCGTAGGCGCGATGGCGGTCATGTTCTTTCAAGCGGTTCTTCCTTACGCGCTGTCGTTTGCCGCTGGAGCCATGATCTATGTGGTCGTCGAAGAGGTCATCCCAGAGACTCAGCGCGATAAGTACACCGACTATGCTACCTTGGGTTTCATGGGTGGCTTTATCGTCATGATGTGCTTGGACGTAGCACTGGGTTAGTACGCCACATGCCTTCGGCGCAAGCACATTACGATTTTGATACGTTGATTATCGGTGCGGGAACGGCAGGTTCCAGGCTGGCGAGGCGACTGTCCGACGCTGGATTGCGTCGCATTGCAGTAGTCGAAGCCGGTGGTACTCGAACGCCTGTTCAAGCCAAAGTACCAGCTTGGTATCCATGGTGTTTCGGTAGTGCTATTGATTGGTGTTATGCGACGATTCATCAACCGGAATTACTCGGCCGCAGGATCGGCTGGCCACGCGGAAAGATTGTGGGTGGAAGCGGAGCGATCAACGCGCTGATCGATATTCAATCGGGCAAACAAGACTGGCAGCGCTGGGGTTGGGACTGGGCCAATCAACTTACTAGCTGCGATGATCCGCTCAGCCCCGAAAATCCAACCGCGATCCACCCGTGGAGCGACCATTTCTTAACCGCCTGCGAACAGTCTGGATTGCAAAGTCACCAACCTCTAACGCAGGTGGATCGCAACAGTTGCGGTCGATTTCTATTGGCTCGACGCAATGGTCAGCGTATCCACGCGGGTCAACAGTTGAGCGACCTAGACCAAGTCACGTTGATTACCCACAACGAAGTTCTAGAGTTGATTCTCTCCAACGATCGTGTCATAGGATTAAGGATAACCTCTGATTGTGGATCAAGCCCCGAAACCATCACTGCCAGGCGTGTCATTCTTTGCGCGGGTACTGTGGGAACGCCGCTATTGCTTCAGAAGTCCGGCATTGGCGATCCCGAATTGCTTCAAGACGCACAGATCAATTGCCAAGTAAATAGCCCAGATGTTGGACAGAACTTGCTGGACCACTTAGTTGTTCCAATCGTTTATCAAGCTCGTTCTGCTGATGGTTTGCCCAGGATTCACGGGCCGGGAGCGCGATCGCTCTTTCGAGTTGACGGCAGTGGCAGCATGACCAGCAACATCGCTGAGGCTACTGCGTTCAAGAGCTTATCGGCGGATCGCACGGCAGACTATCAAATCTACTTCACGCCGACTCATTATTGGAAGTACCCGCGACGCGACGATGGTCGCAGCTTCCTTTCGCTCAATATTACCGACTTGCATCCGAGAAGTCGCGGGGCCATTCAACTGGCTAGGGACACCAGCGGGTCATTGCAAGCCGTCATCGATCCCAAATACCTTAGCCATCGAGAAGACATAGCCAGGCTCTCTGCGGCGCTATCATGGGCACAATCCATCGCCAATCAGCCAGCACTCGCAGAGATCATTGCCGATCCCTACACGATTCGGTCCACGTCTAGCGAAGATCACGAAGCCATGTTTCGCAAATTTTCGCAGTCGATCTATCATCCGGTCGGTACCTGCGCGATGGTGTCGCCGCTCGGCGGATACGAGGCCGTGGTGGACTCGCATTTCAAGTTCAAGGGGCTAGAAAATCTCTGGATTGCCGATGCTTCCGTGCTGCCGGATTTGCCCAGTTGCAATCCCAATCGCACAATCTTGCTCCTGGCTGATCGACTAGCCCAGTTGCTAATTGAGTGCTGATCCGTGCTGAAGTTGTTTAACGGCAAGCCGTAGGCGACTGTTCTTCCATTCTTTATTCTTGAACAACGGACGGCCTAACCGGCAAGGTGAAAAACAACAGTCGCCTTCGGCATGCGGTTAAACGAGGTAGCGTCGAAGCTACGGAACAGTCGCCTACGGCTTGCCGTTAAACGAGGTAGCGTCGAAGCAAAACAGCTGCCCTTCGAGGCCGAATCAGTGCGTTAGACAACCACTGGAGCCGGCTCTGTGCTGTTGGTTGTCTGCTTGCGATTACGCCGTTCGATCGCAGCTTCGATAAACGCAGCAAACACAGGATGCGACTTGGTGGGCTTGGACTTGAATTCGGGGTGGAATTGCACTGCCAAGAAGAACGGATGGTTCGGAAGTTCAACGATCTCTACCAAGCTGCCATCGGGGCTAGTCCCAGTGAATTGCATTCCGTTGGCAACAAACTGTTGACGATACTGGTTGTTGAACTCGTAGCGATGTCGATGACGTTCACCAATCTCGGTCTTACCGTAGGCTTTCTTCGCTCGAGAGCCTTCGGTCAAAACAGCTTGCTGATTCCCCAA
>CAUJKA010000084.1 GCA_963204965.1 Planctomycetota bacterium | reverse complement strand
ATTCAAAATACGAATCACGTTGCCGTCGGGTGCCAGTGCACTACAGCCGTCGATATCCTCAACGCTACTAATCTCCTCGAGGCACTGGATTAGATCGGCGGCACTATCGAAGTCCCCGCTTTGATGCCGTAGTCGCTCGATGGCTTTAAAGATTCCACCAGCCTGATTATTGCCCTCGGCCTGCGCGGCTGCGCTAGCCAAGAGACCAAGATCTTCGGCGATGCGCTGAAGTGCAACCGAAAAGGGTAATGTCCGCATCCATGTGCGATAATTCCGTAGTTGACTAACGATAAAGTGGAAGCGATTCGCCAACTCAGCATTCAATTCCGTTGGAACGTCGACGGTGAAGTTAAGGCTGCCTCCCGCCCGTCGAAACTCGTAAAGTTCGGCATCGCTGAACCCAAACAAGCTCCGCAGAAGACTCAGATAGGGAAGTGGATGCTGTGGGTCGTCGATGACTCGCAGGCAATCCAACAGCCAACGAAGTTGCTTAGTGTTCTCAAGCGAGTTTCCTCCCGCGACTTGAAACGGCAAGCCGTGTCGCTCAAGTGCTTCGATATAAACTCCCATGTGTTTTTTGCCCCAGGGGAGAATCATGAAGTCACGGGGCTGGACTTCGCACAATAAACCACGTTCTTGCTCTTTGGGTGTTCGATAGATCTGCCGTTTATTATCGATAGCATGCCGTATGAACCGAGCGACCGAGTCGGCCTCCAAGTACCGAACATCGTCGATTTTGTCTTTGCTCGACTTGGGTAGGCTGAGTTTAAAGACTCCATCGAGCAGGGCATTGAATTGTGGTCGCGTGTCAGTCTCTTTTCTACCGACGAGCATGTCCTCACTCTGTGGCGAATAATCATCGCCTGCAGCGAACTTGTCTGCGTAGACTAGATTGTTCCAACTGATCAACGGCTCCCGCGAGCGGAAATTTCTAGAAAGGGGAAGCACCTGGCCTCCTGATGCTTGTAGTATTTGCTTGACGCGGTTGTACGTAACAATATCACCACGGCGAAAGCGATAGATCGATTGCTTCGGATCTCCCACCAGGAACAGCGAGCCAGGGCTTGGCATGCATTGAGTCCAATCAGATTGGTTGGGATCTCTCGACGTAAGCAGCATCATCATTTCTGCTTGGACTGGATCGGTGTCCTGGAACTCATCGACTAACAAAAACGGGAATCGCTGATGAAAATAGCTTCGCAGTTCAGTATGTTTGCGGAGCCCCTTAGTAACTGTCACCAGTAGATCCTGAAAATCCAGGCCGCCGCTGGTCTTCTTCAAACGATCGTGGATACTGACAGCTCGCCGTACAAACTCAACCACAAAGCGATATCGCTTGCGTCGCCAGAAATCGATAGCGGGCTTGACCAACGACTCTCGAAATTCGTTCCAACGCTGCTCTTCAAGTTTTCCTGGGTTGTTCTTGTCGCGGGGCTTACCCCAAATACCTTTGGTTGCATTTGGATTGTGGTCGAAAAGTTCAAGCAGTTCGAAAAAGATGTCGAGTCGATTCCAATTGCAATCACAGGCACGTACAATCTTCTCGTAGTAGTCCATCAACTTATCGCTTCCCCGTTCCTTGGGAAAACCTGGTATCAGCGTTCGCATATGTTCAATGTAAACTCTCATCTCTCGTTGGAGAGGTTCAAGATCGAATTCAGCCTCTCCGCCGACAGGCCAGATCTGGATGTCGCGATGTACGATGAAAGCGTCAAAGCACGACCGCAAATGCAAAAGCGGTAAGCCAGTCTCTTGTAGCTTTGCGAGCAGCGGATCATCTGCTGCAGTCAAGTCCGCCAAGTTCTCCCGCCAAGCCTCGTGACGAAGCAAAAGGTCCTCGCTGGCATCTAACTCGCGAAAGGCAGGATCTACTGCGAATTCAATGGGCCGCTCGCGTAACAACAGAGCGCAGAAACTGTGAATCGTGCCCACGAAGGCTTGTTCCGCATGGTCGGCAGCAATTTCGATGCGTTCACGAGCTTCCGAGGATGTATGCGTTTTACAGCCCTCAATCGCTCGTAGTCGTAGCTCGCCTTGAAATCGCTCGCGCAGTTCCGCCGCAGACTTTCGAGTAAACGTAATCGCCGCAATCTGTTGGACTCGACACTTGCCAGTTGCGACAAGTGAGACCATACGATCGACCATCTTAGTAGTCTTACCCGTACCAGCGGCAGCTTCGATCAATAAGTTCTGGTCTAGCTCCGATTCAATTCGGTTGCGAACTTGCAAGTCCAGTTCTTCCAACTGTGCTCTCGAGATCTTGGTCATGATTCGGTCTCCACCTGCTTAATCTCCCTGAGCTGAACCCAGTCATGCACTAACTCGCGATTGTTCGGCTCGCTAACGACTCGCAGAGACTCATCCGCAACTTTCTTGGCATCACCGCACAACTTCGAATACACACAGTTAGTACAGTCGTTCTTGTCAGTAGTCGCAGGGAAAATGCCAGCCGCGATGGTGTTACAGATGGTTTGCAGAATGGAATCGCCTTGCTTCAGTTCTGAAATGCTCCACTGAATGCGATTGCCTTGCGTGATCGGGCTTGGGAAAAAGTAGCCGAAGAGAATCTGTTTCGGTTCGTCAAATCCCTTTGCCGCCAGTTGATGCCTCAACATGTGTACGTACAGAAAAGACTGCAGCTTTCGGCCTTGCTGAAACGGCTTGTCAAAGTTGTACTTACTGTCCGAGCCAGATTTGTAATCCCAGATGGTGTAGCTAACCCCATGGCTTGAAGAAA
>CAUJKA010000083.1 GCA_963204965.1 Planctomycetota bacterium | reverse complement strand
CACAATCCAACGTAGCCCAATGCTTCTTGGCATCGGAACGAATGATTGGGCCAACGCTTCAACGTCGAGTCAGTATTGTTGTAAGTGGTGTAGAAACCATCAGCGACGACCAGAGCTTTGTCATAACGGTAGCCAGGATATAGTGCATCGTAGTCTAGCGCGCCGGAGATCACAGCACCACGCAAGTTCTTCCGCTCGACCTCCTGTCCTTCGGCTAATGTCAAGCAATCGAGCGAACCACCGCCGATCAAATGCAACGCGCAGATGATGGTGACTCCACCGTAACTGTGGCCACTGAGCGTTAACGGTTGAGCGGTACTCATCATATTCGTTAGCTTGGCGATGTAGTAACCTTGTCGTTCGGCAAAAACGTACTTCGCCTTGATATTGGTCTTCGCCAGGATCACAGGTCGAAGTAGTGGTCGCGTGTAATAAATCTCGGAAGGCCAAGACCAAAAGACAAGCATTTTGGGACCAGGGCAAACCTTCATTCGCTCGTACACCTTCCAGCAGACTTTCATCGCCGCTTCGTGATCGAGCGTATTGCCGTGTGAAAAAAGAAGTGTCGGAATATTGGCTTGAGCTGCCAGGAAGGACTCACGCGACTCGGTGACAAACTTGCAAGCTTCTCGGTCGTAACGCTGATAGGTTAGTTTCTCAAAGCCCTCGTCCAGCCCATCGCATTTGGGTGCACAACGTGAGTTGATCAACCAAAGCTCAGGCGTTTCGCAGGCACATGGGCAACCAGTTGTGCACGTATCGGAGGCAGAAGCCCATCCAATAATGAAAAAGAAGGAGATTAACACCAAAGCGAAATTGTGTTTCATCATGCCCCCAGGCAGTGATTTGTGCAGTGTTGCGCAGCGATTCGCGCAGTGATTTTGTGCAATGATCTTTCAGCAGAGGATTCTCTGCCATGACTTCCATGCGATCCTGTCGGCGCTAGATAAACGGTAATTCCGTCAATGCTTGCCAATTGCGAGACTGATGCCTAAAAGCGATCGGTCCAAGTCACGGGCAAATGTCGAAATCCATTCCTACAGCCGAAAGAGAAGCTACTTCGAAGGATAGCGCAGGAATTGTGGGAAGGCGCAAATTGAGGTCGCGAAATCAGCAGAATCAAGCAGTTTCAGACGCGGGAAGAACTACGGTTGTTAGAGTTGATACAGATTCCGCGGTGCGCGGGCGTCCCGCCCGCCAGAAGATCTAGCAGCATGTTTATCCGTTGTTTGGCCGAGCATACGTAAGCCAGATTTTCAACTTCACAAGTCAAGCTTAATCTCACTTCTTAACGGCAGGTTCTTGATCTGTGTCGGCTGGCGTAACATCGTCAGAATCGTCACTCTTTAACTTGGGCTCCGCAACTACTGGTTGGCCGAGTTCCAAAACGACCGTCGGTTGACCGCCAATCTGATCGGTCAATACACCATGGACTTCAAGACTGCGATCCATCCAACTGGCAAACATTGAGGCATCGGCGATTACCTGTCTGGCGCGAGTGACAAGCTTGCCTTCATTTTCCATCGCTTTGCGTTGAGCGGTCAAAAGAGTCTTTTGTTCTCGAGGGATTTCCACAATCTCGACGGTTGTTTTGATTTGATCAATGCCCATGGTCAACCGTTGTTGGTAGCCCTGCAACACCGTCAGCATTTGATCCAGACTGGATTCATTCAATGGAACCGCTATGCCCGGTGTGTCTTGGCTGCCGGCCGCAACTGTCCAGCGTATATCGGCCTTGCGACCGGTAAGTTGTGCCAAGACTACGACCTGCGTTGGCTCTTGACCTTTGCGAGGCTTCAATTCCTTGGCCGTTAGAATCCAGCGAACAGTTTCTTTCTCTGAAAGGCTTTGAAGTCCTGGAGGATCGACGGTAAATGCGGCTGTCGACTCAATTCGCAATTGCCAAACAGGTTGACGCACGCGAATTTTTGCAGGCAGCTCTTGAACTTGAAACATGGACTCGACGTTAAGCAGTTGAACGGGAAGTTTAGGTGGTCCATCTTGGTCAGTTCCTGCGTCAAGCGTATTCACTTTGGTGTCGTCTGATGTTACCGACTTCAGCAACCCAGCCACACTTTCTTTGCTTGTTGCTGCCACAGCAGCGTTGGCTTCAACAGTTTTCGACAGACTCGATCCTTCGGTCTTGTCCTCAATAGAAACACTGTCTGATTGTTCGTTTTGAGTATTCGAAGTTTCTTGTGGACTCGAAGTTGATGGATCGTCTTGAGGGCGGTTATTGGGAGCGAGTGAACCAAGTGATTTTGACGCGGAAGAGGTTCCCTCCGTCAGCGAAAGGCTGGTTTCTCTCGGTTGGCCGCCATCAAGCGAGGTGATCTCGGGAGTCGTAGTGGTCTCAGAAAGTTCGTTTGACGAGGCACTGTTACCGCTTGTCGCACTTCCACTTCCAGAAAGTAGATCGTCCAACTCAGAGCCGGACGACTTAGATCGCGATGACTTCGATTTAAGTTTCGGAGATGAGTCGCTGGGCTTGTTCGCGCCACTAGCTTCACTCGTGGTCGTGGCATCTTTTGCGGCAAGAGTATCT
>CAUJKA010000082.1 GCA_963204965.1 Planctomycetota bacterium | reverse complement strand
GGGAGAGTCGCGTGGCGAGTAGTGCGAGCCATTAGCGGTGAGGGCGACATGGGCCAGTCGAGTTAATCGCTCAGGATCATACTCGAACTCAACTCGGCCTCAAACTTAAAGCTATAGAATCGTAGGCAAGAGAATGAGGGCGGAAGAATGGTACCGGGCAATGCTGAAAAAAATAGGGGCGTAATAACAAGGCGATCAGAATCAGTACTCGCGCAAAGGCGCGAGGACGCAAAGGAAAACCAATTCGTCGTTCGATTCTACTTCACCGCACTACTTCGCCGTACTCGGAAGCTTACCAACGATCCAACCACTGTCGCTGCTAGAAAGCAGCCCTATGACTTGACCTGTTGCTGCATTGACGACAGGAGAACCATTGAGCCCTGGAGCAATGGGTACGCCTGGCGCAACCTTCAATCCAACGCCCTCTTCGACCTCAAGTCGCGTGCTATCGATGGCAATTGGCTCGGTCAGCTCAGGATTAACAACCTGCACCACCATTTTAGAACTCCACTCGTCGGCAACTTGATCGCGCGACCAACGCTCGACACCCGACTCTGTCGGCAGATCGATAGGCAGCTTCAGAACTCCAACCGCGGCCGTCGATGTTGCTAGATCACTGGACCATGGAAAGCTAACGCCAGCAATCTCAATCGTGACAACTACATTGGGCTCAGCGGCCGCTTTCAAAAAGCGACTTGGCAAAGCCACAGTGCCATCACTCAGAGCAAGTCCCCAACTTTTCTCTGAATGGCGGCGAGGAATACCAAGTACTGATGTCTTCCACGTTGCAACCACACGAGCCGCCGTTGGATAGTGTTTTCCAACCACGCTGCGTCCGCGACCGCCAATAGCTATGCGAGGCTGCCAGTTAAGCCATTCTTTCTCGGGTTTCTCTTCAAGCATGAATCTGTAACCCGTAACAGCTTGTTTGCCTGGTTCTTTTTCAGGCGTCGCGAACGCTACGCCGCCGCGGACCCACGTCGATAGGGACTCGACCGAAACCTTAAAACCACTTAGGCCTGCGTCAAATTCGATCCCTCCCACTGCCCACCATCGCGAATTCTCTCGTACCATCTCCGCATATTCAGTGTCGATGATCGCTGTGATCTTCACGGTAGCACCATCTTTGGAAAGTCCCACATTGGCGACTCGGCCAACTTCAAGGCCTCGATAGATCACTGGAGCTCCACGCACGATTCCCATTCGTTGCGGAGCATCGAGTTCGACTTCCAAGGAACCCTCGCGACGAGGAAGCGGCGGAGGCTCGGACAGTCCTTCGAAGGATGTTGCCAAGGCTGCGCTGGAAGAATGAGGCTGAAGAGCGATGTAGTTGCCCGCGATGACAGTATCTAAGCCACGCACTTCTGTTAAATCAATTCTGGGGCGTTCGATCCAAAACTGTGTACCGACTCGAGCAAGATTCTTTGCCGCTCCTACCAACCGCACTTGCACATCAACGCCTTGCAGATCCGAGTTCAGTGCAATACCGACGACTTCACCTACTTTGATACCACGGAAGCGAACTGGATTACCAACATCCAATCCTTCACCGGCCGGAAAGCGGATGCGGATCTCGGAATCATCCGCATCAGTAAGCATAAGCGGGGTTTCCGTGCCTTCGAATTCAAGTTTGGTTGCGCCATCGCCAGGAATGACTCCGACGTACTTCGCACCAAGAACAGTATCGATGCCTGACACGCCACCGAGGCTTAGCTTGGCGCGTTGAATCCAGAACTGGCTACCATCGACTGCGACACGCTGGTTGGCTGGTTCAAGCAGAATCTTGACATCGACTCCATCAAGAGCTGAATTCAAACCGACGCTAGTGACGCGACCAATGTCGATACCGCGATAGCGCAGCGTGTCCCCTGGCTTGAGGCCATGGCCTTCTGAAAAGTGAATTGTGATTGTTGTCCCTTGCGATCGAAAGCTACTGAGCATCAGACCCAAGGCAACAAGAACGCAAATCGCTGTCATCCACCACAATCGCGTACTCAATCTTCCTTTCGACTGTTCTTCGGCAGTACGCAGCACAGCGGTTGGCGGAGCAGATGGATTCACTTGAATTGAACCTGTAGATGTTTGGGGATTAGGTTGTTCGCTAGACTCGTTCAACTTTTAGACTCCATCTTCTTCCCAAATGGCATGTGGATCAAACATGATCGAAGCAATCATACTCATCACAACACACATCACAAAAGCGATGACCGCAGGCCCAAGATGGAACGAAACTAGATCACCCAGCTTGACCAACGTAACCAACAGCGCCAGTAGCAAGACATCCATCATGCTCCAACGTCCCGCCCACTCCACAACGCGATAGGTCCACGCGCGATGCTGACGCTTGGTAATGCCTATGTAGCTCAACTCCACCAAGGCAAGAAGCTTGACTAGAGGGAGGACGATCGAAAAAATCAAAACGATAAGGCCGACGAGCAGATTGCCGTGGAGAATCAAATCGAACGTCCCGCCAAGCAGACTGGTTGTGTGGTGATGCCCCAGCTTTTCAATCTCCAGAATGGGAAGAAAGATTGCTGGCAGGTAAAGCACCAGACCACCGATTCCAGCCGCAAAACAACGCGCTGCGCTTTGAGCGCCACTGCGTCTACCAGACTCCACAACAGAACCGCATCGCACACACTGGGCTATATCCGACGGTTGCAGCGGCGGAACTTGATGGACCAGGCCACAACAGTGGCAGGCTCGAAGTGCAGCGGATTTTTCGGTGGTACAGATGAAAGACATCGGGCATTCTTTGATCGAATGGTCGGTTAGCTGGAGAGTCTAGCGTATCGGCGGAGTTCAGCGCCTGACTCTCATCGCTTCATTGTATGCGTCCGAAGAAAACTCCGTCCACAGTAGCTATTACATTCTATGTGACTTCGGTCGCTCGTTTTCGCTTCCAATCAATAAGATAACGGTGCTCTTCTCTTACTTCGGCTAACGTCTGCGGTTCAGAACTAATGTGCGGACCATGTTGGGAGAATGTTAGCTACTCTGGCTGGTCTGCCAACTTTTCAAGGCGCAGAAACTGGCTTTGCCAAGAATTCGCTAAGATTCATGGACGAATCCAGACCCTGGAGAGCCAATTTCGGCTGGTCAGTTCGCCAGTGTTGGTTACGATTTTCTGCTTGAAAACTCTTTCCACGATCCTGTAAAAAGCTCCATGTCACGCGAACTCTATCGAATACGCAATATCGGGATTATTGCCCACATTGACGCTGGTAAGACTACGGTCACCGAGAAGATGCTGTTTGTCAGCGGCGCCAAGCACAAGGCTGGCGGCGTGGATCAAGGTACGACCGAGACGGATGATGACCCCGAGGAACAAGAGCGGGGAATTACGATCTACTCGGCTTGCGTGACTTTCAAATGGAAAGAAAACGTCGTTAACTTGCTGGATACTCCCGGCCACGTGGACTTCACCGCGGAAGTTGAGCGATGCTTGCGAGTCCTTGATGGCGCTGTGGTTGTATTCAGCGGTCGAGAAGGAGTTGAGGCGCAAAGCGAGACGGTTTGGCGACAAGCGGATAAGTACGAAGTTCCGCGGATTGTCTTCATCAACAAGCTGGATCGCGAAGGCGCGGACTTCTATCGCGTCCTCGAAGAGATCGGCCCTCGCTTGAATGCCAATCCGGTGCCGATTCAGATTCCCATCGGCATGGGACCTCCGCACATGCCCAACCCGTTTACCGGGATCATCGATCTTATCGAGATGAAGGCCCTGCGTTTTGCAAAAGAGGACGAAGGACGAACTGTCGCTGTCGAGCCCATTCCGGACGATCTGCTTGAGGATGCCAAGGGTTGGCGCGACGCGATGCTGGAGTCGTTGTACAACATCAGCAGCGAGATGATGGAGCTGGCGATGGAAGAGAAGCCCATCCCCATCGAACTCATTCGTAAAGCAATCCGCGAAGGTTGCATCAGCCGCAAGATTCAGCCAGTTGTGTGTGGGTCGGCGTTGCATGGTATCGGTGTGCAAACGGTCTTGGATTCGGTCGGCCACTATCTGCCGTGCCCATTGGACCGGCCACCAGTAACCGGTATCGATCCCAAGAAGCCTGAAAAGCTGCTCACACGCAAGCCATCGCTGGACGATCCATTCTGCGCTTTGATTTTCAAGATTCTGCCTGCCAAAACCGGCGACATGTACTGGATACGAGTCTACTCTGGAGTGCTTGAATCGAACTCGCGCGTCAACTGCCCGAACCGCGACAAGAAAGAAAACGTCGCTCAACTGTGGCAGATTCACGCGTCCAAAAAGGATCGACAAGGCCAAGTTCAAAAGCTTGAAGCAGGCGATATCGCTTGTGCCATCGGTCCGCGATACGGGATTACCGGTGACACGCTCTGCGACACTCGCGAGAATATTCAACTCCCCAGCATTCAATTCGCTCAGACTGTGATCTCAATGGCTATCGAGCCTGAGAATACCACCGAGCGAAAAAAGCTGACAGAAGTTTTGGACATGTTGAAGCGGCAGGACCCAACCTTCAACGCGATGGAGAATGAAGAGTCCGGGCAGACGCTAATCAGCGGCATGGGCGAACTGCACCTTGACGTGATCAAGCATCGTTTGACTCGTGATTTCAATCTCAACGTCAAGTTCTACAAGCCTCGCGTAAACTATCGCGAGACCATTAGCAGTCGATCTGAAGTGGAAGGTCAATGCAATCGTCAAATTGGCGACAAGCAGATGTTTGCTCGAGTCAAGTTGCTGGCTGAGCCGCTGGAAGATCGTGCGAATGATCCGATCGTCTTGGACCGTTTCTTTGGTGAAGGCGTTCTGCCGGACAACTTGAAGACGGCCATTCTTGAAGAGCTTCGTGCGCGAGCTCAAGGCGGTGGAGCGATTGGAAGTTTCCCGCTTACTGGTCTGCGTGTCAGCCTGGTTGGCGGCGAAATGCGTGATGTTGGGTCTGATGAGATTGCGTTTCGCATCGCGGCCAACGACGCCTTTGATCAAGCCCTCCAAGCAGGCTCGCCTACGTTGCTAGAACCGATCATGCGACTGGAGATCGTCACGCCTGACGACTATGTCGGTGAAATTGTGGGCGACTTGCAGCAACGACGCGCAATCATCGATTCAACCGAGTCGCGGGGGATCATGACGGTGGTCGTTGCATCAGCGCCGCTGAAGGAACTTTTCGGCTACTCGTCGGCTATCCGATCGCTTAGCCAAGGCCGTGCAGGTTGTTCGATGGAGCCGCAGGGTTATCAACCAGCACCGGCTGCCGATGTCGAGAGTTTTGGCTTTACTTGATCGCGAACCCAATGAAGCTGCTTGAGTTAACTTTGCCAACCTTGGCAGAGAATCTGGCTCTGGATGAGGCTCTGCTGAAGGCGGCCGACGAGCATCAGTCGCTGGATTGTGAAGTGCTTCGACTTTGGCATGCCAGTGACATCGGCGTCGTAGTAGGGCGAAGCAGTAAAGTAGACGACGAAGTCTACTTGGATCGAGCGGCAGCTAGGCAGGTCCCAGTTCTTCGCCGTCCCAGTGGTGGAGCGACAGTTGCAATCGGTCCCGGCTGTTTACTTTACACTCTGCTGATCGACTTGAACACGCAACCCGCTTTACGCATGCTCGACGCCGTTCACGATTACGTCATGCGTGGAATGCTCGAAGCCATTCGACCGTTCTCGCCGAGCGTTTTATTCGATGGGACCTGTGATCTAGTCCTGAATGCGCGCAAGTTCAGCGGCAATAGTCTGAAAGTTGGACGCAATTGGACGCTCTACCACGGCACGCTGTTGCTCAACATGGATCTAGGAATCATCGATCAGTTGCTAAAGCACCCGCCGCGAGAACCCGAGTACCGTAAGGGTAGGGCTCATAGTGAATTTGTCACCAACCTGAATGTGGATGCGGAGCACTTGAGCGAATCGCTACGACAAACGTGGCGAGCAGATAGTGTACTAGACAGTGTTCCACTTGATCTAGTTCAGGACTTGCTGCAATCTCGTTACTCGCAAGCTAGCTGGAATCTGCAACGCTAGGTATTTTTTCGGTTCATCGCTGCCAATGGCCGCTGATTGACGCAGTCGCTAGTTTTGAAGTTGTACAGTTTCTGGGATTTCGGGCCGAAGGCGCAGCAATTTACCTAGGCCAGCCCGATGCAGGCTTGGCAAGGTAAACGGACAGGGCTTCGCCCCTAAAACCAAATAGCGTAACATCAAAAGGCACTGCCGCAGCTCGCCGCAGTAGTAGATCGCTTTGCAAGCCACGCTAACTTACGCAGCTAATACAATGCCAGCAAAGGCATCACGGCATCCCACATATCTCAAGCGAAACACCTGTCTCATTCTGCCAGCATTGAAAGCCTAACTTTCGGCGAAATCGGTCAGGCTTTCCCTTTCCGCATAATCTGCGTGATTTGAATTGTTGCTACACCAACTGGTCTGCCGAAAACAGTTGAGTGGTAGAGTCGGCATCATGGCACCGCCGCAATTTTGATCTGCTGATTAGTTAAAGTCTGATCATCGGAACGAATTGTAAGCAACTGCTGAAGGCCGAACTCCACAACTTACAACACTACCCAAGCGGGGGCGAACAGTAGTGGTCTTTTCTCAACTCGTCGCACGTTCGTGGGCAATGCTGCGCCTTCGCCAGGGTCTGCTGGCAACCACTTTCGTCATGATCATGGGCGACTTGGCGCTGGGAAGCGATCCAAGTACCGAGGGCGTCAGTTCGCGCGAAGCTAAACAGCAGGCAATTCAGTCGGTTCCATTCAAGCAGTTGAGCCAACAGACATCGCAAGCTCTACGCGATGTCTTGGAGAATCCGAGCTTCTATCGTCGCATGCCATCGCAAACGGTTCAGTGCGATCCCGAGCTCTTCACTTTTCTGGCTCGCAAGCCTGAAGTGATGGTTAATACTTGGGATTTAATGGGAATTACAAAAGTCACCGCGAAACGGACTGGACCGTACAGCTTTACCGCCAACGATGGCGTTGGTACGAAATGTAAATGCGACTTGGTCTATGGCGACGAGAACATTCACATCTACTATGGCGTCGGCGACTACGACGGTTCAATGACCGCTCGTGTGGTTAAAGGCCGAGCAGTTTGTATCCTACGTTCGAATTCGCAAGCTTATCCACAGGGACACAGCGGGCATGTCGTTCGTGGAACGATGGATGTCTTTCTCAAGCTTGATAACTTGGGCGCTGACCTGTTGGCACGAACTTTTGGTCCGCTTGTCGCAAAGACTGCCGATCATAACTTTGCAGAGACCGCTCAGTTCATTTCGCAACTTTCGCAAGTCTGCGCAACGAATCCATCAGCAGCGCTTGCTCTAGCCGGTCAGTTGAATGATATCGAAGAACCTGTCAGGAAAGAGTTTGCTGAAATTGCAACGCGAATAGGCGAGGAGAAGCTACAGGCCAATCGCTCGCAGGCTTCGCCATTTTCCAGCAATGATCCAACGGTTGTTGCCAAGACAATTGAAGAGTTGAAGATTGCGTCTACAACTGTTCCGCCAATGAACAGCATGAACAGTATCCCGCCGATAAGTAATGATCCTCAGCGACAACTCTTGACCAGCAGTCAGAGTCCTGAACTTCGAGGCAACGAAGCTCCTATTGTTCAGTTGAACCTATCCGACAACAACTCTGCGCGACGCAACACTGCTTTAATTCCAGTAGAGAGTCCGCCGGCTGGCATGAAGACCAACCAGGAGCCTCCCAGCGCAATTCATCCGCGCAAGCCTAGCATTACGATGCGTAGGTAGCTCTCACGCGAATTTGTCAAACGCAAGCTCAGCGACAGCGGGGGAAAGTTCATCACTTCTAAACTGTGGCAGATCCTTTTTACTTGCGGCTGACTATCAACAAGTATGTACCGCTAATTAGCAATCCGGCGACCAAGCCCAAGAAAGCTCCCGACAGAATACCAACGACGCCGTAGAGAATCGTACCTACTCCCGAAACAAGCAGCATAGTCACGCCAATGATTCCTGCTTGAACTAGGTTATCACGTGTTCGGGTGTTAATGTTCAGCAACCCGGCTGAGGTTGAGCTCGTCGCCGCTCGGTTCGTATCGTCTTGGAGTACCGCAGTAGGCGGCTCGTAAGGGTTTTCATTAGACATTGGCTTTACAAGAACTCCTGGCACTTTGGGAGAAATTGGTCATTACGGTAACTGCGAGCCTTTTTTAAACCTCAGACGCAAGCCGCAGTCAGACTTGAACCTCAGGCGCTAGTTTTCATGTTGCACAGTTTCTGGGATTTCGGGCCGAAGGTCCAGCAATTTACATAGCCCAGCCCATCGGGCTGGGTGATGGAGCATGAGCACTCTAAGGGCCAACGGCCCGCCGGTTTGAACTCAAACCGGCGGGCCGTTGGCCCTTTTTGTTTTCTCGCTAATTGCGTACCCAGCCCTTCAGGCTGGGCTAGGTAAACGGACAGGGCTTCGCCCCTAAAACCAATTGTGCAACAACGAAATTGTAACGAACTGAGGATTAACCGCCCAAGAATCACCAAGATTTGGCCACTACGAGCGAATATGTTATGATTGAACCCCGTGCGAGCGCGGCTCGTATAGCTATGAAACTTGCGATTGCCTCGTAATGTGGTGAAACCGGTGGCCGAGCCGATTGATGATCGAAATGATTCCGAACTTGATCAGGCTTTAGCCGACTATCTTTCCATCTGTGATTCGGGCGATAGGCTGGATCGCAATTCGTTCTTGGAAAAGTATCCGCCTCATGTTCGCGAGCAGCTCTCTAATCTGCTCTCCGCTGCGGATTGGATTGAACAGCTTGCTGGCCCATCCGTAGCAGAACTGGCAACTGCGGCGCCACAATCTTCGGCCGAGATCGATTCGCAAGTCACTCATTCAAGTGATACGCTTCCTCTTGGAGTACCTGGTCAAGAAAAGCCTGGCCAAGCGAAGCGTCGCGAACACACAGGCCCCGTGTTACCGTGCCGATTCGGTGACTATGAACTGCTTCGTGTGTTAGGCCGAGGTGGAATGGGTGTCGTTTACTTTGCCAAACAGATTCACTTGGACCGCCCGGTCGCTATCAAGATGATTCGCTCAGGAGCGTTGGCAACAAGCGAAGAGGTTCATCGATTTTACGCCGAGGCTCGCAGCGCGGCGAAGCTAGACCATCCCAACATTGTTAGCGTGCACAACTGCGGCGAGCTAGACGGGCATCACTATTTTTCGATGGACTATGTCGAAGGCACCGATCTTGATCGGATGGCCAAGGAAAAGCCGCTGAGCCCTAAGGCCGCCGCTAAGTACGTTCGTGATGCAGCCGCAGCTATCGAATATGCTCATCAACACGGAATCCTCCACCGCGATCTCAAGCCAGCTAATGTGCTGGTCGATAAGTCTGACCGAGTCCGTATCACCGACTTTGGACTCGCTAAAACTGTCGGACGAGAAAACGGCTTGACGGCAACCGGAGCTGCGCTTGGCACACCAAGTTACATGTCACCCGAGCAGGCTGCGAGTCGCACAGAAGATCAGGGCCCCGCATCAGATGTCTACTCCTTAGGCGCGATTCTATTCACCATACTCACCGGACATCCACCGTTTCGTTGCACAACAGCAATCCAAACGATGATGCAGGTAATCCATCGACCTGCACCACGCTTACGAACGATTCGCGGCGATATTCCTGAAGACTTAGAGACAATAGCCGAAAAATGTTTGCAAAAGTCACACCTGATGCGGTACGGATCAGCAGCAGATCTAGCGAATGATCTGGATCGGTATCTTAAGGGACAACCGATTAAAGCTCGGCCCATTGCCGCTTGGCGGCGAGCTTGGCACTTCTTGCTAGGCGTGCCGATCATTGGCGCTGTCCTGGATAATCGCGTGATTGAACCCACCGAGACGCACCGCTGGGTACAGCGTGGCATCTTCTCGACGGGGATGTTGATTCTAGTTGCCTGGATGCTCTTGCTGATTCCAAGCAGTGTTTGGTTTAAGAATCGCATGCCCAACACTGTGCGTATTGCCGGTGGTTCTGATCGAGGCGAATATAGTCTTGTTGCAGAAACGATCGCCGATGCGCTTGAAAAGAACGTCGGCTGTCGAACAGAATTGGTCAATACGCAAGGCTCGTCCGAAAACTACGAACAGTTAGGCGCCGGCCAAGTCCACATGGCATTACTGCAATCGGACATGGTCGAGAACGAGAACGTTGCGGTAGTTGCACCGCTCTATTATGAAGCTGTTCACGTTTTGACGCGTACCGGCGAGTTGATCTCGGATCTTCGCGACTTGAAAGAACGTCGCGTCTACATTGGACAAAAGAAAGCAGGCTCTCGCGCGACAGCGCGACGGCTGTTGAACTATCGAGGACTTGATTTCGCGGATCTACAGATCGTCGAAGACCTAGCTGCCGAGCCGCCAGTCGATGCAGCGATTCTCGTGACTCGCGTCGGCGCAAGCGAGATCGTATCGTTAATGTCTCACGGCGCTTATCATCTGATGGAATTCAGCCAAGCTTGGGAGTTTTCGCTGGACGAGCCAGCGTTCCACCCCATTCGCATCGCAAACTCGGATTACCCAGAGGGCGAAGTGGGCACTAGCGGGATTAGTACTGTTGCGACCACGGCCTATTTGGTCTGCAACAAGGACGCTCCAGACATTTTGGTTCGAAGTGTGCTCGAGAGCATCTATCGCCCTGAGGTCCGCGAACTTGCGGGAATACTCACAGCAGAACAGGCTGCTCGTTGGCAAGGCATCGCATGGCATCCCGCCGCAAAAGCCTTCTTTCAATCCTATCGCGGTGCCTCGCTGATTCCTTAGCACTACAGTTTCTTGTCCAGTGTGATTTGGCAATTGGTACCGATGGAGTCAACAAAGTCGCGATCATGGCTGACGATAACCAAAGCTCCGGGCCAAATTTTTAGTGCATCCTGTAACGCAGCTAATCCAACAAAGTCCAAGCCAACGGTTGGCTCATCAATAATCAGTAGCTCCACCGCAGGTGATCGATGGAAAAGACAAATCAATGCAGCACGCACCCTTTCGCCTGGGCTGAGACTTTGCATGGGCCTTTCGGCCAAGGCAAAGGGGAAGCGATGAGCTGCCAAGATCTCGGCAACTTTATCCAGTGAAGAATCGCTCGCCAACTGAAGATACTCCATCAGCCCTAGCTCCGATTGCCAATTGGCGGCACCTTGTTCAATCAATCCAATTCGAGAGAAGTCCCCTTGGACAACTCCGTTAGTTGGCCGCTGAAGTCCTGAAAGCAAAGACAACAGAGTCGTCTTACCTGATCCATTTCGCCCCGAGACAACTAAACGATCTGATCTCCGTAGGCAAATCGAGACGTTTGAGAAGATTTGACGACCTTGGATGACCGCTGAAACGTCAATTGCTTCAACAATTTTGGCGGCTGTGTCCGTAGGCTGTTGAGGTGCAATCAGCTCCAGATCTAGCTGGACACTCAAAGCACGACGAGTCGCCGCTGCCCACTCTCGCGCACCAGTGATTCGTTGCTGCCAAAGCTTCTTTCGCTTTCCTTGCTTTACTTGAGCATAGGACCGCTTCTCATTCAGCTTGATTCTGGCAGTACAACGCCCCAATTCATTCAGCCGACCGCGATTCTTTTTTCGGTCATGTCGATTGTTTACGCGTTCATACTTCTCCTCTTTCTGGACTAGCGCGTTGAGATTACTCACGTATTCACGTTGCTTTCGTTGCTCTTCCTGCTCTAGGTAATCCTCAACCTGCTCTAGTCCACCCGACAAATACCTGCAGCCAGACTCTGCTATCACGAAGAAGTAATCGAAGTGACGGAGCAGCTTCCTGTTGTGTGAGACAACAATCAACCCATGCGACCATTTTGAAAGCCAACTCACAAGCCAGTCGACTCCCTCTTCGTCCAAGTCGCTGGTTGGTTCATCCAATACCAACAGGTCTGGCCGGGCTTTTTGGGCTGCCAATAGATGCAAGCTCCGCTGCTCGCCTGGACTACAGAATTCCTGCGACAATAGTTGAATGGGCAAGCCTGCCTCCGCCAAGTCCGTATGACTAAGCACCGAGCGCGCAGTGAGAATCGAATCTGATGAAGTGCCAAGATCTTGAGGCACCAAGTAGGCTGCAGCGTTTAACTGAACCTCTGACCGATCGACTTCACCTGTCAGTATTCTCAACAGAGTTGATTTGCCAACGCCATTACGACCGATTATGGCTACTTGATCGTACCCGATCTCCACGTTAAGACCTCGGAACAATGGACGTCCGGTAGGCGTAAAGACATCCAGGTTTTCAGCCTTGACTAGTGTTGTAGAGTTTCGCCTCATTGCTCTGCCCTCCATTTCTCACTCTGATCAAGCTGCGCAATCACTCTCTCAATCTGATCCATCACATAGGGCTCGGCTTCCAAGCTAAATAGCAACCCATTCGGCTCGGTCTGAGTTTCCATCACGCGGCAACTCCGATAGACGATCTCCAAAGCTGTTGACGCTTGGTAGGGCACATACACTTGGGCTCGTTTCAAATCCGATCGCACACAACGAATGAGAGTTTCTTTGAGTTCGCCGACAGCGTCTTTGTCCCGATTGCTAATCAGTCGGTAATCATGACCTTGTGCGATCTGTCGGATGACTTCATCTGCTGGAAGTGCAGTCAGGCGATCTGCTTTGGTGAACACGTAGAATCGTGGAATTGCTTCCGCTTCCAATGTCGAGAGCATCTGATGGGTTGTTGCCAAGTGCATTTCCCATTCGGCGTCGGACACGTCCACCACAGGCACAATCAAGTTCGCTTCACGCAACTCCGCCAGTGTTGTTTCAAAGCTGGCCAGCAAACGTTTCGGCATCCGGCGGATAAATCCAACGGTATCGCTTAGCAAGACGACTCCTCCATGGCGCGTCAGGCAGCGAACCGTGGTATCAAGCGTCACAAAGGGCATGTCTTCTGCGACCAATTCTGTCGAAGCCAAATTGTTCATCAGCGATGTTTTGCCCGCGTTGGTATAACCAACTAAGGCGATCCGCTTGCACTGATTGCGTCCCTTTCTTTGCGCCTCGCCCGCGCCTTGCACTCGCACAAGGGCCTTCTTCAGCTCTGCTAGCCGCTTGTCCATTCTCCGCGCCAGCAGCTCCGAAGCAGTCTCCCCAGGACCGCGGCCCCCCATGATTCCTCCGGCTTGCTGATCCATGTCGATCCCAAGGCCACAGATCAGCGGTTTGAGGTAACTCAAGTGCGCAATCTCGACTTGAATCCGAGCGGTTTGAGTCTTGGCGTGACGCAAAAACACATTCAGGATTACACCTTCTCGGTCACAAACAGGGATACCAGCAAGGTCTTCAAGGTTTCTGATCTGCGACGGTTTCAGCTCCGCATCCACAATCAGCATGTTCGCCCCAAGGCCAACAGCTCTGTCAGCCGCCGCCTTGGCCTTGCCGCTACTTAAGACGGTAGCTGGGTCGATATGCCTTTGATAGACCGTCTCCGATCCAACCACTCGATCTCCTTGTGCTTTGGTGAGTCCGACGATTTCTGCTAGTTGTGCGTCGCGACTGTAGTCTGCCGACCAATCGCCAACGCACACCACGTAACAATCATTACCTAACGAGTGACTGACCTTAGGCCGAGCCCTCCGCTGAGTAAATCGCTCGACAAGATTGTCAAGCTCGCCATCGTCTGCGAGCGGAACTTCCACGTGTTCATCAATGGGTTTAGATTCAAATCTCATAGTACTTCTCGATAGTGCATCTACACAACGATTCCGTAGACGCAAGTGAATTGCGAAAAAGAAGTTTCATCGACTCAAGCATGAGTCGGCGAAAAAACGCAATGTGATCTAGCCGGGAGGGACTAGACGAATCGAGAGGTAATCATTTCAGTTCTTGAAGTCGAAAGCTGTTTTTGTTTTTCGAAAGGTTCGCAAAGTCATCGATCCCGAGCTACAAAGACACTTTTTTGATCAGTTAGGTTCGGTATTTGCGTAAAAACCTTTTCGGATTCATGAACAGTTCAGCGCCGGGTCGGTGGTGCGACAGTTTCAGCACACAAATAGCACGTTCATGCAACGGCAAGTCGAGATTTTGTTTTGATTCGGAGCGCTGATTCTATTCAGCATTCACTTAGAGACGTGCATGGCGACATAGCGTGACATTGCCATTCTGCCGCACCCGCCGTCTATGAGTTTGTGTTGCATTTTGCAGTGTCCCTGTTAAAATCTCAGGCGTGACGAGCGGGCTTTCAACGACGAGAGTCCAACATTTTGCTATCCAACCATACTTCAACATCTCTCAATTCACCGCCTCGGTGGGTTCGCAGGGTCGCTGCTGCGATGTTGCCAGTGTTGGTTTTCTGTATGCTCGGTGTGCCTCTTCCGGACCTCGCACCCAAGCTTGTTGACGAGCGTTTTCCATGCGAAAAGTGTCCCTGTGGCTGTCGCACAGCGGCTCATTGTTGGGACAAATGCTGTTGCCACACCGATCAAGAGAAGCTGGATTGGGCTGAGAAGAATCAAGTCCAGCCGCCTTCATTCTTAGTCGAACGCGTTGCCGAATCGAAGAAGTCTAAGCCAAAGTCAAGTGCTGGCCTCGATGTGGCGACAAGTTCCAAATCATCGTCCGGTAAACGTTGTAGCTGTTGCGAAAAACGTTCGGAGTCAAGTTCTATCGCGGCAAACACAACGAATGCTGAATCACAGAATTTGAAAGCGACGTCACGTAACAAGTGCGTCGCTGGAAGCAAATGCAGTTCCTGTAGCTCCGAACCGAACACTTGTTGTCTAGATGGATCTGGAAGTTCTTCGAATAAACGCAGTTCGTGCGCAAGTTGTGATGCCAAAACTTGCGCCAATGAATCCAGCGACGACAAATCGCAATTGGAAAAGCGTTCCAAGGTTATCCTACTAGAGTCAGCGCTGAAATGCCAAGGCATTCAAATGGCGCTCTTGATCTTCAAATGTACATTGACTCCAACTAGTGGTGAGCTTCAATTTGCTTCACCACCAACTATCGGAATGTTGGAGATCTTTGACTTAGTCGCTACGACTATCTATCTAGAGCTGGACGGTCCTGTACCTCGCTCTATCTAACGGTTTTCCGATTGGATCTTTCGACTTAGCTATGAGCCTATCGCGGCAAGCGAAGCGCTCGTACAAGATTTGGCTTGCGCCTGCCAACAACGATTTGCACGAATGCAACCCTTTGTAAGGCTCAGCAACAGCCATACCAAATCCATTTGGACAATTTGTGCTTCAAAAGCATGGCATCAATCGTGCTCACGCGGGCGTGATGCAAAGCTCGCTCGTCACACAGTCAGCTAGACCACGCTCGCTGTGAGTGCGATTCATGCCATGCAAATCCTTGAAACTTCAGGTTTTGAACGCTCGTTCAAAGCTTATGGCTACCGGTGAGTCTGGGCTCGAAGTAGGTCAAGTACCGCTTTTAAATCCAACGTTACTACACGTAGCAAAACCAAACACATCACACCTGAACATAAAGAGTAAAACATGACCCATTTCTTTTGCAGACGCTCGCTACGCAGAGCATTCACGCTGGTTGAACTGCTGGTGGTTATCGCAATTATCGGCATCCTAGTTGGACTATTACTTCCCGCCGTTCAAGCTGCTCGCGAAGCTGCTCGTCGTATGTCATGCGGTAACAACGTAAAGCAGATTGTGCTTTCAATGCACAACTATGAATCGGCGCACAAACGATTGCCGGGAATCGCAGGAAATTCAACCAACAATGGTTTCTCGGCCTTGTCTAAGATTCTTCCATATTGCGAACAAGACAACCTTCACTCCCTGGTCGACTACAGCATTCCTCTCACGCTCGGTTCTGGTGGAGGTCAATCAGTGAATCCATTACAACAGCCTGCAGCCAAGACTGTAGTGCCGTTTTTTCTTTGCCCGTCCGACGGCGGCTTGACAGAGTTCAACAGCAATGGACTTTGGGCACCTACAAACTACATGTGCAACGCGGGCACGGGCGAGATCATCAATGCCGTTCGTCAGTACAACTTGGCTTTTCCTAACGATGGAATCTTCTGGTACACCAAGTTGATGAAGCTTGCCGAGATCACCGACGGCCTTTCCAACACCTTTTTGATTGCTGAAGCTATTCGTGGCAATAACCAAAGTGCTACAGTTGCTCCCGTTGGCCAAGAAGCTCGACGCATGATGATCTCCATGGGAGGCTCTCAGCCTGATCTGACGGATGCCTTTTGTATTTCCAAAACCAGTTGGGCTGGTCGCCGCGGCTCGGCCTGGATCTGGGGTAATGGAATGAACACCAGTTTCAATACGCACTATCAACCCAATCAAAAGATGTTCGATTGTGTTGTCAATGGAATGGGCTTCCTCAAAGCTTCCAGCTTCCATACGGGCGGAGTCCAAGTCGGTATGTGCGATGGCTCCGTTCGATTTGTAGGCGACACAGTGGACCACGCGACCTATCAAGCCGTTTCGACCCGCGCTGGTGGCGAGGTAGTGGGCGACTTCTAATCCAAATCTACAGAAGCAAAATCAACAATCTAAGGGAAGTCACATGATTCAATCACTCCTGTTAATTGCAGTACTAGTCGGAGATCCAGCCGTATGGCCTACATTTCTCGGACGTGGAGCATCCACGGTGGACGCCGCATCAATTCCACTAAAGTGGTCGCCAACAGAGAATATCGCATGGAAGGCTAAGCTTCCGGGTAAAGGCCAGTCCAGCCCAGTCATCTGGGGCGACAAGGTGTTCGTTACTTGCATCGAAGGTTCGATGAAGGACACATGCCACATCGTCGCTATTTCGCTTTCCGATGGCAAAGAAGTTTGGCGTCAATCGCTGCCCTCAGCTCAGCCTGTTCGAAGCACCTACACGCAAAGTCGCTCCGCACCGACACCTGCGGTTGATCAGAATGGTGTCTATGCATTCTTTGAAACTGGCAACGTCGTCGCTTGTAGTCACGACGGGAAACTCAAATGGCAACGCGATCTCACGGAGGATTACGGTCTGTTCGAATCCACAATCGGCTTAGCCTCGTCTCCTACGGTGTATCAAGACACGATGATTCTTCTGATCGACCACGAGGGTCCTTCCTATCTTTTAGGCTTGGATACAGCCACCGGCGAAGCCAAGTGGAAGACAGACCGGACCAGTCGCTCAAGCTACGCATCTCCTACGCTGTTGCAGATTGCTGGTAAGACGCAGGTTGTCTGTAGTTCATCTGGTAGTGTCGACGGCTTTGATCCCGCTACAGGGGAACTTCTTTGGACATTCGAAGAGAGCGTTGGTGGCAACAAGACTGGCGCACCAATGCCAATCGCCGACGGTGTCTTCACGATTAGTGGTACACCAGGCATGCACAATGAACGCGAAGCCGAGGCACGCAATACAAATCTGGCCCTTAAAGTCGAGCTTGTTGATGGCAGCTACGTCCCCAAGGTTCTATGGAGAACTACGGAGGCAATGCCATCTCACAACTCACCGATGTCGAACGATGGCCTATCGTACTGGGTGTCCAAGGCTGGAATTGTCTACTGTTACAACTCAGCGACCGGTGAGCAGATCTATGCCAAGCGAGCCTGTGGAACATGCTGGGCAACTCCTGTGGCGCTGGGCAACCGTATCTACCTGTTTGGAAAAGACGGAGCTACTGTTGTTATCGCTGCAGGACAAGAGTTCAACATCCTTTCCGAGAACATGCTTTGGAATCCAGATGAAGTCGGTCGTGACTCACGCCCCGGCGGTGGTTCAATGTCTGGCAGTGGATCGGGCCGTGGCAGTCGAGGTGGTCATGCAAGTGGCGACCAGAACTCGAACGAGCATGGTGAGCACTCAGCTACCACGAATGATGCAACTCAAGGCGTTTCATCCAAGACTGTTGCAGCTACTGACAATTCTACGAAGCAAGAGACCGCTTCGCGTTCGACAGCCACCGACAAACCTGCTACTCAAGCGAAGAATGACGCGCAAAGCGGAGCGGATTCCGTGTCTGCTCAGCCTACTCGCCGTGGTCGACCTGAGCGTAGCGAAGGCACTACCGAAAAGGCCGACTCAACGACCGGCCAGCCAACTACAGACGGAAGTAGCGGCAGTGACGCTAGATTCGCTGATCCCGTTCAGTACGGAGTAGCGATCGTCAATGGTAGTTTGATTATCCGAACTGGCGAAGTTGTTTATTGCGTTCGCAATGTTCAACCCTAGTTTCAGCTCGACGCAACGGTAACGCAGTGCAATCGCACTGCGTTACCGGTCGCATACTTCCTTAAATTTAATTCTGCCACAAATCACTTCAAAAGAGCATCGTCATGTTGCGGCTCGTATCCTCGCAGCCTCCCCGAACAACCAACTCCTACGTTGCCGGTCTGCTACTGCTGTGTTCCATTCCATGGTTGCTAGCCGGTGTCAACTACGAAGAAGCGCCCATTAACTATCGAACGACTCCTCCGTCCAACGCGATTACCCGCTTGCAGCAGCAAATAGATCAAGGAGCGGTTTCGCTTGAGTACGACTCGCACCTTGGCTATCTCCCCTCTCTTTTGAAGGCACTGAACGTATCGACCACGACTCAAGTGATGCCATTTGCAAAAGTCAGTCGACAGAATCCAAAGATCTCTCCAGAAACGCCACGTGCCATTTACTTCAACGACGAAGTTCATATCGGCTATGTGCAAGATGGACTGATTGAAGTTGCGGTGACTGATCCCAAACTTGGGATGGTTTTCTATACACTGGATCAAGAGAAGTCTGAAAAGCCCGCGTTTGAGAATCAATCGGCCAGTTGCTTGACTTGCCACGGCACCGCCAGAACTCGTAATGTTCCCGGCTTGCAAGTTAGATCTGTAGTCCCTGATCTTAAGGGCGAACCCGTAATTGCAGCAGGCAGCTTTCGCAGCGATCACTCGAGCCCCATCGACAAACGCTGGGGTGGTTGGTACGTCACCGGTAGCCATGGCAGCGAAAAGCACTTGGGGAACCTCAAACTCAGTGATTCGAAAAAGCCAAAGAGTATTGATAACGCTGCCGGTCAAAACGTTTCAGACCTTTCTCCGTTCTTTGACACAACCAAATACTTGACTGCTCATAGCGATATTGTTGCGTTGTTAGTTCTTGAACACCAAGCCGACGCAATCAATTACTTAACGATCGCAAGTTTCGAAACACGACACGCGCTGTACGTTCAAGAGCAACAATTGAAAAGTGCCGATGCAAACGCTGATCAGATCAACGCGACTACCCAAGCTAGGATTGTCAAAGCCGGAGACACGTTGGTTAAGTACTTACTGTTTAGCAACGAATTCCAGCTTAAAGAACAAGTGAAAGGTACCTCCGGCTTTACCGAACAGTTTTCGAAGGTTGGCCCGTTTGATAGTAAGGGTCGGTCGCTTCGAGAGTTCGATCTAAACAGTCGGATTTTCAAGTACCCGCTTAGCTACACCATCTATACCGGTGCTTTTGATTCGCTTCCCGATGCCATGAAGAAATATGTCTATAGCAAGCTTAACGAAGTGCTAACCGCGGCGGATGCTGATCCAACGTTCACCAAACTAGACATTTCGGCTCGAGCAACACTACTTGAGATACTTCGGGAGACCAAACCTGAGTTCGTAAAGTACACGAGCGGAGGTTGATTCGATGAGAACTGGCTTGAAAAACACTTGAACTAATTTTGGAGGTTACCATGCAGACGGTTAACTCAATTCTACAAGTCAATACGCCACTGTCTGAAGCCTTTGATGTACACCCCTATGTATCTGCGACTCAAGTTGTCAGTTTGTCAGAGCGAGATACGTTGCGACTGTGTCGCGAGCGTATTAGCAAGAAATCGCGAGCCATCTTCGAAAAGTTCGTACGTCTGTATCAAGCGGAAAGCCCCGCCGATTTCACACGCGAGCGCCTTCTGGAACTCCGTGGCTGTGGCGAGGGAACCGCTCATGAAATCCTTGCCGCGTTGCGTCCCCAAACTCAACGGACTGCAATACCACACTGACATCCAAGCAAAGTCAAACCGCCTTTCCCTCATTCGATTCAATCAACCTCAAACTGGGAGCACAATATCGTGCGAGTCAACACTCTTTTGGCGACTGTACTAGCGGTATCTGCATTTTACATCGGTCGAAACAATTGCGATTTCAATACGGATTCTCAAAGCCAAACATCGGGCATCTCACAAGTCAGCCAACAAGATGAACCCCGCAGATTGCCAATTCCCGCGGAGGGTTCGATTCCAGTTGCAATTGTTGTCGGTAAGGACGCCGAGGTACTCGACTTCTGCGGCCCGCTGGAGGTCTTCGCATTTGCTTACACACACGAAGGGAAGGCGCTATTCGATATCTCGATCGTCGCAGAATCGACCGATCCCGTAACTGTCGGCGGCGGAATGCGGGTGATACCGCGATACTCCTTTAAGGATGCTCCCGCCCCAAAGATTATTGTCATTCCCGCAATGAATGAGATTTCGGCAACGCCAGCCATGATGGATTGGCTTCGGCAGGCATCCAAGTCAACCGACGTGACCATGTCGGTCTGCAATGGCGCTTTCATTCTAGCCAAGAGTGGCCTGTTAGATGGAAAATTCGCTACATCGCATCACGGCGGATACTTCCGTTTCGCAGGTACCTTTCCCAAGGTCAAATTGAAGCGGGGAGCTCGGTTCGTTGAAGATGGGAACATTGCAAGCGCTGGCGGAGTATCTTCCGGCATCGATTTGGCTCTGCGCGTCGTTCAGCGGTACATGGGGACGAAGGAAGCTGAAGCGATTGCGGATGGAATTGAGTACCAAGGCAAGGGCTGGCTCAACCCAGACTCCAACGAAGCCTTCGCGAAGTTGCCCAAGCATGACGAACAAAATCCACTGTGCCCTCTGTGCCTCATGGCAGGTAACAAAGCTATCAAGTCAGAACACAAGGGAAAGACCTACTACTTTTGCCACGAAAGCGAAAAGACCTTCTTCGATCAGCATCGCGAGGTCATGGATAGATTTCTAGACGAAGACTCCAAGTCGATTGCCAACAAGGCGAAATAGAGACGCGACTTTGCCCCGTTTAGTTTTGAGAGCGTGCACTCACAACAGACGGTTAAACCTTCAAACAACAATAGCTTTTCAAATCTCAACCTAAGAGAAAACAATATGAACGATAACACGAACCGCCAACTTTCAGATCGCCTACTCGCCAAAATGGAGGAATCCACACTATCTAGGCGAAGATTGATTCGAGACATCTGCGCTGCGACTGGATGGGTGTTCCTGAATCAGGCTACGTTAACTCGCGCAAGTGAGCCAGTAGTTTTTGGCGATGCGAGCAACAACGATAAGGCATGGGGATCGATCAAGGGACGTGTTTTGTTCGATGGAACGGTACCAGCGGTCAAAGAAGTCGAATTGGACAAGCTAAATCTCTCTCCCACTGATCTCGAATGGTTTAAGTCAATGGGACCAGTGCTCAACCAAGAATGGGTTATCGATCCAAAATCGAAGGCTGTTCAGTGGGTTTATGTTTGGCTGATGCCTGAAGACGGTAAAGGCTATCTAACAGCCAATCCATCTTTACTCGAACTGCCAAAAGAGAAGAAGTTGGTGATCGTTGACCAAGATCCAAGCGGATATGTTCCTCATGCAGTTGGCGTCCAGCCCGGTCAAGGACTACTGATGAGAAACAAAGGCCCCATTGGACATGTGTTCAATCTGACTGGCTTTAAGAACGATCCCATCAATAAAGCAATGACTCCAAACAGTGAACTAACTGTCGAAGATATCAAACCTGAGCCAGCACCAATTCAGATCAACTGTCCCCCTCACCCTTGGGAACGAATGTGGCTGCGTAGCTTTGAACATCCTTATTTCGCTACCACGGACGCTCAAGGCAATTTTCAAATCAACTTAGTACCCACAGGCAATTGCCGAATTGTTGTCTGGCATGAGACAGCCGGATTTGCTGGTGGTCGAGCGGGTAAGAAGGGTCAATCGATCACTGTTGAAGGAGCGGCCGTGACCGATCTGGGTGATATCAAGTTGAGCGCTAAAGCGTAACTGTTCTGCTCGTTACTCCAAAATTCTATCGTCAAATCGGTTTTACACTTCATCCAAGGACTTCAAGATGCGCCCGTTAACTCAGTCAACCACAGGACTAGGCAGTCACGGCCTAGCCATTTGGGCAATTGCTCTGATGGTCACGGTGCTTGTTGTCCCCATTGCATCAGCGCACGATATTTGGGTCGAGCCCTATTCGAATGTTGTGCGTCTGGGTGAATCTGTTGTTGTGCAGTTCAAACTCGGAAACTGCAACGAAGGGAAAACCGATGGAAAAATCAGTGGGCA
>CAUJKA010000081.1 GCA_963204965.1 Planctomycetota bacterium | reverse complement strand
CAAGCCGCCGTGATTCGACGCCGCGAGTCGGACTATTTTGTCGATCCGCTGCAAGAAACGCGAGTCAACGATCAATTGATCTCCGCAGCCGCACTTCTTCCAAACGAGGCGCAGTTACAATTTGGCAGTCGAGTTAAGATGCGACTCACCAAGCCTCATCCACTCAGCTCTACGGCACGACTTGAGATGGTCAGCTTGCACCGCTTTCACCCACGAGTCGACGGCGTGTTACTACTGGCCGATTCCTGTATCTTAGGCCCTAACTCGAGCAGCCATGTTTATTGTCCCGAGTGGAGTCACGACCTGTTGATGTTTAGCCAAGATGGCCAATGGTATTTTCGCACCGTGCATGAAGTTGAAGTGAACGGAGTCGCTCAGACCGGCCAGATCGCAGTCACCTCTGGCATGCGAATGCGCGGAACCGACTTCTCGCTTTCGATCGAGTAGCAGGCACACTCCGTGTGCCGTCCGCTGATTTCATTGCCTGCCTTCTTTCCTTACTTTCTTTGCGAAGCAAGATTCGCTTCGTTCAAGGCAATCAAAAGCGACTGAATCTCATCGAGCTGATAAACTTCGCGAGCAGCCAACGAACTGGCTTGTTGACTCCAGGGGATCAAACGACCTGGTGGCATCTTCTCGAGTGCAAAAGCTCGCTTGCTGGGAACACCAAACGTGAACTCGTTGCCATCAACGTGAACAGCTCGATCCTCCATAGTGCTTGGCTCCAACCAGCGTATCGCTTCTGAAGTTACGACGCTCCATTGCTTGGCGCGATCCTGCTGCAACAACCAGATCATTGTTGCGAGCTTTCCAGTCTTGGCATCGATCCAGATCAGATGTCGCATCACATAATCTTGATGCTTGCCCTGGCTAAATAGAATCGCAGGCACGTCGAACATCAGTAGCGATGATCCCCGAACAACAGTGCGAATGCTGTCGATCTGCTTTTCATTTTCTGACAGCATTTGTCGGGGGATAAAGGACAACTGCACTCCATGCTTTTCGTAGTCGTCCGCGTGGATCACTTTCAGCTTGTCTCCAACAGCAACGCTGTAGCCTACCCCAACTTCAGCCAATCGAAACTTTGGTTGAGCAGCTTGTGGATCTTGATCGACCGTTGCCAGGATGGTCAGCACGAACGTGGAAGCGGCTTGGCGAATTGTGTCGCTGAGCGCTGAAACATCGCCGCTAGCAATTCGCGGCTTGGCCAGAAGGATGGTTCGATTCCAACGAGTTGCATTCTCTTGGCCAACAACTGTTCCAGCATCCACTTTGACAATTGTTCTGCTAAGTGGCAACGACTGTTGAGTGTTACCTGTGGTCTGTAGAGTTGTTGTGGTCTGGCCCCAAACTACCGGTCCGCAAACGACTAACCCTAGATTGATTGATGATTGCGCTAGCACCAGCCCCAAGGCCAATATCTGGACCAGCATCATTCGGCGCAACATGGTAAACTCTTTCTAAAACGGACTCGATGGAAAAGCCGTGAACTGGCACAAGCACTGCGGCTACTTTTCCCAATCTGCTCCGTGCGTGTTGATCGTGTTAAATCTTGATAAGCAGTCTAGTTAGAAGAGCATTCTAGGAAAGTCAATGCACGAAGCAAGTAAAGCCACACCTCTGATCCAACTGGACAGCGTTTGCAAGTACTACCCGGATGGCGACGTTCATGCACTCAGAGACATTTCGTTGGAGATCCAAGCCGGCGAGTCCATTGCTATCGTTGGCCCCAGCGGTTGCGGTAAGTCAACTCTGCTGAACATCCTGGGGGCACTCGACAGACCGACGAGCGGCGAAGTTCTTTTTCGCGGCAAGTCGATCCAAGGCGAAGACTTGAACCGCTTAAGGTCTCGCGAAATCGGCTTTGTGTTCCAGTCGTTTTACCTGTTGCCAAACTTGACAGCGATCGAAAATGTCCAGTTGCCCATGTTCGAAGGCGATCTACCATTGGCTCAACGCGTGGAAACGGCCGAGAGATTGTTGGGCTTGGTTGGATTAAAGGATCGTGTGAATCACTTGCCCAACCAGCTTTCTATTGGGCAAAGACAGCGAGTCGCCATAGCTCGGGCCATGGCTAACAGTCCCGCGATCATCCTTGCCGACGAACCAACGGGAAGCTTGGATAGCGCTAGTGGCAGCGAAGTCATGCGACTGCTTCTCGAGCTCAACTCACAGCATCAAACCACCTTGGTCATCGTAACGCACGATTTGAGTCTCGCGGAACAGACTGGTCGGAAGCTACAGATGCGCGACGGGGCGTTGGTGGCAGACAAGAATCAAACGGTACAGCGCTAGAGCAAGTGAGAGTATGCCGAAAGTTAAGCTGTTTGGACTAGTTCTGATCATCACTACGCTCATTCTCGGGATGGCCGTGGTGGTCACTGAGACTTTTGAGATTCGTTTCTACGATCCCAGTGCCCAAGCAACAGGCGCTGGGCAGAGTAATGGTAATGGTGTTCCCGCCCAATTCCCGAATTCTGAGCTCCCGAATTCTGAATTCCCGAACAACAGTTTCCCCCAGTCTCAAGGTGGCACTAATTCGAACGCTCCAGGTGCCCCAATGCAGAATGGCTCGGCGCCCTCTGAGCCTCAGTTCACTTCGGTACCAGTAATCATTCCCCTGGGAATTGCCGGAGCTCTTGGATCGCTTCTGTGGTTCGCACCCGGATCTGCCAGCACAAAAAAAGCCTCATCCGCGAAATACAAACGCAGTCGCAAACGGTAAATGACCGTCCGGGTAAAGCGCGGCAAACAGGCAAAAACGGAAAATGATAGTTGGTTTTCCCAGCGTCCTCCGTTATTCCCTGTCCATTCCACGGATCGGGTTCGGCAACTGGGCAATTTGGCGCTGTGAGAGAAGGCCCTGTCGGTTATGATTTTTCCTCCCTGGAAAGGCTATTTCTCGGCCGTCCAGTTAGAGCAACCTAGTCCATCACAAGCCTCAGTCACTCCCATGAACAAAGCACCGCAGACAGCGATTACTCCGACACGCAGCCAAGACTATCCCGAATGGTATCAGCAAGTCATCAAGCATGCGGATCTCGCGGAAAACTCGCCCGTGCGCGGTTGCATGGTGATCAAGCCTTGGGGTTACGCGTTGTGGGAGAATATGCAGCGAGCCCTGGATAAGATGTTCAAAGACACCGGACATCAAAACGCCTACTTTCCGCTGTTCATTCCGATGAGCTTTTTGGAGAAAGAGGCCCAGCACGTCGAAGGCTTTGCCAAAGAGTGCGCTGTAGTAACGCACCATCGGCTTGAGCCCGACCCTGAAACTGGCGGCCTACGTCCAGCAGGCCCATTGGAAGAGCCACTGATTGTTCGGCCAACCAGCGAGACGATCATCGGAGCCATGTATGCCAAGTGGGTGCAAAGCTATCGCGACTTGCCGATCCTAATCAATCAATGGGCCAACGTCGTTCGTTGGGAGATGCGGACTCGCTTGTTCCTACGAACCGCCGAGTTTCTTTGGCAAGAAGGGCACACCGTTCACGCAACTTCCGAAGAGGCCATTGAAGAGACCAACAAGATGTTGAAAGTCTACGCGGACTTTGCCGAGAACTGGATGGCTGTACCAGTGATTCAAGGCGAGAAGACTCCCGGCGAGCGTTTCCCAGGCGCTGACATGACGCTGTCGATCGAAGCCATGATGCAAGATCGCAAAGCGCTGCAAGCTGGCACCAGTCACTTCTTGGGGCAGAATTTTTCTAAGGCTCAAGAGATCCGCTTCCAAGACAAAGATGGACAACTAGCTTACGCTTGGACAACTTCGTGGGGAGTCAGTACGCGTTTGATCGGCGCGCTGATCATGACGCACGCTGACGACGATGGATTGGTTTTACCACCTCGATTGGCTCCTGCTCATGCGGTTATTCTGCCAATCTATCGCGATGAAGAGTCGCGAGTTCAAGTGCTTGAGTACTGCAACCGTCTGAAAGCAGACCTGGGTAAGGTGGCTTATGCTGGTCGAGCGGTCGAGGTGCAGATCGATGATCGCGATTTACGCGGTGGCGAGAAGAAGTGGTACCACGTCAAACGAGGTGTTCCACTGCGAATCGAAGTCGGCCCCAAGGACATCGCTAAGGATGCTGTTTTTGTTGCCCGACGCGATACGGGTGAATCGACTAGTGTTGGTCGCGCCGATCTTGTTGCCAACATCACTACCATGTTGGATAACATCCAAAACAACCTGTTTGAACGCGCTAAGAAATTACAAGCCGACAATACGGTTACGATCACCAATGAAAAGGATTTCCGCGCGTACTTCACACCCAAGAACGCGGATGAGCCCGAAATTCATGGCGGATTTGCATTGTGCCACTTCGCCAGTGAAGAGTTGGTTCAACCGTTGCTGGATGAATTGAAGGTCACCATTCGCTGCATGCCTCTGGAAAACAACGGTCCGGGAACGTGCTTCCTGACTGGCCAACCAGCCGAACGAATGGCAGTGTTTGCCAAAGCATATTAACGGCCATCCACAGCTCATCATTCATGGCCAACATCCGACCTACTCCACCAGCACTGTTGTTGGCGGCTGTGTTCAGCAGTCGCCCTGAAGCCATCATATGGGCTCGCCAACAGATTCAGTCTTCGTGGGGTGAAGTCGCTTTGGAAAGCTCGCCATTCGAACACGTAGAGACCGAATACTACGCTGACGAGATGGGACAGCCGATCGCCAAGCAGTTCTTCGTTGTTGAGAAGTTGTTCGATCCTGCATCTTTAGCTGATCGCAAAATCCAATCGAACGCCTGGGAACAACAACTCGCTCAAAACGCACCGTTCGATGTGCCTCGTCCCGTTAACATCGACCCCGGCTATTTGATGCTTAGTAAGCTTGTCCTTGCTTCCACGAAAGATCGAGCTCATCGGATCTACCTTCGCGATGGGATTTACGCTGAAGAGTGTCTATATTACGTTGGCGGCTGGCAGTCGCGACCCTGGACCTACCCCGACTACCAACGAGCCGACTATCAAGGGTTCTTTTCGAAGGTTCGCGAGCTTCTCAAGTCAACAATATCGAAGAACCAAGCTCAACCTCCCGTCTAACTAACGAGCCTACTAACTAACTTTTGTCGCGAATCGCAAACACCAATCGAACAAGCCTACAAGCAGTGACGGAGAATTTGAACTTTGGAAATCAGCACTCTTGTATTGCTTCTCGTCGTCGCGATTGTCCCAAGCATGATCGTCTCTTGGCTGGCGGTGGGCTGGGTTCGTCGCGCGGCCGAGCGACTGGGGCTGATGGACAAGCCTGGACATCGTAAAGTTCACACCGTTCCAATTCCGCTTGGTGGCGGCTTGGGGATCTGGGCTGGCGTTGTTGCTACTTTTGCAGCTGGCACATTGGCCGTCTTCCTGCTAACGCAAAGCGAGACTCTGGCAAGCTACTTACCGCAATCGATCACTCAACACCTCAGCGGCATGACCTCCAAGATTATGGAGATCTGGGTCATCATCGGCTGCGGCACTGTGCTTGTCTTCTTGGGACTGGCCGATGACCGAAAAGGAATTCCTTGGTGGTTTCGCTTGATGGTCGAGTTTGGCGTGGCCAGCTTTTGCGTTTACTTTCAAGGCTTGCAACTGACGGCCTTCATTGATCTGCCATGGTTGACCGGTGCGCTCAGCGTCATATGGATTGTTGCCTTGATCAATTCGTTCAACATGCTGGACAACATGGATGGATTGAGCAGTGGCGTGGCAGCGATAACTACCTCGATGCTGGCCATCATGTTGCTGACCAGTCCCAATCAAGCCAATCAGCCGCAATTGTTTGTTGCGGTTATGATGCTGATCTTGGTCGGTGCACTACTAGGATTCCTCTTTCACAATTGGCCTCCCGCAAAGATCTTCATGGGCGACGCGGGCAGTTACTTCATCGGATTTTGGATTGCGGTGGGAACGCTACTGGCAACGTACTCGGGCTACCAAGGCGGTCAGCCTCATACGGTCATCGCACCCTTGGTCATTTTGGCGATTCCACTCTACGACATGATGAGCGTGATTGTGATTCGACTAAGCGAAGGTCGCAGTCCTTTCGAAGGCGACAAACGCCACTTTTCGCACCGCTTGGTCGATCTCGGAATGACTAAAAAGCAAGCCGTGCTAACGATCTATCTTGCAACGGCAGCCTGTTCGGTTGGAGCATTATTGTTGCCGCGAGTCGATTTGGTGGGCGCTGGAATTATTCTCGTAAGTACACTGTTAATTCTCGGTCTGATTCGAGTGCTCGAATCGGTGGGACGAGTCGACGACAAGCCTTCGGACAAGTAACACTTCTCTCGATATTGAGTCTCTCTGCGAACATGACCAGCCGACGTCCCAAGAAAGCTCCTGTTTCGCGAGATCATTCCGATGAGGCTGGCGATCGCAGTGGTAGTCTGATAGCTCATGTAGGAAGAACTGCTTGCCAAGCAATTTTGGGCGTTATCATCGCTTGGGCCATGTTACAGCCGCTGGATTCAACCAGCGTCTTTGAAGGATCTGCATTGCCTCAGAACATGGCTTGGATTCTCTTGGCCATCCTTGTTTCGTTAGATCAACTTGCCGCGCAGCGACGCTTCGCACTCTCCAAAGTTGAGGTAAGCGTGCTGTTAGCAGTGGCGGTATGGATGATTGTAGTAACGCTGCGCGCTGGAAGTAGTTTCAATCCGCGCACTGGTTGGCATGGATGCTGGCACATGCTATCCGCCATTGCCCTGTACTATGCGATTCGTTCACTGATCTTGAGCGTAAGAGAACGCAGCGCGGCCATCGGCTTAGTATTAGCAGGCGCGTTGACACTTTCGGGAGTTGGCCTCTATCAGGTCACCTCGGCTTTTCCCGAGATGCGAGCCGAGTATCAACGAGATCCAGATGCAACGATTGCGAAAATGCAGCTTGAAGCTCCTGCCGGTTCACCCGCTCGAAAGCGACTGGAAGATCGACTCAACAGTCCCGAACCCTACGCGACATTTTCTTTAGCCAATTCACTGGCAGCTCTGCTTAGTGGAGCCTTGGTGATTTCGATCGGTTC
>CAUJKA010000080.1 GCA_963204965.1 Planctomycetota bacterium | reverse complement strand
CATCTGCTGTGGGAGTGACAACGGATTCGGGTTATAAATTCGTTTACTTAGTGTCGATAAACTTCTTTTCGATCATCCTTCGACATGGAACTGAATACGATTTAGTGGCGCGAAATCAATTGTGGGATCGCGATCAAATGGTTGAGGCGGCGGAATCGGCCGCGGCGACGCGAAAACGCAATGCCGTCCCGCCTGAACAAGCAGTTCCCAAAGACGGTCCCGAAAAAGTTTTTGCCGGCATGCCAGAGTCCGCTCTTCATCAAATGTTTTCGTACGACGATCCAACGGCTTACGCGGTTGCTATTGTCGATGGGCGCATCTTGATCCGAACAGGCCAACATCTCTACTGCATTACGGGAAGCGCACGATGAATCGAGAGTTACAGCTGCGACGCACATCACGGATTGGACTCCTACTTTGGCTCCTATTTTTTAGCAGCCAAGTGCGAGGCCAGTTTCAAGTTGACCTCGATAAATCCCCATTCAATTATTTGGAAACTGAAGCCGACAATCGAGTCAGCCGCCTCGTTGCGAAACTCGAATCGAAAGAGCTAGAACTGCGTTACACGCGAGAGCATGGGTATTTACGATCGCTGCTTGCAGCACTTGATATCTCTGAGTCATCGCAGACGTTGGTTTTCTCTAAGACTAGTATGCAAGTACAACACATTTCTCGTAAAAATCCGCGGGCGATCTACTTCAATGACGACACGTATGTAGGTTGGATTAACGGCAGCCCTCTCATCGAGGTCTCAACCGCGGACCCGAAACTCGGCACAGCGTTTTACACCTTCGAGATGTCACCGCGCAAACCAGCGATCAAAAGAGCGGGTTACGACTGCTTGGGGTGTCATGCTACTTCGCTCACCCAAGGCGTTCCGGGGCATGTTGTTCGCAGCGTCTTTCCAACGTATGACGGGAATATTAGCGTGCAAAAGGAGGCGTTCGTTACCGGTCACACCAGTCCGTTTGCTAAGCGCTGGGGTGGCTGGTTCGTAACGGGGCAGCATGGCGAAATGCAACATATGGGTAACTCATTTGTTCGCGGTGGGCAACTGGATACAGAAAAAAATGGCAATCGGTCGGACCTTGACCTTGAGTTTAATACGAAACATTACCTATCGCCCAACAGCGATATCGTAGCTTTAATGGTTCTCGAACATCAGACGCAAATGCATAACACGATTACGCATGCAGAGTTTTCCATACGGCAACTGCTGCATGAGCGATCGAAACAGGAAGCAACCGCTGATGAAGATAAGGAATTGCAAGTTCAGGTTCGAACACTTGCGAAATCCGTCGTTGATTGCCTGCTGTTTTCGAACGAGTTCCAACTGACCAGCGAGGTGAGCGGCGTCGAAGATTTCGTAGTACAGTTTGCAAACCGTGGGCCAAAGGACTCTCGAGGTCGCTCATTGCGAGATTTCGACTTGAAGACACGTATGTTCAAGTATCCCTGTAGCTACCTGATTTACTCGGATGCATTTGATACGCTCGAACCGTTACTCCGTAGCGAGATTTACCGGCAGTTGCTTCTAGTGTTGTCGAGTGAAAATCGGTCGGATGACTACAAGCACTTGGATGAATCCACTCGAAATAACATCTTGGCGATATTAGTCGAAACGAAGTCGGGATTGCCGGAAAAACGGAAGCGCGTACAGGCAATTCGAAATTAGGTTATCATTCATTGCTTGGTTCGTAGTGCTTCTGAAACTGGTTAGAGTAAGAGTAGGCTACAATGACAACCAACTCATCTATCGTGTGGATTTGCGATTGTAAGCTTCGCCTGCCGCGTTATGCTGCTCAAGTCAAACGATTCGCAACTTCGGCGTACGCCTCATGAAAACTCTACTCTGGATACTCGTTGCTGTCCTATGCTTGATCATCGGAGCCTATCCCCTCACCTATCTGGTAGTTGGAGGCAAGTTTGGACTCCTTGAGACCAAAAGCGACGCTCTATTGATTAATGGATGGTGGCGTTTAGGTTTTTATGTACATATCGTTGGTGCAGGAGTTGCACTCTTTGTTGGGTGGACGCAGTTCATAAAGTCATTGAGGACGCGATATTCTCGAATACATAGAAATCTGGGGAAGCTGTATGTGCTGATGGTCTGCATGAGCGGAGTGGCTGCAGTCTGCATCGCACCCTTTAGCTCAGCAGGTCCGGTTGCTGGGTTGGGGTTTGGCAGTCTAGGTGTGATCTGGCTCTATTTCACCGTGCAAGCATATCTGAGCGTCCGGCAACGCGATCTGCGGAGGCACGAGTGCCTCATGATCTACAGCTACAGCGCATGCATGTCGGCCGTTACCTTGCGATTGTGGTTGCCTCTTCTAGTCGTTGTATGCCGCCTCGACTTCAATCTGGCGTATCCCATCGTCGCTTGGCTTTCTTGGGTGCCAAATCTATTGGTAGCACGTTTGGTTTCGTCCAGAATTTGAAGAAGGTTTTAGCGGTAAAACCGCAATGCGACTTTCATTGGGTGTATTAGCCACTCTCTAGCAACCACTGGACGGCGGCGCGGGCTAATTCGGCGGCATTGCTGATATCGAGTTTGCGTTTGATGTTCTCACGGTGCGTGTCAATGGTGTAGGGACTGAGCATAAGACGCTCGGCAATAGCACCGCTGGTCAAACCCTCGCCAATCATTCGGAATATCTCAAGTTCTCGGTTCGTAAGATTCTCAATCGGCGATTTCGTTTTGTCGCGAACACCCAAAGACTGGTTGATTAGGCGACGTGAAAGGGCTGGGCTTAGAAATCGTTCACCGGCCAGCACGGTTCGGATTGCTTCCATCAACTTGACACTTGACTCCTGTTTATTCAAAAAACCGAGAGCCCCCGCTCGGCAAGCCCGCTCTGCATAGAGCGACTCTTGGAAGCCAGTGACAACCAGCATTTTGATGGCGGGGTTGTGCGACCGGATTCGTTTTATCAATTCAATGCCATTGCCACTCTTGAGAGATATGTCAATCAGAACCAAGTCCGGGGCAGAATGTTTGACAAGCTTGAACGCTTCGTCCTCTGAGTCAGCTTCACCGCAAACTTCAAAGTCCGAGTGCAATGCTATACGCAACGACAATCCGTCCCTGACCGATGGATGGTCATCGACGATCAGAATCTTCTTAGGCGGGACCAGTTTGGTCATAGCGATCCGCTTTCATCTGGCTGCAAGGCAACGCATCGCACTGAAGTGCCTCCGGATTTACGACGTTCGATCTGCAAGGTACCACCAATGATTCCGGCGCGGTATTGCATCGTGCGCATTCCCATACCATGATGGTCTTTCTTTGCTTCTGCAATTCGACTATACGTTTCGTCTATTCCGATACCATTATCTAATACTTCCAATACAATTTCCTTTCCGTTCTGTATAAGCGAGAGGATGATCTCGCTGGCTTGACTATGACGGACCGCGTTGTTGACTGCTTCTTGTGCGATTCGGTACAGGTGGGTCGCGGCGGAGTTATCCGAAACGATGACTGGCAAAGGACATTCAAATCGGCAGAGAATTGCCGGCGGCATGTTGGTTGATGAAGCCAACTCATCCAACGAAGACTGCAATGCTCCGGCGTCGATCTGAACGGGCATGATTCCGTGGGATAGTTCATGTACATGCCGATTTGCCTCGATGATCTTGTAATTTACCTTGGCTAACGTATCGCGTATACGCTTGAAGTCGTTCTCCTCGAGCTGTCGAACGGTGCGCCCGTCGACGGTTGCGTTTGCCGCGGCGTCAATCATTTCGAGCAATGCTCCAGCCGTCAACGAAAGACCTGTCAACTCCTGGCCTGTACAATCATGAAGTTCGCGACCGATGCGACGTTGTTCCTCCGAAGATATTTCGAGAAGATGCCGTTGCATCCTTTTGCGATCCGAGATGTCACGAATAATGCCGGTGAAGAAACCTGTATGGTCAACTTGAGTTACCGAGAGATCGATGGGGAATATCGAACCGTCTTTACGCAAAGCAACAAGCTCGCGAGGTGTATTAAGAATCCTTTCCTGGCCAGTGTCGTGATAACGCGAGATATAGCCATCATGCTCATCGCAGTAGGGTTTGGGCATGAGCAGCTTGATGTTTTGACCGAGTAACTCTGCTGCTGAATATCCAAACATTTTCTCAGTTGCTCGGTTCGCAGTTTCGATTAGCCCATGGCGATCAATCGTGATGATAGCATCAAAGGCGGAGTCCCATATGGCTTGGAGATGTTCCTGCTTCTCTTGCAGAACTCTGGTGCGATCTGCGACAGCCGATTCGAGCTCTTTGTTTCGTCGCTGGAGCCTAGCTGTAGCGACCTTCGACTCGGTATCATCGAAGACGTAACCTTTGATTCGAAGCAACTCACCCTGAGCGTTGAACGTTCCCAGAACTGTTTCAATCACATGTCGGATTGTTCCATCGCTATGCCGCCCCGCTCGCTCGTGCCTCTCCAGTACTTTGTTCTCGGAAAGAAGTTGAACGAAGTTTGGCCAGGAAAGGGGCGCGAGGTAGAGGTTCGCTAGATTGCTACCGATTGCCTCTTCTCGACTATCGAAACCAAAAATATCTACGAACGCTTGATTGCAAAGCACGATTTCACCGTCGGGCTCGGCCAAATAATCGCCAGTCAAGTCATCTTCAAAAATCAAGCGAAATCGCTCCTCGCTTTCGCGGAGCGATTCCTCAGCCTGTTTCTGCTCGGTGATATCGGTAAGGAGACTGTCATAGGCAATCAAACAATTGCGATCATCATGATAGGGAACGAGCATTTTTCTTATCCAGCGCAGTTGACCATCCTTGCGATGGATTCGGTATTCGACCGCAGGCGGCTGAGCACCTGAAAGAATGCCATTAATTTGTTGATGTATAAGCGCGCGATCTTGTTCCACCACAATCGCGTTCCAAAGTGTCGGGTCGGCAGCGTACTCTTCTGATCTAAATCCAGTAACCTTTTCGCAAGCGGAGCCATGAAGCTTACGTAAGACCCGTCCGTCCTCGACCTGGACGTGGTAGTAGTAATCAGCAACTGTTTCGCGCAAACATAGATATCGATTTTCGCTTTGATTGACATTCAGAGTGAAATGAGGATCGTCCATTGGTACCGATGCCTGCTACTGATGTGTGATGGGAATTCTGCTGAGCGGCTTGTGTAGCTGTGACCACTCATTGTAGCAATTTCCCTAGTGGCACGGAGATGGTGGATTCCACCAGAACGCAATGGTTTGCAGGGTCGATTTCAATTCGCTACTCGAGTTCCGATAATCGTTGCATGCGAGTGCGGGGTCGCGCTCTTCAAGTCGACGCAATTAGAATACAGAGTGCCAACACTTCTACGATTGGAAGGACGTAATGCAAGTACTTATTGCAGGTTGCGACGGCGAGTTTCTCGATATTGCCAGGCGATTCTTGAATCAACGCGGACATGAAGCACTGGTAGTTTCGAGTGGCCTAGAGTGCATCGCATGTTTACGCGATTGCCCTCCAGATGTGCTTGTTTTGAGTTGCGAATTGCTTTGGGGCGGCGCCGAGGGAGTTCTTGAAATTATGGATGAGGAACCAACGTTGAATGCGATCCCCGTAATCCTCGTTATGGACCAAGAAATGGAGTCCAAGACATGCTTCGAAGCAGACTCAAGGGTAGTCGATCGAGTCAAGAGGCAGTATTCGCTCATGCAACTCTTGAAGCAAATGCAATTGTGCGAATCAAACGCTCGGGAAGCCTTGCATAAACAGGGTACTTCGCGCTTTTAACAGAACGTCTTCGTGAAAAGTTTAAATGGAATGACACAGCTTCAGAAGCAAATGGCAAGACATTGGCACGCCGAAAGTGCCGAATCATGCGTTGCAGCATTGGATTCCTCCGAATCTGGACTTTCGGCAGAGGAAGTGAATCGTCGTCAATATCACTTCGGCCTCAACGTGCTTCCCGAGAAGGGACCGACACCACTTTGGACGATTGTGCTGAGGCAATTTATCAGCCCGTTAATCTATATTCTCGTAGCTGCCGCAGTTGTCTCAGCGATGATTGGAGATCTCAAAGATGCAATCTTTATTGGGGTCGTCTTATTGCTCAATACGATTATCGGTGCCTACCAAGAGTGGCAGGCGGAACAAAGCAGCCATGCGCTGAAGAAGCTTTTGAGCATGCATGCTCATGTAGAACGCGATGGTGAAGTGCGCGAGGTCAAAGCCGAGGAAGTCGTTCCCGGCGACGTACTCTGGTTGGAATCCGGAAATCGAGTGCCTGCGGACATACGGCTGCTATCATCCCAAGGGCTGGAAGTCGATGAATCGTTGTTAACGGGTGAATCGCTGTCGGTTCGAAAAGACTTTTCGTGGATCGGGGAAGCAGCCGACACACTGGCAGATCGCCAAAATATGACGTTTGCGGGCTCGCTGGTTGCACGAGGTCGGGCCTGGGGAATCGTCGTTGCAACAGGGACTGCCACCAACGTTGGCCAGTTGGCATTGGACGTGATGGGGAGCGGGGGTGGCAAGCCGCCTCTACTGGAACGAATGGAGCGTTTCACAAATTATGTGGCCGTTGGAACCCTAATCGCGGCCGCTGGCATTGGACTTTTGGGAAGTGTGCTTTGGGGATACACGCTTGTTGAAGCGTTTTTCTTTGTGATTGCACTGGCCGTAGCTGCCATTCCTGAAGGATTGCCAGTAGCGATTACTGTAGCGCTGGCGGTCGCTACCACGCGGATGGCAAGACGAAATGTAATTGTCAGAAATCTTACAGCGGTAGAGGGACTGGGCAGTTGTACGCTGATTGCAACGGACAAAACGGGCACGCTCACATGCAATGAACTGACAGTGCGTGAGGTCCTCTTAGCAAATGGCAATGTATTTTCCGTTACCGGTGAAGGGTTTAAACCGAAAGGTGAAGTGTACTTTGGAGGCCGACCTGTCGTTGACTCTGCGCATGGTAGCTTGGATGCGCTGATTCAAGCCGTGGTGATGTGCAATGAGGGAGACTTACATCAACGCAATGGCGATTGGATCTGGCACGGTGACGCAGTCGATATTGCTGCGTTGAACCTAGGAGTAAAACTGGGAACACATCGCGAACGAGCGTTGGAGTTGTTCCCTCTGGTCAGTAGCATCCCGTTTGAATCAGAGCACCAATTCGCCGCATCATTCCATCGTGTCGCAGATCGAATCGAAGTCTTTGTCAAGGGCGCGCCGGAACGCATCTTGGAAATGTGCGGCGGCGAAGATGAAAAAGGGGCATCACGACCGAGATTCGAACAAATGGCATTGGAGATGGCGTCACGCGGATTCCGTGTTATCGCGGTAGCCAGGGGTGAAGTGAACGGAGGGCTGCGTAGTAACGAGACCCCACCGCAGCCCAAAGGATTGGAACTACTCGGATTCCTTGGCATGATCGATCCGTTACGTGCGGGGGCACGAGAGGCGGTCGCGGAATGCCAACAGGCGGGCGTCTTAGTCTCGATGGTAACAGGCGATCATCGAATCACGGCATTGGCAATCGCTCGCGATCTTGGGCTTGCTCATCGGGATGATCAGGTCGTCACGGCCTCAGAACTGGAAGGAAAGTCTGAAGAGCAACTGGGGGCGATGGTCAAGAATGTACGGGTCTTTGCACGAGTCACTCCGCGTCAGAAACTTCAAATCGTGGAGGCGGCTCGCAAAGCCGGTCACTACGTCGCGGTTACTGGCGATGGTGTCAATGACGCACCTGCGCTGCGAGCGGCCAATATCGGTGTGGCGATGGGCAAGGCTGGTACGGATGTCGCACGCGAGGCTTCGGATCTCGTGATCAGTGACGACAATTTCAGCTCCATCGTCGGCGGTATCGAGGAGGGACGCATCGCCTACGACAACATTCGCAAAGTGATCTACTTGCTCATTTCAATGGGCGCTGCGGAACTATTGATGGTCCTATTGGCTGTAATCTCAGGACTTCCCGTACCTTTGCTTCCCGTACAACTGCTGTGGCTAAACCTAGTCACCAACGGGATCCAGGGAGTTGCGTTAGTGTTCGAGCCTGGTGAAGGCGACAGCCTACGACGCAAGCCTCGCCCACCCGGTGAACCCATTTTCAATAGGTTGATGATAGAGCGGTTGCTGGTTGCAGTGGTCGTTGTCGGCGGTGGTGGTTTCCTTGTATACGATCTCTGTCTGCGTTTTGGTTTCGCAATAGAAGATGCACGAAACGTGTTGCTGCTGGCGATGGTGTTGTTTGAGAATTTTCACGTTGGCAACTGTAGGTCAGAAACGAGATCCGCGTTTGCTTTGTCGCCTCTTCGCAGTCCCGTTCTGTTCTTTGGAACACTAGGCGCATTTCTAATCCACGTCGCCGCCATGTATGTCCCATTTCTGCAAGATCTCTTAATCACCAAACCTGTTGACTTGTGGTTATGGGGCGTCGCGATTGCCATCAGCGTAACGATTGTCCCGGCTATTGATCTACACAAGTGGTGGTGGTCAAGGCGAACGCAGAAACAGGCGATTTGCAACTCGTAATTATTTCTTGTTTTATGTTTTGAGGAAAGAGAGCATGACCAAAACCAGTCGTCAAACTAACGCGAGCCCGTCAATTTCTAAGAAAGTGGTCGTTTCTGACCCCTCCACCATGTTACTCAGTGAAGAGCTGAATCGCGACGAAAGCGATCCGCCTAACCAACAGTCTGAAGAGGACCAGCAAGAAGCAATTCGCGCACTGGCTTACCGAAAATGGGAAGCAGCAGGGTGCCCAGAAGGCGATGGAACGGAATTTTGGCTGGAGGCAGAGCAAGAAATCAAAGTGGATTAGTTAGATGCTGAGGCGTTTCCGATCAGTTCATATCGTTCGGTCGGGTGGCCCTTTGATGTCCACGGTCTACACAAAACAAGTGAAAGGATTGGTAGATGCAAACAGATGTGCAACAACTGTCGCAGCCAACTGATGAAGAGACGCGGGAGCGAATCATGACAACTATCGCGCTGAGTGGCTACTCTGCTGTTAGATCGCTGATGTTCAGGATCGAGCAGGGTGTCGTGTATATACTAGGTCGCTTCCCTTCGTTTTACCTATGTCAAGTCGCCATCGAGAGTGTCAAACGTGTTCCTGGCGTGGTTCGAGTAATAAATCATAGCAAAGTCGTCTACGATCTCCCGCAGCTAGAGAGTGTAACGAGTGACGGTGAGGCAAAATCCCGCTTGAGGTCGATCGTTGAACTACCCGTGGCCGAAGTCGACTCCTCTTTTGGCAGTCGTACAATGGCGTTTCAATCCTATGATGAATCGGAACGCTACGCAGGGGCGGCCATTCATGATTGAAGTCGCCGTCTATGATTCGAAACCCTACGATCGAGACTATCTCTGCCGTGCTGCTAGTTCTCACGACATTACGTGGCGTTTCCACGAATTTCGACTCAGTTCCGAGACGGCACTCGCGGCAAAAGGCGCGCAGGCCGTGTGCGTCTTTGTAAACGATCAGGTTGACCGGGCCTGCCTCGATGCACTAGCGGCAATCGAGGTGAAACTCATCACCCTGCGTTGTGCTGGCCACAACAATGTCGATCTCCTCGCTGCCCGCGAGAATGGTATAACTGTCGTGCGAGTGCCGGCGTATTCGCCCCACGCGGTTGCCGAGCACGCAGTCGGGCTACTGCTCACGCTCAATCGCAAAATCCATCGCGCTTACAGTCGTGTCCGTGAATTGAATTTTTCGCTCAACGGGCTGGTAGGCTTCGACATCCACGGTAAGACCATTGGCATTATCGGCACCGGCAAAATTGGCCGGATCGCAACACAGATTTTCCGCGGCTTCGGGGCCAACGTCATGGCCCATGATCCGTTCCCCGCGTTAGACTGGGCTGCAGAACACGGCATATACTACACCGACTTTGACACCCTGCTCGCAGCAAGCGACATTCTTTCGCTGCACCTGCCGCTCATGCCGGACACGCTCCATCTGCTCAATTCGAAGACGCTTGCGCAAACGAAGCCTGGCGTGTTCATCGTCAATACCAGCCGCGGCAAACTGATCGACACAACCGCGCTCATCGCAGCGTTGAAATCAGGCCACATTGGCGGCGTGGCGTTGGATGTTTATGAGGAAGAAGAAGGGATCTTCTTCCAAGATCTCTCCGGCCAGGTGTTGCTCGACGACGAGCTATCGCACCTGCTCGTTTTTCCCAATGTCCTCATCACTGCGCACCAAGCATTCCTGACCCATGAGGCACTCAGCGAAATCGCACGCGTGACGACGATGAATATCCTTGCGCAGGCGACGAACCAGCCATTTCTAAAAGGAACTGAGTTATGACCGGACGAGTTGGAATCAACGGATTTGGACGTATCGGACGCCAAGTTTTGAAGGCGATCCGCGATAATTATCCCAACGAACTGGACGTTGTCGCATTCAATGACATCGGCGAACTTAAAACCATGGCCCACTTGCTCAAGTACGACTCGAACTATGGGCGCTTCGACGGTTCGGTGGAAGTTGAAGGTGATGCGCTCGTCGTTGATGGCAGGAAGGTCAGGGTTTTCAAAGAGGTAGATCCGACTGCAATTCCCTGGGGCGAGCTCGGTGTGGATATTGTGATTGAGTCCACAGGATTATTCACCATCAAAGAAGACGGGGTTAACAAGAAAGGAAAAACCGTCAAAGGGGCTGTCAGTCACATCAAAAGCGGCGCGAAGAAGGTCATCATCACTGCTCCAGCAGAAGGTGAAGACCTGACCATCGTGCTGGGTGTGAACGAAGATATGTACGACCCACAGAAACACCATGTCGTCTCCAATGCTTCCTGCACCACTACGTGCCTTGCGCCAGCAGCAAAAGTTGTTCACGATGCGTTCGTCATCAAACGCGGCTTCATGACGACCGTTCACGCCTACACCAACGATCAGAAAATTCTGGATCTGCCTCATTCCGACTTGCGTCGTGCGCGGGCTGCCGCAATGAGCATCATCCCGACTACGACCGGCGCGGCAAAAGCCATTTCCTCGGTTATCCCGAGCCTCAAGGGGAAGTTCGATGGTTACGCCCTTCGGGTTCCGATCTCGACTGTTTCCATCGTGGATTTTACGGTTGAACTTGAAAGAGAAACCACCACCGAGGAACTTCGGGCTCTCTTCCGCGCCGCTGCAAAAGAGCCTCGCTTCAAAGGCATTTTGCAAGCAGTGGACGAGCCGCTCGTTAGTATCGATTACAAAGGCGATCCACACTCGTCCTCGATTGACCTGCAGTTTACGATGGCTCTGGGAAAGGACAAAAGCAACTTTGTCAAAGTCGTCACTTGGTACGACAACGAGTGGGGCTACTCCTGCCGCACGGTCGATCTCGCCGCCTTGATGGCCAAGTCGCTTTAAACCTTTACCGGGGCATCCGACAAGACACGCAATGATGCGAGAACTCACTGGAGGAATGAACATGCTGGTACTTAGTCGAAAAGTCGGAGAACAAATTTATGTGCCCCAGTTTAAGATTGTGATTACGGTATTAGCTGTAGATGGGCGAAGAGTCACCCTGGGGATCACCGCCCCCAAGGGCATTAGCATCGTAAGGCAAGAGTTGCGGGATCGTTTGTCGAAACCAAGTGCTAGCCCAAACGAGTCCGGAAGTGAAACAACGTCATCACTTGACGAGCTCGCGGCGTTAGAAAGAGGGCCATGAAGATGAGTGAGCGATTGACATACGTCAATCAAAGTTGGCAACGGTTCTTTGACTCCGTACGGAGCGGGCGAAATTGTTGCTTGGCAGATCAAAGAACTGAGAGAAGTTGATGACCCAGCCTTCTGACCTTTCCTACATAGAACGAAGCTGTTGGATAGCCAAGCAAACTGAAAATTGAAAGCAACGAGGAACCTTGGAATGAACAGCAAGCTTGGATTTGTAAGCATCTTGGTGTCGACGGATTTTTCTCCTCCATCCGAGGCGGCTTTTCAGCAAGCCGTTTGGTTGGCTCGCAAGACGGGCGCTTCGATTACCTTAGCGCACACGTTACAGACACGACATTCGTCGTCATCTGAAGCCGGACCGAAGATGGATCTATTGTTGGATCTCTTGGTGAATGAAGGCGAATCGTTAGAGGATTTCCAAATGGAGGCAAAACGCGAGGCAGATGCAAAGTTGAGACGACTGGCCGAAAAAATCGCAGGCACAATTCAGGTTCAAACGAGCGTCTACGTTGGAGAACCTTATGCTGAGGTAACTCATGCAGTCCAACGCGAGGGTTACGATTTAGTATTGGCTGGCACTCGAGGGCTCGCGCAATGGGAACAGTTCCTGGTGGGTAGCACCGCAAAACGACTCATTCGCAAATGCCCAGCCTCGGTTTGGATCGTGAAATCGGAGCATTTCGGCCAACCCAAAGTGGTGCTCGCCGCTACCGACTTCTCAGAGGTGAGCCGAAAGGCCGTGTCCCAAGGTCTTATGATAGCGCAGCATGCGAATGCTGAGTTCCATTTGTTGCATGTCGTGGATTCCAAAGATGTCCCAAAGGACGCGATCTCCAAAATTCCAAAGGGCAGTTCGCTGCAACAAGAGATTAACCAAGAGGCTTCCAAGCGGATGGATGAATTCATCGCCTCTTTGGCGGTGGATCGCGCGAGCATTCAAGTGCATCAGTCGTGGGGAGCGCCTTGGCAAGAAATTCGAAGAGCGGCGAAGCTTCAAGCGGCCGATCTTGTCGTGATCGGAACCGTTGGCCGAAGCGGCATTCAAGGATTACTTCTTGGCAATACAGCCGAAAAAATTCTCGATACATGCGACTGCAGCATACTGACCGTGAAGCCAGAAGGATTCGTTTCGCCCCTTAAACTCGATCCAGGTTCGATCACATCACGCTCTTTCGGCGCTTGACAGACTTGCTGTAGGGACAACGAAATCGAAACGATTCAGTTGACTTATTCCCCGAATGAACAAAAGGCCAAAGCATGCGATCCTTAGCGTCAATTCTATTTGCGACCGATTTCCAACAAGCGAGCAACGACGCTTTAAACGCAACTGCGCGACTGGCGACCACATTCGATTCGCAGGTCTCAGTCGTTCACGTCATGGAGTCTCTTTCCAAGGGAGTCATTGTGAGCATGCGTGAAGAACAGAAGCGGTCGCTGATGGTGCTCGTGAGACGACGATTGGAAGAGCAGAATGTAAAGATTGCCCGCTATTGTATCGAGATGGGGTCGATTGCCAGTAGCATCATTGAAAAGTCGCTTGAGTACGATATGGATCTCATCGTACTTGGAGCGGGCGAGCAGAAGCATCCAAAAGGTTTTTCACTAGGCCCGATTGCTGAGGCAGTAATTACTCATGCTGAGCCGCCAGTGCTGGCGATTCGTCCTGGCACACCCAGACTAGACTTTAAAAAGATCCTATGCCCTGTAGACCAATCGAGCACATCTGCACGTGGTCTTCGAAACGCAGTTCGGTTGGCAAAGATCTTTGGCAGTGAAATCATTGTTTTATCGGTCGTTTCGGAGGTGAGTTGGCTAACTGCTGCGGTTGAGACTGGCGAACTAGCTGATGCCAAAGCGGAATACGCAAACGATTGGGTTCAGGAATTTGATAAGTTCCTAATAGGATTTGATTTAGCGGATGTTTGCTGGAGGAAGGAGGTACGGTATGGTTTGCCGCATCAACAAATCGTCGCGTCGGCAAACGAGCATGCATCGGATTTGATTGTCATGGGTACATCAGGTCGTACTGGGCTAGTGCAAGTTTTGCTGGGCAGCACGACTAGACGTCTCTTGCGGGAATTGCCCTGCTCAGTGCTTACTGTCAAGCAGGATGATTTACTTGAAGATGCGTTTGACAATGATATTCGGAACATTGCATCGCACTTGGCGGAAGCGTGGACAGCATTCTCGGCAGGCAATTTCATTCCAGCCATCGTTAAGTATCGGCTTGTCCTGACTCGCAACCCATTCCACTTGGCGGCGTTAGAAGGACTAGTTGCTTCGCATGCAAAACTCGGTGAAACCGAAGAGGCCGAAAGATTCCGCCGTCGTCTCGAAAGTGCACGACGTGTCGCCCACCCGCATTTGGACTCGACGGAAGTGGCCTTTTAGTGCGAATTGAGCGAGTTGATAGTGGCAGATTCCACCATGCTAAAATGGCCCGCGTTGCCATTCCCGATTATCAAAGCGAATCCGATAATCCTGCTGACACTAAGCGCTGAAGCCTTTCCTGTTGTTGAAGCGCGGGACCTCTTTCAAGAGAAACGATTTACTACCGAGACATTGATGACCGACCAGACCGCCGAACTGATGAAACTGATCCATGAACTCAGTAAAGTCCGCCAGAGCATGCTAGAGTTAGAGTCGCTGGGTCTTCGGCAGAGCGGTGAAGTGCATCCGACATACATCCAAAGCGCACGTAATTTGTTTCATTACCTTGCGCTGCGGCGTCATGAGATGCGTCCAATCCAGGAACGACTTTCGGCATTTGGGCTTTCTTCGCTGGGCAGGACCGAGTCGCATGTTCTGGCAAGCGTCAATAAAGTCCTCGACGCCTTGCACCGTCTAGCTCAGATACCGGCGACGGAGGCGATCGCGCCCGCTCCGATCAATGGTTTCGAAGAGGGCAAAGCCCTGCTTGAACTGCACACCGAAGCGTTGCTCGGGCTTACTCCGGCAAAGCGTACGGCTCGGATCATGGTGACCATGCCGACGGAAGCGGCCAATGATCCTAGGCTGATAGAACAACTCTTGGCAAATGGCATGGACTGCATGCGGATCAACTGTGCTCATGACGACTCTTCAGTCTGGAAATGCATGATCGAGAATTTGCGTCATGCCGAGCATTCTCTCGGCAGGAAATGTCGCGTCCTAATGGATGTCGCCGGCCCCAAGTTACGAACAGGCCCGATCGAACCCGGGCTTCAGGTCATCAAGTGGAGTCCTAAGCGAAATCTGCTCGGCAGGGTGACGTCTCCCGCGAGGATTTGGCTGTATCCCGAAGGACAGCCTACGATCGCACCGCTGCCAGCCGACGCCTGCTTGCCCGTTTCTGGCCGCTGGTTAGAACGATTGAGCAAAGGTGACCGGATTGATTTCAAAGACCAGCGAGGAGCTCGCCGCTGTCTTCGCGTTGTTGAGACGGTCGGCAATTGCCATTGGGTGGAAGCATTCCAGACGGCTTATGTGACGCCTGAGACAACTCTTAGGTTGAAAGCTGAGAGGAAGAAGGAAAAGTCCTCGCAGAAATTCCACGAAGCGAAACTTGGGCCGCTTCCGGCGCGGGAACAGGTTGTGATTCTTAAGGAAGGTGACACTCTGATGCTAACGGACGATCAGGTCGCAGGTAGGCCAGCACAATTTGACGACGATGGTAAGCTGATTAGCCACGCTCAGATTGGTTGTACGTTGCCCGCACTCTTCTCGGATGTGCGAGCGGGCGAGAGCATTTGGTTCGATGACGGAAAAATCGGCGGCATTATCAAGAAGGTGGAGACCCAGCAAATCCTAGTCAGGATCACCCAGGCACGCTCTTGCGGGGAGAAGTTGCGGGCGGACAAAGGAATTAATCTCCCAGATAGCACCTTGCGACTACCTGCGCTGACTGAGAAGGATATCCGGGATCTGCCCTTTATCGCGGCCAATGCTGATATCGTCGGATACTCTTTTGTTCGTGACGCAGCTGACGTCGATGATCTGGAGTCGCGTCTTAAGCAGATTGGCGGGGGACACCTCGGCATCGTTCTGAAGATCGAAACGCGGAGAGCATTTGAGCAATTGCCGTCTTTATTAATAGCATCCATGTGCACGCCGTGTGACGGCGTGATGATTGCTCGTGGTGACCTTGCAATCGAGTGCGGTTTCGAGCGATTAGCAGAGGTTCAGGAACAGATTCTGTGGATGTGCGAGGCTGCACATATGCCGGTAATTTGGGCCACTCAGGTGCTGGAGAGCGTTGCAAAGGACGGATTGGCGACCCGAGCAGAAATCTCCGATGCCGCGAGCAGCCAACGCGCGGAGTGTGTCATGCTGAACAAAGGGGAGCATATCGTGAAGGCATTGCAAACGTTGGCTAACATTCTCGAGCGGATGCAATCTCACCAGAACAAGAAACGCTCAATGCTACGACCACTGGAGCTGGCGAGCCGCTTTCCGCTCGAGCTAGCATCGTGCGAAAGTTAATGGAATTGTTCCAGCATTCAGCCGTCAATTCAGAGGCAGGAGCTCCTGAACTGGCCTTGCGAACAATCGTGAAATCCATTGCGTAAGAACTTGAGAGTCGATGCATTTTTTCGATCTGATCTTTGCTGCCTTCCCCATTCTATTGCTCATCTTTTTGATGACAAAGAAGTCGCCGATGCCTTCCGCGAGGGCGTTGCCGCTTGCTGCGGTGGTCTCTTACGGGATCCGGCTGATGTGGTTTGGCACGGATACCCTCGTCGTGCATGCTGCGGTTGTTGCGGGGTTATTGACGGCCCTGACACCAATTTCGATCGTGTGGGGCGCAATCTTTCTTTTCCGCACAATGGAAATCAGCGGGGCGATGGAAACGATCCGCCATTGGCTTAACAGTCTCACCCGCAACCGCGTGGCGCAGGTCGTCATCATCGGCTGGTCGTTTCAGTTTCTAATCGAAGGCGCGAGTGGTTTTGGAACACCAGCCGCATTGGCTGGGCCGCTATTAGTTGGACTCGGTTTTCCGCCGGTGCGTGTTGCAATGGCTTGCCTTATCCTCAACAGCACCCCTGTGTCATTCGGTGCTGTCGGTACGCCCACATGGTTTGGATTTGCACAATTGGATTTGAGCTCGAGCGAACTGCATGGGGTCGCCTGGAAGACCGCGCTGATCCATAGCGTTGCAGCTTGTTTCGTGCCGTTGCTGGCTTTTCGCCTTTTACTGAGTTGGCAAGAGATCTATCGCAACTTGGTGTTTATCTACCTCGCGCTGGCAGCTTGTGTAGTACCGATGTGCGTTCTCGCATTGTTGAATGATGAGTTTCCGTCTGTAGCTGGAGGAATGTTCGGTCTCATTTTTGCGGTTTGGCTGGCTAGGCAAGGAGTAGGTCTCACGAGCGACGAGGAACCTGCAGAGGATTCGAGGGCCGCTCCGAAAGTGAACGCGGTGATCAGGGCGTTGTTCCCGCTTTGGGCAACGGTGTTTGTGCTCCTTCTAACCCGTATACCCCAGTTCGGGCTACGTGAGGTGCTTACTACTACCACACCCGCTTGGGAGATCTCTCTTTGGGGCTTGGGGCGCTTCTCTATCAGTCCTGCTTTGGTCATGCAGCTACAAGATATTTTCGGAACGGCCACGCAATGGACCCATCAGGTGCTTTATGTTCCATCTTTGATCCCGTTTATTCTAATATCGATTGTTTCGTTATGGGTACTGAGTACACCTATTGGAACTGCCAAGCTTGTCTGGAATCAAACCTTTGCTTGCATGATCAATCCAGTACTCTCCTTGCTCGGAGCACTTGCGTTTGTAGGACTGCTGATGGCGGGCGAAGAAGCATCATCTGTGATGATTGTGGGGCGAGCTTTAGCGGCTGCTACCGGCGGCTCATGGCAGTTTTTCTCTACATATCTCGGAGCAATCGGATCTTTCTTCGCAGGTTCATGCACCATTTCCAACCTCACCTTCGGGCCCATTCAAGACTCCATTGTTTTGCAGCTAGGTTTGAATCGGACAACTATTCTGGCACTGCAGTCCGTTGGAGGCGCGATGGGAAACATGATCGCTATTCACAATATCGTCGCAGTTTGCTCGGTACTTGGTCTGGAGAATCAAGAGGGGGAAATACTCAAACGGACAGTGGGGCCGATGCTCCTGTATGGGGTGATCGCCGCAGCAATGTCACTACTTTTGATGTGAGCCTCGTTCTGGTGAAATCCACCACTCACTTTTGGTCTCCACTCGGATTTAAGAACACTGACACGTCCCAATACAATGGTCGACTCGAATTGATTTCAAATGAGGACTAATCATGAAGCGTTTCAAGAACATTTCGCTAATCTACGAGTGTGACCAACCGACACTGGAGAGAGCTGCCTTACTGGCAAAAGCGAATCACGCCCGATTGACGATCATTCATGCCATCAAAGAGTTTCCCAATTCTTGGCAGCACCTATACGTTGACAATAAACCCGTGGACGTGAAGAAGCTTGTAATGGAGGACCAGCAAAAACGGCTTAATGAGCTTGCGAGTTCCGTTCATTCGCTAGGAGTGCACCCAAAAACTCGCTTGTTGGAGGGGGAGCCATTCGTCGAAATCATCCGAGATGTCATCGACTACCATCGCGACCTAGTCGTCATGACGATGGACAGCAAACCAGGTTGGAGGGAGTTCTTCTTTGGGAATACTGTATCAGCAATGATGCGTGATTGTCCGTGCCCAGTTCTCGCTTTGAAGCCAACGCAGAGTAGATGTTTTAAAACGATCCTCGTCGCCGTTGATCCGGTCCTCGTTGGGGATTCGCACGATACTCTGAACAGAGTCATCCTGGAACTCGCCTCCTCTCTTGCGGTGCTCGAAGGAGCCGAGCTTCATGTTGTTCATGCGTGGAGGCTTGAGGGCGAGTCGATGATGCGAGGCAGGTTTGGAATTCCTACCGCAGATGTTGACCGTGCGGTTCTTCAGGAGTTCGAAAAGCGTCGTGATCTCGTGGATAGCCTACTTAAAAAGCATTCGGTCTCGCCCCAGCACGTTCATCTGCCTAAGGGGGAGGCAATACCCGCGATCACGGAGTTGGTTAAGAACTTGGGCGTCGATTTGTTAGTAATGGGGACTGTCTGCCGAACGGGAATTCCAGGATTCATCATTGGCAATACGGCTGAGCAGATATTGAACGCAGTTGAATGCTCGACATTAACCGTAAAACCCGAGGGGTTTGTCTCGCCTGTTACAACGCATTAAGGAATAATGTTTTATGACCAATGCTGTGGCCGCCGCGCTACTTCGGAAAATGGATGCCTATATCGGCTTACTTACCGGCGGACCAATCACGACAACTTGCACGATGCTACAAGGAAGAAGGCACCACAACCACCCCTTTTCGACATGGTGGTGCTGAATGACTTCGACCGCTTCAACCTTGTCGCCGACGTAATCGACCGCGTTCCAAGTATTGGGGCTAAGTGGTAACTTTCGTAACGACGCCAGAGCCGACGTCTTGCTCCCTTCGCGGATGGCGAAGTGTTCACCAAGGCTTACGGCGATGGGTTGCAGCAATTCAGCATGTGCGTTGCTCGCGCGAGAGATCGTGTGTTTACGAGATGATCTCATGCACTACGCGTCCGTGGACGTCGGTTAAGCGGAAGTCTCGACCCGCGTGACGGAACGTCAGACGCTCATGATCGATCCCCAGAAGATGCAGCATAGTGGCGTGCAGATCGTGAGTATGTACAGCGTCCTCGGAAGTCAGAATGCCGTATTCATCCGATTGGCCATAAACAATGCCGCCTTTGACGCCACCTCCGGCCATCCATGACGAGAAGCACAAGTTGTGGTGCTCCCGGCCAGCGTGGTCCGCCTGTAGATGGAAGGGAGTGCGACCGAATTCGGTCGTCCACACAACGAGCGTCCGGTCCAGCATGCCTCGTTGTTTGAGGTCGGTCAGCAGTCCGGCAATGGGCTTATCGATCGCCTTTGCAAGACGCTGGTGGTCGCCCATGTCTCCGTGCGAATCCCAGTTTCCACTTGAACCCACATCGATTAACTCCAGAAAGCGCACTCCACGCTCGGCCAGTCTGCGGGCAACTAAGCACTGCCAGCCAAAGCCGCTCGTTGCGCCGCGTTCCAGTCCATAGAGACGGAGTGTGTCTTCCGTTTCCTGCGATAGATCGAAAGCCTCGGGAGCTTCACGCTGCATGCCGAATGCGGTTTCAAAAGATCGAATCCGCGCGTCGAGCGATTGATCGGCGGCCCGCTGTGCGAGATGAGCTTGGTTCAGTCGGCTCTGTAGTGCGAGCTCCATTTGCTGGAGCTCGGTGTTCGCATTTCGCGGTCGGATATTGGGTAGCGGTTCTGTTCCAGGCATGACATGCGTGCCCTGATGGCAGGCCGGAAGGAAGTCGCTGCTCCAGGTTTGTGCTCCTGCGTAGGGCGCGGCAGGAGCCAGAACCACGAACGATGGCAGATTCTGATTCACAGTGCCAAGCCCGTAGCTCACCCACGATCCTGCGCTCGGTCGCGAGAACTGTGCTGAGCCCGTATGAGCCGCCAGGGTCGCTTTGTCATGACCATCACTCTCGCAATGCATCGCGTTGAGCACACACACATCGTCGATGACTGAACCAACGTGCGGAAACAGATCGCTGACCCAGGTTCCGCTTTGACCATATTGCTTGAAAGCATACCGTGGCTTGATCAGGAACCGGTTGAACTCACCCGATTTATTCAGCCACCGCGAAGCCGTAATGGACTTGCCATGATCGGTGATTAGCTGCGGTCGATGATTGAAGGTGTCAATGTGCGATGTACCGCCGGTCGAGTAGAGGAAGATGACTCGGTCAGCTTTCGCGGCGTGGTGGCCGTTTCGCGCAGAGAGCGGATTGTCCGGTGCCGCCTGAAGTTCGCTGCACATCCCGGCTAATGCAACTGCTCCGAATCCGCCCGATGCGCGGCTCAGAAATTCGCGGCGTGTTTGTGATTGATTCATCGTGTTACTAATCCACATACAGAAACGCATTGCTCGTCAACAAAACTCTCACCAACGCTGACCAGGCTGCGATGTCTTTCTCCGCTATCGATTCGTTGCCTGCAAGCTTCTCCCGATAAGCCGATACAAAAGCGATTGCATCTCGAACGATTGTGTCCTCTGGAATTTGACCATGAGCTGTTTCGAAAGCCCATCGCATTTTGGCTTGGTCGTCGCCGGACAGGGATATAATGCGACGCGCGAAGCTGTCGGACGCCTCATGGACAAAGGGCGAATTCATCAGGAACAGGGCTTGCGTCGGAGTCGTCGTCGGTTGTCGCGCTGCGATGCTCTGGTTGGGATCGGCAGCATCGAACAAGGCCAGGTACGGATGCCGTCGGTTTCGCTGCACCATTAAATAGACGCTGCGATGGTTTGAATCGTAAACCGCATGGAATGGATTGTGGATAGTGAACGCCCATGTGTCGACCGCAGGAAACGGATGAGACTCTGGCACGTTTCTATCAAGTCGTCCACTGACTGCAAGCATGGCGTCGCGGATCGATTCGGCATCCAAGGAACGCCGTGAATACCGCCAGTGCCAACGATTTCCAGGATCGACTGCGAGGTTCGCTTCGTGATCGACGCTGGACAACTGATACGTTCGCGAATTCATGATCAACCGATGCAGCGACTTCACCGACCAACCCGATGCAATGAACTCGCCGGCTAGCCAGTCGAGCAACTCCGGATGCGTCGGTACCGCGCCGCGCGAGCCAAAATCGCTGGGAGTTGCGACAAGCCCCTCACCAAAATGCCACTGCCAAACGCGGTTCACGAAGACGCGGGCTGTCAGTGGGTTCGTGGGCCGCGTGATCCAGTTCGCCAGCTCAAGCCGACCGCTGCCAGAACCAGCAGGAACAACTTCGCCCCCGAGCACTTCAAGATTCCGGCGCGGAACTTCGTCGCTCAAACGATGGGGCTCGCCTCGAAGTTGTATCCGACTATTCATGGGCGAACCTTCGGCGACCCCATACGCGACCGGATAAGTAAGCTCCGTCGATGCAGCTTGCCGGCGTTCCGTCAATGTCTTGATCTCAACGTCGAGCGCCGCGATCCGTAGCTGAGAATCTGGTTCTACTGATCGAGGAGCAACCGGGCCTGAATCGGGCGCACCAAAAGCCGTTTCACGAAGTCCAAGGTTGTCCAAGTCTCGTGCACATGCCGCTCCCGCAACATGCCCAATTCCGTCACAGATGAAGCAGTCGATGACACCGTCCCAGTTCGGCCCAGTCTGCTTATCTTGAAAGACGATCAAGTCATCGCGTGTGCCAATGATCCCGGAGTACGTTTTCGCGGCCGGGTCAATCGTCAGTCGCAGCGTATACCAAGTGCCGGGGGTGAGCTGTCGAATGACTTCCCAGTTGGAGCCATTGCGAATCGCAAACTCCGTGGCTGTCGCGCTGCATTCAACAGATAGTGATTCAACGACGCCGCGACCGATGAAGAACCGAAACGCGCCCTTCTCATTCGCATCGACTGCTCGAAAGTCGATCGTGAAGTGCATCTGCTTGTCAGGCATCGCCCGTAAGCCGTTTTCGAAAACGTATCGCAGACCGTCGTTGGGTTTTCCGCTTCCCAGCCGAATTCCCAATTTCCCTGGAGGATGGATATGGTCGAACGGACTCTGCGCCTCGGCGGTCACCTCGATGGGCCCAGCACTGAACCAGGGTTTCCCCGGTGGCTTACCAGATTGCTGCGCCTCGAATCCCAGGTCCGCTCCACCAACAAGAGAGTCTGGATCAAGTTCCGAGCGCTGGCGTTTGAGAGCAGCGATCGCACAGTCCATGCGAGCCAGTTCTTCGGCCTTCGCTTTCTCCCGTTTCGCGACTTCATCAGGAGGCACCAGTGGCGGAAAGTGCGAGGGACGCTTCTGTTCTTCGCCGCCAGGAAACGCCCACTGCGTGCTTTCCATGATTCCATACAGAGCATAGTAATCAGCGGCTGATACTGGGTCGTATTTGTGATCGTGGCATCTAGCGCAGCCCAGTGAGAGCCCCAACAGCGAGCGGCCTACCGAGTCGATTGCATCTCCAAAGTCCAAATACTGATAGTCGGGTGACGGCTTGTAGCCGTAGCGTTTTCCGATCGCCAAAAATCCCGTCGCGGTGACTCGATCTGCATATTTTTCAGCCGGTCCGTTGAGAGCGAGAATATCGCCAGCGATCTGTTCGCGGACGAATTCGTTGAAAGGTTGGTCGTGGTTAAAGGCGTTGATCACCCAATTGCGATACTTCCCGGCTTCGCGCACCGGATAGTCGGCTCCGTCGCCCGCCGTGTCGGCATAGCGAGCCACGTCGAGCCAATGGCGTCCCCAACGTTCTCCGTAGGCAGGCGATTTGAGAAGTCGATCGACCACTGCCTCAAATGCGTTCGCAGACTCATCGTGCCGAAAGGCATCGATCTCTTCGGGTGTTGGCGGAAGTCCAGTCAGATCGAACGTCGCTCGGCGAATCAAGGTGCGACGATCGGCGTCGGCGACCGGCGACAATTCGTGCTTCTTCAGCTCCGCGTGAACAAATGCGTCGAGCGGAGTTCGAGACCAATGATCTGTGGTGTTCTGCGGCGGGGTAACAGCTTGAAGAGGCTGGAAAGACCAAAACGCTCGAGCCTCTTCAAGACTCATTTTCTCCGACGTCTGAGTTGCTGTTTCGCGCCGAGGATCGTAGGCACCACGTTGGACCCATGCTTCGAGATCCGCGATCTCTGCCGCTGTCAATTTTTTATTGTCAGGAGGCATCTGTAAGTCGGGATCATCATGTCGCACCGCCTTAATCAGCAAGCTCTTGTCAGCCTGGCCTGCGATAATGGCTTCACCACGATCGCCACCGCGCATCCATGCGTCGCGGGAATCGAGTCTCAGGCCACCTTCTTGCTTCTTCGCTCCATGACAGTCCTGGCAATGCTTGACCAACACAGGTCGCACGCGTGCTTCGAAAAAGTCGTCATCGCTTTCCGCGCGGCAATTGGGAGCAATGAGAAGGATGCATGCGATTCCCCAAGGAATGACGCATTGCCTCGCTGCTTTTTTGTAGTTACTCATCGCATAACTCATACCGATCGACTTTCCAACACGGTTCTGACGATTAACAGATCTTCTCTTTCAACAGCGCCACCGCTTTCTTGACATCGCCGCCCTTAAACGAATCGATGATGCCAACGTGTTCCGCATAGATCTCCATCGCGTCTGGGTATTGGTCCTTTTGAGTGTCGTGAAAATGCGATCGAACGCGCCCCACGATCAAACTCCAAATCGATTCTAGATCTTTTTCATGGGCACGGCGAACGATTGAACGGTGAAACTCGATGTCACACTCAGCGATCAACGCAAAGTCTCTCGCAAGACAAGCAACACGCATACGTTCCAGGATCGCGTTCCAATGAATAAAGTCCGCTTCCGTGAGACTTCCAAAAAAAGACTCGACAGCAAAAGATTCGATCGTCCGACGAATCTCCGTGACCAATTGGCACATCGCGTCGGACGGTTGTCGTGCAACTTTGAGTCCAACATTGGGTCGTCCCTCGAGTATCCCTTCATGGAGCAACTGCTGTAGAGCGGCTCGTACGGGCGTTCGGCTGACTCCAAATTTTTCGCCCAAATGGACTTCGTTTAGTTTTTCGCCCGCTCCAATTCGGCCACAGATAACGTCGTTTCGAATGCGATCTGCGATTTGCTCTCTGAGGCTGTACACGAGCGGCGCAGAGATAGGGGGCTGAAGTTGTGACATCGAAAAACTCACTTCTACAGAGAGATGCGCTCACTGCCAACGGGCCAGGGCTTGACAGTTCTTGACTAGGCTTTGCTTCTAAACGCCGCCAGAAAGGAGGTAGCCACGATCGCCAGATCGTGGATTAATCGAAAGAATCCTTCGCTTTGGCGAGCGTAGGTACGGGTTTAGAACCGGAGCCTAGCTTGACTTTAAATGTACATTGTATACAAAACACACACAAGCCGCGGGCATTGGCTTTACACTCTCTCCAATTTCGATTGATGCGTTGCTCTGAGGAGCATCAGGAGTTTTCAGAGTATGCTTTTTTCATCCATCGATCTTGATGCGTCAGGCAAACAACAGGGGTACTTGCAGGTTCCGTACTCTCACAACCTGGGCGGCTGGGCGAATGTGATGATCCCCATGACAGTCCTATCAAACGGTGCCGGGCCAACGGTGCTGGTGCTGGGGGGCAATCACGGCGATGAGTATCAAGGGCAGATAGCGGCGATGAAGCTTGCTCGAGAGCTGACTCCGGAAATGATTACGGGCAGGATCATCTTGATTCCGTCGCTCAACTTTCCTGCAGCCCGATCTGCGACTCGACTTTCGCCACTGGATGGCATGAACATGAATCGCGCATTCCCTGGACAGCCGGAAGGGTCGGTGACCAGCCAGATCGCTCATTACCTGACGACTGTTCTGTTTCCGTTGAGCGATGTGATCATCGACATCCATTCTGGCGGACGCAGCATGGACTTTGTGCCTTGCTCGCACATGCATGTTGTGCCCGACAAGGAACAACGCAGAAAGATGATGGCCGCGATGTTGGCGTGGAACACCGACTTCTCATTCCTCTATGCCGATATCGCTGGTTCAGGTTTGCTGCCAGTCGAAGCAGAGAACCAAGGTAAGATCGTCGTTACCACCGAGCTTGGTGGCGGTGAAGGCGTTCCGGCCAGCGTCCATCGAATTGCACAATCAGGCCTGCGCAATGTCCTCATCCATGTTGGCTTGTTAAAAGGTGTTCAACAAACGCGCGAGAGTCTTGGCAAACCTCCAGCAATTCTCGTTCAAGCACTCGATCGCAACGATTATTTGTTGGCTCCAGAGTCGGGCATTTTTGAAATCAACGTTGACCTTGGTCAGATGGTCAACGTTGGCGATTGTCTGGGAGCAATTCATCATTTAGAACGCCCCGATCGAACACCTGAACCGATCATCGCTCGCAGTTCGGGTTACTTGATCACGTCGCGAGTTCCATGTTTGACTCAGCAGGGAGACTGCGTGGCCGTGATCGCCAGGCAGGTTGGGATCGACGAGGTCCTTTCTGCATGACCGCCGATGCTGAACCCATTCGTCAATCTGATCCGGTGAGCCATCTAAGGGTTTCAACGGAAGCCATCTTGCTCCTCGGCTTCATGTGGTTCGCATACTTCTTGAACTACTGCGACCGGCAAGCTGTCTTTGCAATGTTCCCATCACTCAAATCTGATTTGGGAATGACAGACCAGCAACTGGGGCTCACTGGAGCCTATTTCCTGTGGGTATATGCCTTGGGTTGTCCCATCGCAGGGATCATCGGCGACCGAGTTTCCAAACGCATCTTAGTGGTCTTGAGCCTGATCATCTGGAGCTTGGTGACTGTGCTGACTGGCTTGGCACGTTCAGGAGCCGAACTCCTTTGGCTGCGAGCCGCCATGGGCATTTCCGAATCGCTATTCATGCCCACCGCCATCGCTCTGACTGCGAGTGCCTTCGCGCCAGCGTTACGATCTCGCACCATTGCAATTCTCACGACGGCACAAATCGCTGGCACGGTGGTCGGGAGTTGGTTTGGTGGATGGATGGCCGACATGGGTGCGTGGCGAACTGCGTTCTTTGCATTGGGTGGCGTTGGCTTGGTTTACGCATTCCCGTACTTTGCCTTCTTGCGGTCATTCAAACTGGAAAGCTCTACGGAATCGTCGAGAGCCAAATCATCCGAAACAGTCGATCCCAAAGTTGGCGTATGGCGGTGCCTGTTAGCGCTAGTCTCAATTCCGACCTATCAAATTCTGTGCATCGTTTTTCCGGTGTTCGTGTTTGGGCTGTGGCTATTGTACGGCTGGTTGCCCACGTTCTTGCATGACAAATTTGAACTAAGCCAATCGGATGCCGCGTTCAATGCCACGCTTTATCTACAAGGCAGCACAGCGGTGGGCTTGCTAAGTGGTGGCTGGCTGGCGGATAAGATATTGCGAGTGACCAAGGCGTCTCGTTTCTATTTGATGTTGGCCAGTCTGGTTTTGTGTGTGCCATGCCTGCATGCTCTGGGGGCCTGTGAAACGCTCGTTCAAGTACGTTTGGCGGCCATAGCGTTTGGATTGTTCAGCGGTCTGATGATGGGGAATATCTTTCCGGCTGCCTTCGAAGTTATCCCCAACCAGTTTCGAGCAACAGCCGTTGGCGTGCTCAATCTGTGTGGAGGACTGGTCTCTGGATTCGCGACGTTATTCGGTGGAATTTGGAAATCGACTCTTGGAATCGATCGATTGTTATCCTTGACGGGCGCTGCGTATTTTGCCGCAGGGCTCTTGTTACTTGTGGGCATTCTTGTTCTGTTTCCTCGCGATGCGTTGAAGCAGTCTTCTGATCAACCATTTTTAAGAAGTTAGAAGCGTATGAAAATTGATTCAGTTGATTTCTACTATTTG
>CAUJKA010000079.1 GCA_963204965.1 Planctomycetota bacterium | reverse complement strand
GGACCAACGATTGAGAGCCTTGATTCAATTCGCGTGGGCCGCGCAGCAGCTTTACCTTTGGCGTTAGCTTTTCGCGTAGCTCAATCAGATCGTTAGCCAGCTCTCGACAAATCGCCGCAGCCTCTTGTTCGTCATGGCAACTATCCAACGACTTATTCCAGCGACTGCGAAGTTCGGCCAATGGTCCCCATTGATGTTCCCGGGAGAATAGTTCGCCTTGGAGGAGTTCAAGGTACTTTGCGCTTAGCTTCATTTCCGTTGCAACTCGGTTCAATTCTACCGACTTATCCTGCTGCAACTTCCAACAAGCAAGTAGGTAGCGGTCCAACTGAATTGGTTGTCGCGAATAGAAGTCGACAATTCGCTGCACACAATAGCGATCGCGGTCGGTCTCGGTGACGACTGGAAATGGCGAGAACTGAATACCATCGGGAGTGAGCAGCATGTGATCAGCGACGAACCTCGCTGCGTCGATGTACTTGCCAGCTAGTGCAGGCGAAATAGTCAGCGACTCGGCGGAGTTATCAAATCCCGCTGCATTGGCTGGGTCGATAGGAAAGCTCTTCGTTGGCCGGATGTCGACCCCCGTAAGGTCGCGCGCCGTGTTGTTGTACTCGGCATTGTCCAATCGACGTACGCCAACGATTCCGGGATCGCCGCGGTGTTTTACAGCCAGTGACCGCCGAAGAGTTTGTGTCCACTGTGTCAGTTTTTCAATCGACTCAGGAGCGACCCGTTCCTTGACTTCCGTTGGAGGCATGTCGCCTTGCTCAACGCGAGAGACCAACATCTGCCAACTTGCGAGATTGGTGGCCACTGAATCCGATGACTTAAAATGAGTCACATCAAACTTGGCTTCGGGAGAATCGCCGCTGTGGCAACTGGTGCAGTGCTTGTCCAATAACGGGAGAATATCCGTACCAAACACGTCGTCAACTGGACTAGCTGATGCTTCAGACATTCCAACTAGGACGAAGAAAATGCTGAAAAGAACCGGTCTTAGAGAGGTGAGTGGATTCATGCAGGATTCTGTCCGCGAATTAATGACGCTGCCAGCGGATGCGTGAGGTGGAGGGATTCTGGCGCAAAGGTGGGAGGGGTCGGCAGGCAAGCAAAACGGCCTATCAGGTTTCAATGCCACAGGCTCGTCTTGACCTAGTATACTATCCTCTCCTTTCCTTGGCACGCTGTTGCCGTTTGCCGGTACTCCTTTCCTACCATGTTTTGCCGGAGCTAGACTATGAACTTGTCGCGTTTTATTCAACTATCGACGTTCGTCATCGCTTTACATTGGGCTTACGATGCTGGCCTCACCAGAGCCGACGAGCCCAAACCGCCCGAGGGATTTCACGCGATTTTCAATGGGGAAGATCTCAGCGGCTGGATCGGACTGGACCCGCATCAAGTCGACAAGCTAAGCGGCGATAAGCGAGATGCAAAGCTTGAGCAAATGCGAGAGGCTTTTGCGCAGCATTGGCGAGTCGAAAATGGCGAACTGATCAACGATGGCAATGGTCCGTATGCAACGACTGAAGAAGACTTCGGCGACTATGAGTTGATGATCGAATACAAGACTGTCGCCGGCGCAGATAGTGGAATCTACCTCCGCGGAATGCCACAGGTTCAAATCTGGGATAGCTCGCAGGCCTATGACCCAAAACACAGCGATCGCCATCCACAACTTGGTTCGGGTGGGTTGTTTAACAACACTCCCAAGACGCTAGGGCGTGACCCCATCATGGTTGCGGACAAGCCTTTTGGGCAATGGAACGCGTTCGTGATTAAGCACATTGGCAATCGGGTTTGGGTCAAGCTGAACAACAAAGAGGTTGTTGATGGTGCTGTCTTGGAAAACTTCTTTGATCGATCAAAGGACGCACCTACGCGTGGCCCGCTTATGCTGCAAACTCATGGCGGAGAAATTCGCTGGCGCAATATCTACGTTCGCGAGATCAAACCAGCAGAGGCCAAGCGAGCATTGGCGTCTCCAACGATTCCTAACCCGACGCACTATAACGTTAGCTACGGGCCTCATCCCAAGCAGTTGATTCACTTCTGGAAAGCCGCGTCGGACAAGCCCACTCCGTTACTCTTCTTCGTGCATGGTGGTGGTTGGATGAATGGAGGTCGAATGAGTGGCTTGGAGGCTATCTTAAAGGACTTTCTGGATGCCGGAATCTCGGTGGCATCGGTCGAATACAGATTCATTCCGGAAGCGACTGCCGATGGAGTCGTCCCTCCTGTCAAAGGACCACTACACGATGCAGCTCGAGCTCTACAGTTGATTCGCAGCAAGGCGACTGAGTGGAACATCGACAAGACACGCATCGGCGCTAGTGGAGGCTCCGCGGGAGCTTGCACATCGTTGTGGTTAGCCTTTCACAATGACCTAGCGGACCCTAATAGTTCTGATCCTGTCGCTCGCGAATCTACGCGGTTGTTTTGTGCAGCAGTTACCGGCGCTCAAACAACGCTTGATCCCAAACAGATGCGAGATTGGACACCGAACAGTCGCTACGGCGGACACGCATTCGGATTTATGACCGATCCCAACAATCGCGACGGTCAATTCAATGAGTTCTACAACAATCGCGAGAAAATCACGCAGTGGATTGCTGAATACTCGCCCTATGCGCTAGTCAGCAGCGACGATCCACCGATCTACTTGTTCTATTCGACTCCACCAGCTCTTGGCAAAGAGCAAAAGGATCCGACGCACACATCCAACTTTGGAGTTAAACTACATGAGCACTGTCGCGAGAATAAGGTGACTTGCGATCTGTACTATCCTGGGGCTGTCGACGTTAAACACGCTACGGTTAAGGATTTTCTGATCGAGAAACTGAAATCCAACAACTAGTCAGAAGATGAAATCAACGTCAACCACGCTCGACCCAGTCAAGATCATCGAAACGATCGATACGCTAAGGCTGCGCATCGAGTCCCGGTTTCCGAAGTCGGGACTGCTTGGTGTATGTGGAATCTGTTTAAAGATTGCCGAACAAGCTAGAGCCCGAGCTGAGTTCATTGATCGTCCAACCTATTGGTTGCGAGCAATCATTATTCTGTTCATCGTGGCAATCGTCTTCGGAGTAGTCTCGGTCACTGTCTTTCTGCCACGACACCTGTTAGATATCACAGAGAACTGGGAAACGATTGAGGCGTTGACCAGCGAGACGCTCTTGCTCGCAGCCGGGCTCTTCTTTTTGATTTCCCTGGAAACTCGCTTCAAGCGACGTCGAGCACTTTCGGCGATCCATGAGCTGCGCGCGTTGGCACACGTGGTCGATATGCACCAGTTGACCAAAGATCCCGAGCGATTGCTGCCCGACTGGATCCAAAGCGAACACTCGCCGAGGATGACGATGAACGCTTTTGAGTTGGGCCGATACTTAGACTACTGCAATGAGATGTTGTCGCTCATCGGCAAGCTGGCCGCGGTCTACATCCAGCGGTTTGATGACGAAGTTGCTTTGGAAGCTGTTACCGAAGTTGAAATCCTCACAGCAAGCCTTTGCGATCGAATCTGGCAGAAAATCATGTTTCTTAACTCGATCGAAGGCCAGATGCGAACCAAGAACGATCTACGCGAAGGCGCCAAGCAAGCCACTGCTATTCCAAGCACAGAGAAGGTGCCTACAAAAAACTCATCGGGAGATCCATCGATAACGAACGCGAGTGAAATGCCCCAAGCAGGTCAGAAAGAAGGTTGAACGAGAGCCGACTGAACATTGAACATGTCAGTCCGCAACGAACCGATCCCAAATGACTCCAGCTCTTGACCCTCGGGAACTATCTTCGCTCCGCAAGTGTCACAGGTCGTCTCCGAGTGTAGCATGTGACCACAGTTGCTACAGGCATAAAACTGGTGAGAAGATTCAGCGCCGCTAATCTCCCCCGAGTACTTTAAGCCGGAAATCTTCTTGAGCAAGCGAATGATCTCAGCCAAGCTCCGCAAGACAACCCATACAACCGCCGAAGCAAGCAAAACGCAGGTTGCTAGGAACAACACAAACCAGAAAGGCCGAGCCCCAGCAAACATTCCGACTAGCACTATGAAGAAGCTAGCTATGATTCCCAGCAACAAAAGCAAATTTGCCCAGAAGTCGACGGTAGATTCCAGACCACCTGAGTTTGTGCGTTTGGTATCTAAGACGCGATGCGCTGTGAGCAATGGTTCCATGGTCGATGCAGTAGGAGTTGTGGGGCGATTTTCGTAATAGGAGGTGTTAGTATTTGTAACTGTTGGCGTCGCCGATTACTACATTGCCTCGCCTTCTACAATTCAAAAATCCTGAGGGTTGAGTACACTATTCGACTTCTCGATTTTACTAACACGATGTGACTCACTGGATTGCTCAAAACACGATGTTGCTCTATCTCATTCGACATGGCGAAAGTCTCTACAATCGCGAGGGACGAATTCAAGGACAGACGGATATCGCCCTAACCGATTTTGGCCGGCAGCAAGCTTTGGCGATTGCTCATGGGATGCGCAACGTCAAGCTAGACGCAATCTTTGCCAGTCCACTACAACGGGCTTATCAGACGGCTGTTCCGATTGCTGAACAACAGGGCTTGCCCATCCAGGTTCACGACGGGCTGAAGGAGGTCAACGCAGGTGTCTTTTCCGGATTGCTTTGGCCCGAAGTGACCGAGAAGTTTCCGCAGTACGCCGAACCTTGGAATAGCCAAGACTTGGACTTCGTCATTCCTGAAGGTGAGTCACGACGGATGCTCCAAAATCGCGGCGTGGCGGCGATTCAAGAGATTGCGGCAACACCTTACAACGTTGTGGCTGTGGTTGCTCACGGCGGTTTGTTATGCGCATCGCTAAAAGGGATGTTTCAGGTTCCCGATGCAATTCATCCATTTAGTTTGTTCAATGCCTCGATCAGTCGCTTGGGCTGGAACGAGGGCAAGTGGCAACTGATTACGCTCAATCAAACCGAACATCTTGTGCAAAGCGGCGTTGCAAACGAATCAGGCCGCGGAAATCTCTAGCTTCGAGTGTGCTGCGACGCTCCGTCGAGGCTCTTAGTTATTCCGTCTTCAACTCAAAATCACGAATCACGACGCGGAGCGTCGAGGCACACTAAGACTTCTTAGAGATTGAGATCTGTGTTAGCTGCTTGACTTTCACAGCTTGCGGCGGTTGTTGCTTCATCGAGCAAGAGCCGCAACCGGTCTGAGAGCCTTGAGTCCATCGAACAAGGCTGCGAATCATCCACGCCGAGCTCAGGGCGACGATGGTCATTGCTGCGAGAAATTGCCAGTCAATCATTTGAGTCAATTTCGTAGGTGTTAATGAATGGCGATGATGGGTGTTGGTAGAGTAAGCAGGTCAGCTAAACAGGCGGCTACAGACTTGGAACGTGATCAGCGCTCCAATGTAAGCCAACGCTGTCATGTACGTAAAAGCAAAGATGGGCCAGCGCCAAGAATTAGTCTCGCGCTTGATCACCATTAGAGTTGCCGCGCATTGAGCGCACAAGGCAAAGAAGACCATAATCGACATGGCAACTGGCAGGCCAAACACTAAGCGACCGTCGGGCCAAGTTGCGGAAAGCAAGGCCGACTTCAGGCCTTCATCCTGCTCGTCGACTTCTCCACCGAGTGAATAGATCGTGCCAAGCGTAGCAATGATCACTTCGCGTGCGGGAAAAGAAGCGATGACACCTACGCCGATCCGCCAGTCCCATCCCAAGGGCTTAACGGCAGGCTCGATAGTCTTGCCTGCCATGCCCAGAAAGCTTCGTTCGATCAGTTGCCCAGCTAGCTCCTGCCGTTCAGCCAGCAGTTGTTTTCTCTCTGGTGAATCGTCCTCCAATTCAGAGGCTTCGATCTTGGTCGTTAACTGATCGATCTGTGTATGGTCGCCTGGAAAATAGCCAGCGGCCCAAACTAGAACGCAGGTGCAAAAGATCAGCGTACCAGCTCGAGCCAAAAATGATTGTCCACTTTCCCAGACACGAAAGAAGACGACGCGAGGCGAAGGTAGCTTGTAACTTGGTAGCTCCATCACAAACGCACTGGGCTCGCCGCGGAAAAGGAATCGCTTAAGCAGCCAGGCAATTGGAATTGCCACTGCCAGTCCCAGCAAGTTCATCGCGAACAGTACGATTCCGTGTAGGCCGATCCAGCCGCCGAGCCACGTCTTTTGCGGTACAAAGGCTGCGATGAATAACATGTAGACGGGCAATCTCGCAGAACAGCTCATCAGCGGAGCAATGAGAATCGTGACCATGCGATCTCGCCAGTTATCGATGACTCGCGTCGCCATGATCCCCGGTACAGCACAAGCAAAGGAGCTCATCAGCGGCAAGAACGATTTGCCGCTTAGCCCCAACTTGGTCATCAACTTGTCCATCACAAATGCAGCTCGAGCCATGTAGCCACAATCTTCTAGCAATGCGACGAAAAAGAAGAGCATCAGGATGACGGGTAAGAAGACGACTACCGCACCGACTCCAGCAACAATTCCATCGACCACTAAACTTCGCAAAATTCCTGGCGCCAACACCGACTCGGCTTGCGACGAAACCCACGGAATCAGCGATTCGTCAATCTTGCTGGTAAACCAACCGGCTCCCAATGTAATCGCTTGGTAGATCACGAACATGATCAAGCCAAAGACCGCGAATCCCCAGATGCGATGCGTAAGCCAATGATCAATTTTGTCCGAGCGGGTTGCTCCGCTCTTGGGCTGCCGCGAATAGATTCCTTCGAGAGTTTGCTTGATCCAACCGTAACGTGATCTAGTTTCACAAGCAGGAACGCGTTGTCCTGACTGCGCCAGTTCTTCGCGGATCGAAGTGAGTCGTTGCGGGAGTTCGCTGAGCTCGGATCGCTTTGAAAGCTCTGCCGCGTGGGTCCCGCCAACATCTAAGATCAGTCGCTGGCACTGGAATTCGCTTAACTCACACTTTCGATCTCTTAGCCACGATCGCAGACCTTCTGCCGCTTCGATGAACTCGGCTGGGAAAAGCGGAGCTGCCGGCGGTGGTGGCTGCTGGACGATTTTGCGAATTGCTTTGCGGGCTTGCTCGATGCCTTGTCGCTTACTGGCCGTGGTCGTGATTACTGGAACGCCAAGCCGGGCCTCCAATTGCTTGAGGTCAAGCTGGATCTCGGACTGTGCGCGATCCCACATGTTCAGCACAACAAGAATGGGTAAGCCCAATTGTCGAAGCTGAGTGTAGAGGTACAAGTTGCGTTCGAGATTGGTTGCATCGATGATGGCAACGATGGCGTCGATGTGCGGGACGTCAGGCATCGTGCTAAGCAATACATCGACCGAGACCTTTTCGTCCAAGGTTCGGGCTGTTAAGCCATAGGTGCCTGGAAGGTCGACAACGGTAACGGCGCCGAACTCATCAACGTACTTACCAAGCTTCTTTTCGACGGTGACGCCTGGGTAGTTTCCAACGCGAGCAGGGACACCACATAAGGCGCTGAAGAAGGTGCTCTTACCTGTGTTGGGATTGCCCAACAAGGCTACGGTAATGGATTGCGATTCGCTCATGCGACTGGACTTGAAACCGAGTCGCGAGTCACAGTGACTCGTCGCGCTTCATTCTTGCGAAGGGATAGTCGGTAACCTTGAACTTCTAAGTCCATTGGGTCACCCAGTGGTGCCATGCCAAGAACCTTGATTAGCTCGCCTTCGATGATCCCCATCTCCATGATGCGAGCGGCCAAGCCATCCTCACCCAAAACATCAACGACGCGGGCGGAACTTCCTGGAGAGAGATCTGCGAGCGTCAACATGGCTAAATAGCCTCAGCAACTCTCGCCATGTTCAGGCTAGAGACAAAGATATCGATGCCATTGCAAAGACGCAAAGAAAGTCGTCGGCCATCGACAGCTAGCAAACAAGGTTCGCCGTGGCGAATCATTCGCAGAAGGCTGCCACAGCGGATGCCAATTTCCGCGAGCCGATGTACTTGGACGGTATCGCCGCAAACATCCACAATTCGCGCTTCTTGGCCGTCATTTAGCAATTCGATAGGATAGCAATCCACCTTTTCCTCAACATTCGCAGCGAGAAAAGCCTGCCAAACCGAGTCGAGTTTGAGACTCAGTGTCAACAACGCATCTATTTATACCCTGAGATCGACCCGGAGGGAATGTTCTTTTGGTAATTGTCGGAGAATTTTGCCGAGTCGTATCGCCGCACCTCCAGGGGAGCGACAACTAAAAGTCGCTCCCATTTCCAACGGGATTCTCGGGATTTTCTGATTCGGGTCGGGGCTGCAAGGCGACTGTAGCCGACGCCTTAACCAACCACCACCATTTGAGGGATGGCGAATCTATCAATCGCCAGATCTATGAAACGCCTAACAGTACAGAGCCTGTCACGGCCTACGAAGATTGCATTCGAGTCAACCGAAGTGCGTCGTGGTGAGTGACTCCATTGCTGCCAATTCCGTCACCGCCAAAGGGAGTGCGATTTCCCTTCCAGTCGGTAAACATACCGCCAGCCTCCTCGACAACCAATTGAACCGCAGCCAAATCCCAAGGATTTGCCATCGGGTCAACCATCAGTTCAGCTCGACCGGTTGCAACCAAAAGATAGCCGTAGCCGTCGCCCCAGGTTCGCGTTACGTAGGCGGCAGATTCCAACCCGTCGTAAACTTCCTGGGCGTTCCGTCGTGAAAACAGATCAGCCTGCGAAACAAGAAAGGCCCCGTGTGAAAGCTCACGCTGGGAGACTTGGCACTTAGTCGCCGGACTGTCCCCAACGGAATGCCATGCACCCGCACCATCCCCAGCAAAAACGATCTCATTCAAAGCGGGGATGTAGATCACGCCAGCGACAACCTGCTTACCGCTAAGGACCGCAACCAAAGTCGAATACAGTGGAACACCAGTGATAAAACTCTTCGTTCCATCAATCGGGTCTATGATCCATTGGTAGGCCGACGAGCCCTCGTTTTCGCCAAACTCTTCACCAAGAATTGCATCGTCTGGGAAGCGAATCTGCAGTTCGCCTCGTATCAACTGTTCGGCTTGCTTGTCTGCGATGGTTACGGGCGAATTGTCGCCTTTTCGCTCGACATCAACATGCTTGCCAAAATACTGAAGCGTTGATTTGCCAGCTAGGATAGCTAATTCAACTGCGGCTTCCATTCGGCCTTGGTGAAGGCCTTTGAGCTGATCAGGAATTTGCAGATTCATTTGCAGATTCACTTGTAGGGGGCTCGTCTTTATTGGGTGCGTGAAAAAAAGAGTGCGCGGCAAGCATGATGGCTCCGCAGACTAACAAGCTATCGGCGATGTTGAAGTTGGGCCAAACATGTTCGCCATAGCTAAGTCGAATCCAATCTCGAACTCCGCTGGACCAAGTTGGCATTTCCTTCGGAGGATTCCACAATCCCATTCGATCGTAGAGATTTCCAATAATACCGCCTTGAACCATTCCCAACGAGACCACGAGCCACCAACTGTAGAGCGCTCCAAATCGCGTCAGCCAAAAGGCGATTCCGATTGAAGCAGCGATTGATAACGCTGCGAAGACTAGGCCGAGGCCGGCCCCCATGCCGAATACTGCACCAGGATTAACGGCAGTTTCTAAGCCAAAATAAGGTTCGATAATCCAATAGGGAGGATTCACACCAGGAAGACCAAGCCAACCGAAGATCCATGACTTGGTCCAAAGATCCGCCGCAGCACCGCTGACTGCGATCGCTGCGAATGTACACCATTTAACCCTGTAGTTGCGGACTCCGTTCGCGCTTGGGTTGGTCAAAATCTGCTTCCTTCCATCTTCGTTGCGCACTTAACGCAGTAGATCGATTCGGGCAACATCTCCAGTCGCCCCTTTGGAATTCTTGCAGTGCACTCGTCGCACTGGCCGTACGTTCCTTCGTCCAGTTTCTCAAGAGCCATTTCAATCATTTGAATACGATCTCCATCATGAGAAAGTAAGTCAAGTGTGAACTCTTGTTCGAAGCTGTGCGAGCCAACTTCAGCAGGGTGAATCGGTGCGTGGTTATCGACCGAGCCTTCTTCGGACCCCAAGGCTTCCTCGGACATCATCGCCACGTCGCCCATGAGTCGACGTCGCTTTTGTACCAAGATAGCCTTGAAGCGAGCTAGATCTTCAGCCGATATCGTTTGCTTGGGTTCAACAATTCGATTGACCGGCTCTTTGGCAACCTTTGCTGCAACTGCTTCGACTGGCTTCTTCGGAGCCAAACCATTCGCCTTGGGCGCGATGGGCTTGGAAGCAGGAGCCTTTGCAGCGGGCATCTTGGACGCGGCAGCTTTGGGAGCGACCTTTGCTGCAATCTTTGGTGCAGGCTTAGCTTTGGAATCAGCCATCGACTTAGGCTTGCTAATGGCAAGCGGCTTAGCTGATGATTTGGTTCCCGTCTTGCTCGAAGCAACAGGCTTAGCTGGCTTCAACGCAATCTTGCTGCCAGGCTTTTTACTAGCTGGTTTTGGGGTGGCCTTCTTGGCAGAAGAAGTAACCGAGGCTGGCTTCTTGCTAGCAATCGGCTTAGCTTTTGCCTTTGCAGGCTTAGCTGGCGCTGTTACTTTCTTCTTGGTAGGTGCCTTCGAAGTCGGCTTAACCTTAGCTTTTACGGCTACTTTGGACTTCGTTACCTTGGATTTGTTTGTGGATTTCTTGGCCATGCCACTACTTTCTGCCAATCGATTTGACGTACCACCAATTTTAGGGGAGAACGCTCCAAAATCAAGATTTTCTTACTTTAGGTGCTAGCGGAATAGCCTCATAGGGTCCCACTACGATATAACGACAACATTAGCGATTTTTTGCAATTCTCTCACTACCAAAACTCGTTCTTTTGGGGTGCTTTATGGCCGACGCAACGTTAGCCGGAACTAAACCAGGCCAACTCTCCAGTGGGGTAGCGCAACAACGCTGCATCAACCCTGCCTGCTTGGCCACATTTGACGTCGGCCAGACCCGCACCTCTTGTGATCGCTGCGGCGACCTTCTGGACATAGACTACGATTGGTCTCGAATCGCAGTTCCCCGAAAGCTATCCGATTTCGAGCAAATGTGGCAGCTTCGCAACGATCCGCTTCGATTTAGCGGCGTTTGGAGATTTCAGGAACTCTTGTCCTTCGCCCCTCCCAAATACATGGTAACGGTAGGCGAAGGGCAAACACTGCTCCAACAGGCCGAAAAAGTTGGACGCTTCGTCGGTATGGATTCGGGAAATCTGTATCTACAGTACGAGGGCATGAACCCCAGCGGCTCATTCAAAGACAACGGAATGTGCGCCGCCTTTACCCACGCTCACATGACCGGTGCTCGGCGAGCCGCATGTGCGTCGACCGGAAATACCAGCGCCTCGCTGGCAATGTACAGTTCAGTGACCAGCCTAATGAAGGCGGTAATCTTCATTGGCAGTGGCAAGATCTCTTATGGCAAGCTCTCGCAAGCGTTGGAGTACGGAGCTCTGACCGTTCAAATCGCTGGCGACTTTGATGACGCCATGGTTCGAGTCAAAGAGGTTTCCAAGGATCTGGGAATCTACTTGGTCAACAGTATCAATCCGTTTCGACTGGAAGGTCAGAAGACGGTGATGTACCGGGTTCTCGAAGCGCTGCGTTGGGAAGTCCCCGATTGGATTGTTGTTCCCGGTGGCAACCTCGGTAACTCAAGCGCATTTGGAAAGGCATTCTCTGAACTACATTGCCTCGGGCTGCTCGACAAGATTCCTCGACTAGCTGTCATCAATGCGGCAGGGGCTGACACGCTTTACCAGTTGTACGATCGTCGCGGTCTCCGTTGGAACAAT